>JAFTHO010000098.1 GCA_017457385.1 Clostridia bacterium | reverse complement strand
TGCCTTGTGTTTGAGACTGCAAAACTTTTTGGAGTTGATGACAAAAATATAGAAAAAATTGCAACTGCAATTGAAATGATTCATACCTATTCGCTTGTTCACGACGATTTGCCTTGTATGGATGACGACGATTTTCGCAGAGGAAAACCATCTTGTCACAAAAAGTTTGGCGAGGCAAATGCAGTGCTGGCAGGAGATGCTTTACTAAATCTTGCTTGCGAAACTTTGCTTGATGGCGACTATTCGCAAAGTTATTTCAAGGCAATAAAATATATTTTCGACTGCAGTGGAATTTGCGGTATGATTGGTGGTCAGGCGGTGGATATTTGTTGTGACAAACAAAATGACTTTGAAACACTTGATTTTTTGACGGAAAACAAAACGGCAAAACTCATTTTTGCATCCACTGTGGCAACTGCAATTTATTGTGGGGCAACAAACGAGCAACAAGAATATCTTGCTGTTTTTGCCGAAAATTTTGGCAAAGCTTTTCAGGTTGCAGACGATTTGCTCGATGCAGATATTGATCAAAACCTGAGTTATACAAATCTGCTTGGCATTGACGGCGCAAAAAAACAGCTGGACGAATATACAAAAACTGCAATTGACAGTATAAAACGTTTTGACAATGCAGATTTTTTCGTTGAGTTGTGCAAATTCAATCAGACGAGAAATCATTGAGCAAACTATATATCAATCAATTTGATATATTTAAAAATTTGTGATAAAATAAATAATAAACTGGTGGTGCAGTATCCTAGTCAGACACTTTTTCATCCAAGACGGGAGTAAAAAATCGTCAAAGGGCATAACGATGAAGTTTCTTGTGTTGGCTTTTGTTGCCCAAACAGGGGCTGATGCTGGGAGTTAAGGATTTTGGGTAAGTCGTAATGGCATACGGCTGATTCCCACTTTCCGTGGAGACTTATATCGGTAGTGTGGGTTTTCTATACTACTGAATAAGGTATAAACCTGCTATGCGGTGCTTTTTTGTGCTGTGTACAGTGTAGCCTGCCTTGAGTGATAGCAATCGGGATTCACGATTACACCTTCGGCCGTTGGCCAACGAGTGAGGGTGATCGCGTGATGAAATTTGCGTTGCAAAAGAGGATAGATGTCTGGGTGTTTGTTAAGGAAATCTTCTAGGCTGTATTTCAGGTATTTTAGGGATTATAGTACGGACTAAGTGGCGATTCAGTTTTGCGATTGGTGACAACGCAATGTGGGTTTTAAAAGGAAACTGCTTCTGCGGCGACGAGAAGTAGCCCATAGGGAAATCCTACTGAACCTATGCCGTAAGGTTTACCTAATTTACCACCACCTGTTTTATTTTTTTATAGAGGTTTATTTTGAAAGAAGAACGAGAGAAAACCCAAAAACACAAAAAAGAAGAAAAACACAAAAAAGAAAAGAAAAAAAATATATGGCCTGCAATAGTGTTGCTTTTGACGCTTACGCTTTCTTTTGCGTTCAGCCTGGTGAGCGAACTTGTTATGGGCAATGCACCATTGATTGTGGCATATATTCTCATTGTCTTTATTATAATTTTATCAGTTATATTTGATATGATTGGCACGGCGGCGGCATCATGTGATATCCAACCGTTTTTGTCAATGTCTGCCCGCAAGGTCAAAGGGGCAAAAATGGCTGTAAAACTTGTCAAAAACGCACCAAAAGTGTCATCTGTGTGTGCAGATATCATTGGTGACATTTGCGGTATCATCAGTGGTGCATGCGGTGCTGCAATCGTTATCAAACAGTTTGCAGACGGCACGTCAATTCTGGTGAGTGTGTTGTTCAGCTCGTTTATTGCTGCATTTACCGTTTTTGGCAAATCACTTGGCAAATCTTATGCAATGACAAACTCAAACAAAATCATTTATATGGTTGCAAGGGTTTTGTCTGTATTCAAAAAAAATTAGTATGTATCTCGAAAATATCACTTGTCCTCAGGACGTAAAAAAACTTGATATAAAGCAATTAAAGGTGCTGTGCGATGAAATCAGGCAATATCTGTTAGATGTTGTCCTGGATAATGGCGGGCACCTTGCTTCAAATCTGGGGGTTGTTGAACTCACAGTTGCTTTGCATTACGTTTTTGACGATGCGGACAAAATTTTGTGGGACGTTGGGCATCAGTCATATGTGCACAAAATATTAACAGGCAGAAAAGATCAGCTCAAAACTCTAAGGCAAAAAGATGGTTTGAGTGGTTTTTGTTGTCCGTCAGAAAGCGAAAAGGATGCTTTTGTTTCAGGACATGCAAGCAATTCGGTTTCTGCTGCGCTTGGCATTTGTCAGGCAAGGGATATGCAAAACCAAAAATTTGACGTGGTTTCTGTCATTGGTGACGGTGCTTTGACTGGTGGTATGGTTTATGAGGCACTCAACAACGTCAATAAAAAAAATATGCTTGTCGTACTAAACGACAACAATATGTCAATATCAAAAAACGTTGGCAACGTGTCAATGACGCTTTCAAAACTTCGTCTTGCAAGTGGTTACAACAAGTTTAAATATGGTATGACAAAGTTTTTGTCTGCAATACCGCTTGTTGGCAAATTTATAGTCAAGTTTTTTGGCGCGGTAAAAAACTTTTTCAAATCATTGTTTGGCAGCAACACGTTTTTCAGCAATTTTGGCATCAAATACATAGGACCATTTGACGGCAACAACGTCAAAAAAATGGTCAAAATTTTAAAGTCTATCAAAAAACAACTCAACAGACCAATTTTGTTGCACGTTGTTACTAAAAAGGGCAAAGGATATGCCCCTGCAGAACAAAATCCACAGGATTTTCATGGTGTTTCACCAAAAAATCAGGATAAAAAGCAATATTCTTTTTCTTCTGCACTTGGCGAAGAGTTGTCTTTGCTTGCACAACAAAATGACAAAATATGTGCCGTATGTGCAGCAATGCCGTCAGGAACAGGTATAGAAAGTTTTGCAAAAAATCATCCTGACAAATTTTTTGACGTTGGCATTGCCGAGCAACATGCCGTTACTTTTTCGGCAGGTCTTGCAAAAAATGGTATGAAGCCTTTTGTTGCAGTATATTCTACCTTTTTGCAAAGGGCATACGACCAGATTTTGCACGACGTATGCATTGACAAACTGCCTGTAACTTTTTGCATTGACAGGGCGGGTTTTGTCGGTCAGGATGGCGAAACTCATCAGGGTCTGTTTGATTTGTCTTATCTTGGATCAATGCCAAATATGACGATAATTGCCCCAAAAGACGTAAACGAACTCAAACAGGCACTAAAATTTGCAATTGATTTTGATGCCCCTTTGGCAATAAGATACCCAAAAGATTGTGACGTTTGTTTTGAACAAAGCCAGTTTGAATATGCAAAATGGCAATATTTGCTTGACAATGGTGGAGAAATCAGCATTTTTGCAGTTGGTCCAAATTGCAACAAAATTGCAATGCAGGTTGCACAAAACTCACAACAAAAAATAAACGTAATTAATGCAAGTTTTGTAAAACCAACAGACAAAAAAATGCTTTTGTCACGTATAAACGATAAAAAGTGGATCGTGATGGAAGAAAATCAATCTTCTGGCGGACTTGGTCAAAATATTTTGTCTTTTGTGTCACAATTTAAGACTAAACCACAAATAAAAATCGTTGCCGTTGATGACAAATTTGTCAGACATTCATCTATACAAGAACAGTTGTCAGAAAATGGTTTTGATATGCAACAACTAAAAAATATGATTGAATAAGGAGTTTTTACTCCTTATTTTTTTTGTATAAGTATTGAATATTTATAACGGATATTGTATAATCATTAAGTCTGGAGGGTTTTTATGCACCTTGGAATATATTCAAACAAATTCAAAGACGAAAAAATGACAATAACCGAAAGTCTTTGCAAAATTTGTATAAAACTTGGTTTTACTTATGAAATCATAGAAGAAATGAATAACGTGAGCAATTGTGACATTCTCGTTGTTGTTGGTGGCGACGGCACGATACTTAACGTTTGCGAAAGTGCGGCAAAAGCAGACGTGCCAATTTTGTCAGTAAACAATGGAAGAATGGGCTTTTTGTCCGAAGTTGAAATTTTTGAATTTGAAAAAGCACTTTCTGTAATCAAAAACAAAGAATACGATATCGAAAAACGTATGATGGTGCAGGTTTCACTTGAAGACAAGGTATTTAACTTTCTCAACGAAATTTTGGTTGTGCGCTCAAACAGAAATAGCATTGCAAAAATAGACGTATTCAGTGACGAAGTTTATATTGACACTTATGAGGGAGACGGTGTTATCGTGGCAACTCCAACCGGTTCAACAGGATATTCTTTGTCATCCGGCGGACCAATTCTTGGACCAAAAATAAATGCGTTGGTGCTCACTCCGTTGTGCGTGCATTCTCTTCATAACAGATCGATAGTTTTTAATGAAAACGAAGTTATAGAAATTGTTGTAGAAAGTCGTGATGATCAAAACTCAATTTTTATTGACGGAAAAGAAGTTGCAACAAACGTTCAAAAAGGCACTAAAGTACTGGTTAAAAAATCAGACCTGTCACTCAAATTTGTCAAAATAAACAAGGGCAACTTTTATGACAAACTGAACAAAAAACTTGTTCAATGGAACAATTTTAAATAAAAAGGAGACAACACAAAATGTCCAGAAGTACAAGACAATCTAAAATCTTGGATATAATCGCAAACAAAGACGTAGAAACTCAAGAAGAATTGGTTGCCGAATTGGCAAATTGTGGTATTTGTGTTACACAAGCGACAATTTCTCGTGATATAAAGGAGTTGGGTCTTGTAAAAACACTTTCTTCAAACAACAAATATAAATATACTTCTGTAAAATCAAAAGATATCCGTGTTTCAGAAAAACTTCTCAACGTTTTTCGCGAGGCAGTCATCACAATTGTGTCTGCAAACAATCTTGTCATTGTAAAAACTCTCAGTGGCAGTGCAAACGCAGTTGGTATGGTCATTGACCAGTTGCATTTTCCAGAGATGTTTGGCAGTGTTGCGGGTGACGACACTTTGCTCATCATTGCAAAATCAAACGAAGATGCATATATTCTCAATCAAAAGCTTTTGGGTATAATCGAATAAAATGTTAAAAAGTCTTTTTATCAAAAACATTGCATTGATCGAAGAAACTTATATCGAGTTTTCTGATGGTCTAAATATTCTCAGTGGCGAAACAGGTGCCGGTAAATCTATCATTATAGATTCGCTGGCTTTTGTGCTTGGCGCAAGAGCTGACAAAACTCTCATCAAATCGGGACAAACTTCTGCATTTGTAGAGAGTGTTTTTGAGTGCCCAAAAGACAACGTATTTGAACAAAACGGTTTTGAGTCAGACGATGGTGTGTTTACAGTTGCCAGAACAATGTCTGTCGGAGGAAAAAACGAAATCAGGATAAACGGTCGTCTTGCAAATCAGGCTGTTTTAAAGCAAATTTCGGCCTCTTTGGTTGATATTTTTGGTCAGAACGAACATACTTTTTTGCTCAGGCCAGAAAATCATCTAAGCATTTTAGACGGATATGACAGTGACGCAGACCTTTTGTCAAAAGTAAAACAGGCAAGTGAAAAAATTGATGAAATTAACAGTCAGTTTAAAAAATTTGGTGGCAACGACAGTGAGAGAGAACGTCTCATTGATATGTTGTCTTATCAGACGAACGAAATCGAACTTGCCGAACTTGTTGTTGGCGAAGATGACGAATTGCTTTTGCAAAAGAAAAAGGGACAAGCTTTCGAAAAAATTTCACATTCTTGTTCTTCTGCAATGGATATGCTCAACGGACAAGGCAGTTGCTTGTCAAATGTGAGCGCGTCTGCAAACTTTTTGTCGCAGATAAGCAATATTGATCCACAATATGACGAACTTTTCCAAAGACTCAATTCTGTAAAGTATGAAATCCAGGATATTGCAGAGACACTTGACGATATTTTGGGCAATCTCAGTTTTGATCAGTATGAACTTGACCGAATTGAGGCACGACTTGATAAAATAAAACTGCTCAAACGCAAATATGGTGGCAGTATCGAGGACGTTTTGGCTTTTTGTCAGGAGGCAAAACAAAAACTTGACGAACTCAAAAATGCAGATCATTACGTTGCAAAACTCAAAAAGCAAAAACAAATTGCGCTGGGCGAATTGTATGATTTGTGTCAGCAACTTTCTGCATTCAGACAAAAGACTGCAAAAACTCTTGAGCAAAAAATTATGTCAGAACTTTGCGATCTGGGTATGAAAAATGCTACTTTTGTGGTTGTTTTTGACAAAATCCCTTCAAAAGAAGATTTTGATGGATGTGGTTCGCTTGGTTTTGACAACGTTGAGTTTTATTTTTCTGCAAACAAAGGCGAACCTGTAAAGCCATTGTCAAAAATCATCAGTGGTGGCGAAATGAGCAGATTTATGCTTGCTCTCAAAAACATCACTGCCAAAATAG
This sequence comes from Clostridia bacterium, assembly GCA_017457385.1. Classification (GTDB taxonomy): domain Bacteria; phylum Bacillota; class Clostridia; order Christensenellales; family CAG-314; genus Heteroclostridium. Next base: position 36,238 of record JAFTHO010000098.1, on the reverse strand, counting down.
AAAAAATACCTACTATGGTGTTTGACGAAATTGATACCGGCATAAGCGGAAAAATTGCAGAAGTGGTTGGACAAAAACTTGCAAAAGTATCTCACGACTATCAATGTCTGGTTATTACCCATTTACCACAGATTGCAGCAATGTCAGACGAACATTTGCTTATTGAAAAATACGTTCAGGATGACAAAACTAAAACTTCTGTCAAAAAACTAGACGAAAATGGCAAAATTGATGAAATTGCACGTCTTGTTGCAGGCGATATTGGCGAATATGGTCAACTGCATGCAAAAGATCTTGTCAAATGGGCAAACAGGTTTAAAAAAGAATTATAAAATAAAAGCACTTTCGCAAAGAAGGTGCTTTTTTGTATAAAGAGCAAAAAACTATTCAAACTAACTTTATTGTGAGGTGAAGATGAAAAAAACAAGGTTAGTGATATTTTTTTGCTTTATTTTAGCATTTTTTTCAATTGTTCCGTCTGCAGTTTTTGCGGCTGAATCAAAAAATATAGATTTGCTTGACGATATTTCTCATATGTTTGTGCCAAAACAACAATATCAACAGCAGGAAAAGGTTGTTTTGGGTGGAATTCCAATTGGCATAAGCCTTAATAATGATTGTGTAGAGATTGTTGGATTCAGTCAGATTATCACAGAAAGTGGTGCTGTTTCGCCTGCAGAACAGGCAGGTATGCAAATTGGGGACAAAATTATAGAGATAAACGGTCAAAAAGTGACTAAAACACAGGATGTAACAAAACTGACAGAAACAACAACGAATTTTGATGTAGTTTTTGTTCGTGGTGGAAGCAAAAAACAAACAGAAATCCTGTCACAAAAAGACGTGCTGACGGGCAAAAACAAACTTGGCATGTGGTTGCGTGATGAAAGTCATGGTGTTGGCACGCTTACCTTTGTAAAAGACGAAAAATATTTTGCATCACTCGGTCATCCGATAACGTCAAAAGATGGTGAAATAATTTCAATAAATGGTGGAAAGGTGCATGATTGCAACGTTTTTGGTGTAAACAAGGGCAAAATAGGCAAGGCTGGCGAACTTAAAGGTGCATTTAACAACAAACAATATATTGGTGACATATATACAAACAACAAATTTGGTGTATATGGCAAATTTGACGTTATGCCACAGGCACTTGACGAAAGCAATGTGGTTGAAATTGCAAATCCTGACGAAATAAAACCTGGCAAAGCAGTAATTTATTCTACAATCAACGGAACAACTCCACAATTTTATGAAATTGAGATTATAAAGGTCAAAAATCAGGCTGTGGACGAAGAAAAAAGTCTTGTCATAAAAGTGACCGACAAAAATCTTTTAGATGCTACAGGCGGAATTGTGCAGGGGATGAGTGGCAGTCCTGTTTTGCAAAATGACAAACTTGTGGGCGCAGTAACACACGTTTTTATCAATGACCCTACAAGAGGGTTTGGCGTGACAATACACAGTATGCTTAATTCGATGGAACAGATAAATTAAACAGGACTTTAAAGTCCTGTTTTTTTAATGAATTTATCTGCATTATAACAAATAAAATATGCTATGATAACTAATCTTTTCGACACTTTTTTTGATTTGCTGTGCCAGTTTAAAATAAACAAAAAAACTGTTTTTTCTGTTGTTTTTATCTTTGCTTGCGGTGTTGTGGCAGGGGTGTTTTTAAATGTAAAATCCATAGTTTTTTATGACTGGATTTTAAACGAAAGCTTTTTTAAATGCCTTGTTTTTTCATTGCTTATTTTTGTAATTTCATCTGCAATTTGTGTTTTGTGCATATCGGCAAAAAGGCTTTTTATTGTGGGTTTGTCGCTTGTTTTTGCAAGGGGATTGCTTTTTTGTTTTGCATTAAAGCACGTTTTTTGCAGTTTTTCTGTTTTGGCGTCTTTGTTGATATTTTTGGTATTTTTGTTGTTAGAATTGGCTGTTTTATATCAAATTTGCCAAATCATGATATATTATTACAAACATAATATATCAAAAAGATGTTATTTTGACGATTTTTTGATATATCTGTTGATTTGTTGCATTTTGTTTGCCATTATTTTTGCGTTGATTGTTTTTGTAGTTTTGAGGTTGTTTTTAATTTTGGTATAAAATTTTTCGTCTGCAAAATACTAAACTAAAGAGGTGGATTATGAAAAACAAATTTTTAGTTTTCGTTGTTTGCGTGCTTGCAATTTTTTGTTTTTTTCCTTTTGCAAAAGCCAGTGCAAGTCAGATAGAAATTTTGTCAAAATCTGCTTTGCTTATGTCGGCAGACTCAGGCGAAATTTTGTATCAGTACAATGCAGATGAAAAAAGACCGATTGCAAGCATGGTCAAAATAATGACTTTGCTTTTGTGTTTTGACAGCATTGCAGACAAAAAAATTTCTTTTGACGATATGGTCACAATAAGTGAAAGAGCATCTTCTATGGGTGGCTCGCAGGCTTTTCTTGATGCGGGCAGTCAATACAAAGTTGACGATCTTTTAAAAAGCATTGCAATTTCATCTGCAAACGACAGTTGTGTTGCCATGGCAGAACATATCAGTGGCAGTGTAGAAGATTTTGTTAATCTGATGAACAAAAAAGCAAATCAACTGCAAATGAACGATACAGTTTTTGTCAACTGCACCGGTTTGCCTGTTGCAGGACAGTTTTCTACTGCAAATGACGTGGCAAAAATGTTTGGTGAGTTGATAAAATACGACGATTATTTTAAATATACGTCAATATGGATGGATGATTTTGTTCATCCCGGTGGCAGAGTAACAGGGCTTACAAATACAAACAAACTCATACGACAATACAATGGTTGTGATGCAGGCAAAACAGGATATACGTCAGAGGCAAAGCATTGTCTGGCGGCAACTGCAAAACGAAACGATATGCGATTGATTTCGGTAATTGTTGGTGGTCCAGACAGCAAAACACGCTTTGAAGAAAACAAAAAACTGTTTGATTTTGGTTTTGCAAATTATCAAAACAAAGTTTTTTTAAAAAAAGGTGAAGTTTTAGAGCAAAAAGCAACCGTTTTTGGTGGAAAAAATAAAGAACTGAGTGGTTTTGTGAAAGATAACCTCACTTTATTTGGCAAAAAGGGAGATAACAAAGGCGAATTGCAAACAGAATATTTTGAAAATATAAAAGCACCCGTCAAAAAAGGTGACATAATTGGCAAAGCTTTTATCAAAAATCAAGGCGAAATTCTTGCACAGACAGACATCCTTTGTGCAATTGACGTGCAAAAAGCAGGTTTTGTCGACAACTTTAATGAAATAATATCCAGCTGGTAACAAAAAGAGAGCATTTTGCTCTCTTTATTTAATATATTTATATATTCTTGTGTAAAATTGACAAATCAATTTTTTGTTGTTATATTGTTTAAAAAGGTAAAAAGTATGATATTTGATATTTTTAAAAATCCACCTGCACTTATTAGCAGTGTTGCAACAACACAGGCAGAAGGCTTTTTGTGTATGATTGCATTTGTTTTTGCTTTGCTCATGGCATTGTCTGTGCACGAATATGCACATGCTTTCGTTGCATACAAGTGTGGCGACAACACGGCAAAACTTTATGGCAGAATGTCAGTCAATCCAATAAAGCACCTTGACTTTTTTGGTGCAGCAATGTTGCTCATTGCAGGTTTTGGATGGGCAAAACCTGTGCCTGTCAACTATTACAATCTCAACAATCCTCGCAGAGACTCTGCATTTGTGTCTTCAGCAGGGGTTTTGATGAACGTTTTCGTTGCGTTTATTTATACAGGCTTGTTTTTGTGCATTGCAAACTTTGTGCCTGTTGACTTGCTTTTGCAAAACAGATTTTTGTATATGCTAGTGTATATCATATATTTCTTTTTGTTTTATTCTGTTTTGCTCAACGTTGGTTTTGCATTGTTTAACATTTTGCCAATCTTTCCTCTGGACGGATATCGCATTTTAGAGGCATATTGCAAACCAAGCAACAAAGTATTGTTGTTTTTGAGACAATACAGTTTTTATATTTTGATTGCAGTTATTTTGCTCGATTATTTGCCGATTTTTTCACCGTTCAGCTGGTATATCGTTTCATTGAGAAATATCATAATCGATGCATTTATGGCATTTTGGGGCATTTTTGGTTTGGTGTGAGGTAAAAAGTGGAAGAACAAATTTACAAAGCCAATGATCTGGAATTAAAACTTAACAATTTTGAAGGTCCGCTTGATTTGCTTTTGCACCTTGTAAAAGAAGCAAAAATAGAAATCAAAGATATTTTCGTTTCGCAGGTTACAGACCAGTTTTTGGTGTATATGAACCAGCTTTCTACAATTGACGTAGAAAAAGCAAGCGAATATATGGCAATTGCGGCAACTTTGATGGAAATCAAATCACACTCTTTGTTGCCTGTTATGCCAAGTGAAACAGAGCAGGAGTCTCCTGAACAAGAATTTATCCGTGATCTGGAAGAATACAAACGATTTAAAGAGGTTTCTGAAAAGTTAAAGACCAAAGAAACCATCAACAGAGTGTACAAAACTGCAGAAGAAGGCAAGCAAAATGCAAGATATATTGCAAAAGATATGTCACTTGACAATTTGCTTGATGCTTTTGCAAAACTTTTGCACAAAGTGAGTGTCCGAAACGATGACGATCAGGCAAAACATATACAAAAAGACTTGTTCAGCGTGGCAGACAAAATTTTGTTTATTCAGGATGCACTCAACAAAAAGCAAACGGTTTTGTTTTCTGACTTGTTTGACGATTCGATTTCTAAAATGGAAGTGGTTGTTACTTTTTCTGCCATGCTCGAATTGCTCAAATTTCAATATATATTCGTAAAACAAAACGATGCGTTTGAAGAGATTTTTATAGAAAAAAATCCTGATTATAACGAAGAATACAACATTCCACTTGAAGACTATGACAAAGAGGAAGAAATAAATGGATAAACAAAATTTGGCAAACAAACTCGAGGCTGTTTTGTTTGCTTCAGGAAAAGAAATAGAAATTGACTTTTTGTTGGAAAAACTGCAGGTTGCCAGAGCAGATTTCAACAAAGCTTTTGCACAATTGCAAAAAAAATACAGCGAGGATTGCGGTATACATATTTTAAAGTTTAAAAACAAATTGCAATTTGCAACAAATCCACAATATATCGATGCAGTTGCAGACGTGCTCAACCCTATAAGAGAAAAAGAGCTCACAAAAGCAATGCTTGAAACTTTGTCTATCATTGCATACAAACAACCTATCACTCGTCTTGAAATTGAAGAAATCAGGGGCGTTGACTGCACTTATGCTGTACAAACATTGTCAAAAATGAATATGATAGAAGTTGTTGGCAAAAAAGATGCAATTGGCAAACCATTGTTGTTTGGCACAACGGACGAGTTTTTAAAAAGATTTTCTCTCAACGACATCAACGATCTGCCAGATTATGAAACTCTTACAGATCGCATAGTCACAATACCGGACAACAAAGACAAAGGCTTGTTCGATATGAAGTCAAACGAAGAAATCGACTTTGACTCTTTGGATAAAGAACCTTTGCCAGAACATCTCATTGGCGAACAGATTGAAATTATCGAATAACAAAAACGAATAAATTTTGTATAAAAAACAATGCTAATTTTATGGCATTGTTTTTTTTGTTGCTTTTTATATTGTTTTTTCCGTTAAAGTTTGTTTTTTGTGTGTCTTTTGATTTAAAACAAAAAATATTATGTGCAAAAAGCAGATTTTTCAATTTTGTTACGGTTTATAACAAATCTTTTGCATTAAAAAAATTGTTGGCTGACAAAAAGGGAATTATAAAAAAACTTTCATCAAAAAACAAAACAATCAATATAAAAAAACTGTTTAAAATAAAAAAACTATATTTTATATGCGTTTGCAATACAACGTGTGACAGATATATCTTCCATGCAATTTCATTTGTAAACGAATATTTTTTTGATTTGTATGATGAAAAATATCGCATTTATATTCGTTGTGACAACAAATATAAAATTATTGCCACCGAAGGGATAATTTATACCTCAATTGCAAAAATTATAGTTAACGTCATTTTTTCTTTTGGAGTATGGTTATGCAAAACAATCAAAACAAAATTAAAGAAATCGTCGATGGGTTGACCTGTCATCTCAAAAATCTTACGGATGCAAACAGCATTATCGGTCAGCCATACGTCACTTGTGATGGCTGCACAATTTTGCCAATTTCTCAGATTTCTTTTGGCTTTATTGCCGGTGGTGGCGAATATGGCACAAAAAAACCAGGACTGATGTCAAATGGAATTATCAATCAGTTTGTAGGGGCATCGGGTGCGGGTGCATCTATATCGCCGGTTGGTTTTTTGGTAGTGACAAAAGACAGAGTGCAACTCATCAACACAAACGGACACGAGACAGAGGTTGACAAATTTGCCGACCTTGCCAAAGACATTTTTTTGAGTTTGAACAGGTGAGTATGAAAAAGTTTTTGTTTATATATCTGGCTTTTTTGTTTTGCTTTGTTTTTGTTCCTTCAAAAACGTTGGCAGTGCAAAATACAACTGCAAAAGCATGCGTTGTTTTTGAGGCAAACAGTGGAAGGTTGCTTTTTGAAAAAAACAAAGATATGCGTCTGCCAGAGGCAAGCACTACAAAAATTATGACGGCTCTTGTGGTGGCGGAAAATGCGGATATAAATGAGGTTGTCACAATACCAAAACAAGCCGTTGGTGTTGAAGGATCTTCTGTTTATCTCAGGCAGGGTGAAAAACTGACTGTAAAAGAACTTTTGTATGGACTTATGTTGCGCAGTGGAAACGATTGTGCGGTTGCTTTGGCTTTGCACGTTGGCAAGAGTATAGAAAATTTTGCAGATATGATGAATCTAAAAGCAAAACAGATTGGTTGCATAAACACAAATTTTGTCAATCCACACGGTTTGCCTGATGACAATCATTATACAAGCGCATACGATCTTGGTCTTATCAGTTGTTGTGCCATAAAAAATCCGGTTGTTAAACAAATTGTGTCGTCAAAAAGTGCAAAAATTGCCAACGACGGATACGACTATGAGAGATATCTGGTCAACAAAAACAAAATACTCAAACTTTTTGATGGTGCAAACGGCATAAAAACCGGGTATACAAAAAAAGCAGGCAGATGTTTTGTTGGCTCAGCCGAAAGAGATGGAATGCAACTCGTCGTCGTTTTGCTTAATTGTGGGCCTATGTTTGAAGAAAGTATGACTCTTATGCAAAATTGCTTTGATGAGTACGAAATGAAAAATCTGTTAAGCGTAGATGACGTTTATCATACGATGAAAGTAAAAAAAGGCAAAAACAAATTTGTACAGGCAAAAACAGCAGGTTGTTTTAGTTATCCGCTAAAAAAAGACGGCAGTGAAAACGATCAGATAAAAATTGTGTCAACTTTGCCGCAACAGATTGATTTTTTGTCAAAAAACAATCAAATTGTTGGCAAAACTCAAATTTACTTTGACAATCAGTTGATTTTTTCTTCAAAAATTATTACACTTAATATAGTATAAGAGGCAGTTTTGCCGTTTGGAGAAAAATATGATCAGACTTAACAAATATATGGCAGATTGTGGTGTTGACAGTCGCCGAAACTGTGACAAAATCATTTTGGAAGGCAGAGTAAGAGTTAACAGAAAACTTGTAAACGAACTTGGCTTTATGGTGAACGAAGACAACGATACAGTTACTGTTGACGGCAGAAAAATCGTGCTCAAAAGCAAAAACGTTTATATCATGTTGCACAAACCAAAAGGATATGTAACAACTGTAAAAGACGAAAAAGAACGCAAAACAGTAATGGAACTTGTTGACGTAAAAGCAAGGGTTTATCCTGTTGGTCGTCTTGACTATGATACAGAAGGTCTTTTGATTTTGACAAACGATGGTGATTTGACTTATAAACTCACTCATCCAAAATACGAAGTGACAAAAAAATACGTAGCCCGTATCGAAGGTGAAATTGAAGAAAGAGATCTTGAGCAACTCAGAAGAGGTGTAGAAGTCGACGGCAAAAAAACTGCACCTGCCAAAGCAAAACTCGTTGAAAAATATGATGATGGTTGCAAAGTAGAACTCACTATTCATGAAGGCAGAAACCATCAGGTCAAAAAAATGTTTGAGGCTATCGGCAAAAACGTGGCATTTCTCAAACGTACAGAAATGGGCGAAATTCGTCTTGGCGGTCTTGGTCGAGGCAAGTGGAGACACCTCAACGACAAAGAAATTGCATATCTAAGAGAACTTAAATAACAAAAATTGCGATAAACTATTGTTTGTCGCAATTTTTTTTGCAAAAAAACTGAACAAAAACTTTATTTTGGGTATTTACAAAGTATTTTTTAGCATTTATACTATATCTATATATAGTTGTTTTTATAGGTCGAAATTGGCATATATAGACAAACTTTAACATAGGGAGGAACTATGGACAGAAAACAATTGTTGGCTGAAAGACAAAAACAGCACAAACAATGCACAAAAAACGTTAAAGACTTCCTTGGCAACGTTATTGACGACCAGAGTTTTGTAGAAAGCAATGAGTTTTTTGCAAGCGAAAACGGTGGCAAATCAGTTGTATGGGGTCAGGCTTCAATCGGTGGCAAACTTGTTTTTGTTGTTGCTCAAAACAGCGAAGTTACACAAGGAGGAATGAGCAAACAGCAGGCAGAAAAATTTGTTAAAGCATGCAATACTGCATATGACAACAACTTGCCTACTGTATTTGTATTGGACTCTTGTGGTGGCAAAATTGAAGAAGGCGTTGCTTTGCTTGACAGTTATGCAAGCATTTTGGCAAGCGCAAAAGAAACAAATCAACCAAGCATCTGCATAGTAAAAGGCAATGCTTTGGGTAGTATGGCTTTGTTTGCATCACTTTGTGATTTTGTCTATATGACAGAAGAAAGTGTAATGGCAATCAACAGCCCTGCAGTACTTTCTGCACAGGAAAATCTTTCTGGCAATGCAAACGTTTTGTTTGGTGCAAAATTGCAAGGCGAAACTGGTGCCTGCACTTTTGTTGTTAAAAAAGAAGAACTCAGTGCACATATTTCTAAATTGCTTGATACTTTGTATGGTGTTGGCGAAGATTTGTCAGATGCAGATCTAAATAAAGCTCTCGGCAAAATTGAAAGTGCAAGTGCAGTTGACAAAATCAAACAAATTGCAGATAAAGACAGTTTTATCGAATGTTATGCAGACTATGCAAAAAACGTTGTTGCAGGTCTTGCTAAAATCGGTGGATATTCTGTCGGTATCGTTGCAACAAATAAAGACGAACTCGGTGGCGTGCTTTGCCCTGGTTCACTCAGCAAAATCTCAAAAATTGCAGATATCTGCTATCTCGGTGGTTTGCCACTCATCAGTCTGGTAGATTGCCAAGGTGCTCCTGTTTCTATGAGATTGGAACAATCTTCTATGTTGTCAGACGTTGCAAAATACGTACAGAGCATAGAGGGTGTAAAACGCATTTCTGTTATCACTGGCAATGCTATTGGTATCGGTTATACTTTGCTTGCTTCTAAATCACTTGGGTGCGACAGCGTGATTGCATGGGAAAGTGCAGTTGTTGCTCCTGTTGCCAAAGAAGTTGGTGGTCTTGTTGTATATGGTGACGAAATTGCAAAAGCAGACAATCCTGTTCAGGCACGTGAAGACGCTATTGCAAAATACGAACAGGTTGATTCTGATCCATATTATGCGGCAGAAAAAGGCCTTATTGACAAAGTTATCGAAGCAAAATATACACGTATTCATTTGATTGCAGAATTGCAGGCAATGTTCAACAAATAAGAGGTGACATATGAATATAGACAATTTTACCTTTGGTGATGCTCTTGTTGTTGCCGGTATGGGTATTTTGATTGTCTTTGGCGTTTTGTGTATCATCATTGCTTATTTGTTTTTGCAAAGCAAAGTGTTTATGGCACTTGAAAACAAAAAAGCAAAACCAAAAGTTAAAGACGAACCAAAACCTGCAGTTACCGCAACTCAAGAAGTAGTTGAGCAAAATGACGATGAAATTGTAGCAGTTATTTCTGCATGCATTTATACAATGTTGCAGGATGACGATACAACAGACTCTGATGCAGAGTTTGTTATCAAAAAAATAGAAAAACTTAAATGGAGCAAATAATTATGAGAAAATTTGTTGTAAACGTAAACGGAAACAGTTATCAGGTAGAAGTAGAAGAAGTTGGCGCTGGTGAAAGTGTTCAAGTTGTTTCTGCTCCAAAAGCAGCTGCTCCAGCTCCAGCTGCAAAACCAGCAGTAAAAGGCAGTGGCGAAGCTCTTAAATCACCAATGCCAGGTATGGTTATGAAATTCCTCGTTAACGAAGGTGATACAGTTAAAAAAGGCCAGGCAGTAATTATTCTCGAAGCTATGAAAATGGAAAACGAAATTGCTGCATCTGCAGATGGTAAAATCACTTTTGCTACACAAAAAGGCACAAACGTAGATACTGGAGATATCTTGGCTTATATCGGATAGGAGTTAAACAATGAGTTTTTATAGTTCAGCTTTGCTAGAAACTGACATTGTCGAAACCCTTATAAACTTTTGGAACAGCACAGGTTTGTCAGGGGGACTTTGGCAAAACTATGTCATGATAGCAATTTCATTTGTATTGTTCTACTTGGCGATAGTCAAAAAATTTGAGCCTTTGTTGCTCTTGCCTATTGCATTTGGTATGTTTATTATCAACGTACCTGGTGCATATGAGGTTTTATTTGCTCATCCAAGTGAAACAGAAAAGGGTGGCTTGTTCTACTTCCTGTATCAGGGTGTAGACCTGGTTATCTTCCCGCCACTCATCTTTTTGGGCATTGGTGCAATGACCGACTTTGGTCCAATGATTGCAAACCCAAAAAGCATTTTGTTGGGTGCTGCAGCCCAAATTGGTATTTTTGTAACTTTCATTGGTGCAATTTTGCTTGGCTTTAACGCTCTCGAAGCAGCATCAATCGGTATCATAGGTGGTGCAGACGGTCCAACGGCTATTTACGTAACGTCAAAAATGGCACCTGATTTGCTTTCTATCATTGCAATAGCGGCATATTCGTATATGGCATTGATTCCAGCAATTCAACCACCAATTATGAAAGCACTCACAACTAAAAAAGAACGTGCAATCCGTATGGAACAACTCAGACCTGTTTCTAAAAAGGAAAAAATTATTTTCCCAATTGCTGTTACTTTGGTTGTAGGTATCATTTTGCCATCATCTTTGCCACTTTTAGGTATGCTTATGTTGGGTAACCTTATGAAAGAAAGTGGGGTTTGTGACAGACTTGTTAAAACTGCACAAAACGAATTGATGAATATTATCACTATTATGTTGGGTGTTGTTGTTGGTGCAAAAGCACGTGGTGATATATTCCTTGATATTCAAACTTTGTTTATCATTGGTCTTGGTCTTACTGCATTTTGCATTGCAACTGCATGTGGTGTGTTGTTCGGCAAACTTATGTGCAAACTTTCTGGTGGAAAAATCAACCCACTCATCGGTGCGGCAGGTGTATCAGCCGTTCCTATGGCTGCACGTGTTGCGCAAAAAGTTGGTCAGGAAACTGATCCTCAAAACTACTTGCTCATGCACGCAATGGGTCCAAACGTAGCAGGCGTTATTGGTTCTGCCGTAGCAGCAGGTGTTTTGCTTGCGTTCTTTGGTGTTTAATGGAGATTTAATATGAAAAAAGTTTTAATTACAGATACAATTTTCAGGGATGCACACCAATCTCAGGCTGCAACTAGAATGCGCCTTGAAGAAATGCTCCCTATGTGCGAAAAACTCGACAAAGTTGGCTATCACTCTTTGGAAGTATGGGGTGGCGCAACTTTTGACAGTTGCCTTCGCTTTTTGAACGAAGACCCATGGGACAGACTCCGTGCTTTGCGCAAAGCATTGCCTAACACAAAATTGCAAATGCTTTTGCGTGGTCAAAACCTTTTGGGTTACAGACACTATGCAGATGACGTTGTAGAAAAGTTTGTAGAGCTTTCTATCAAAAATGGTATTGACATCATCCGTATTTTTGACGCACTCAACGATACACGCAATATCGAAACTGCAGTAAAAGCATGCAAAAAATTTGGTGGCACTTGCGAAATTGCAATGTCATATACAACAAGCCCTGTTCATACAAGAGAATATTTTGTAAAACTTGCACAAGAAATGGAACAAATGGGTGCAGATATCATTTGTATCAAAGATATGGCGGGCGTTTTGTTGCCATACGAAGCTTATGAACTCATCAAAGCACTCAAATCAGCAGTAAAAGTTCCTATCCATTTGCATACTCACAACACTGCCGGCACTGGCAATATGGTATACATGAAAGCAGTGGAAGCAGGCGTTGACATCATTGATACGGCACTTTCTGCTCTTGGTGACGGCACAAGTCAGCCTGCAACAGAATCTATGGTTGCTGCACTTCGTGATACAGAATATGACACTGGTCTTGATCTTGCTTTACTTGCAGAAATCAACGATCACTTCAAAGGTGTTGCAAAACGTCTTATGGACGATGGCTTCCTTACTCAAAAAGTTTTGAAAGTTGACGTAAACGCTCTTATCTATCAGGTACCGGGCGGTATGCTTTCAAACCTTATCAGCCAACTCAAACAACAAGGCAAGAGCGACAAGCTGGAGGAAGCATTGGCAGAAGTTCCACGCGTTCGCAAAGACTTTGGTTATCCACCTTTGGTTACTCCTTCAAGCCAGATCGTTGGTACGCAAGCCGTACTCAACGTTTTGACAGGCAAGAGATATTCTGCCGTTACAAACGAATCAAAGGGTGTTTTGCGTGGTGAATATGGCAGATTGCCTGCTCAACCAGATCCAGAAGTTGTAAAACAAATTTTGGGTGACACTCCAACAATTGATCACAGACCTGCAGATGATCTTGCACCAGAGCTTGACAAATTCAGAGATGAAATCAAAGAATATTACGAACAGGAAGAAGACATTTTGAGCTACGCAGTATTCCAACAGGTTGCGCTCAACTTCTTTAAATACAGGCAAGCTAAAAAATATGGTGTAGACTCACAAATCTACGACAAAAACAACAAAGTTTTACCAGTTTGATTAAATCAGTCAGGCATTTGCCTGACTGATTTTTAAAAGAGGGCAAATGAAAATTTTATTAGTAAACGACGACAGCATTTTTGCACCTGGTATAAAAGCTATGATAAGTGCAATTACAAAAACTCAGCACGAAATTTTGGTTGTTGCACCAAAATATGAGATGTCGTCTGTTGGTCATCATATGTCATTGAGAGACCCCGTAAGAGTGCAAAAAATTGATGATTATGCTTGTTTTGGCATAAAAAATGCCTTTGCGCTCGAGGGTACGCCTGTTGATTGCATAAAATTTGCAAAATATCAACTCAAACTTGATTTTGATCTGGTTGTATCCGGCATAAACAAAGGTGGAAACGTCGGTTCTGACGTTGTATATTCAGGCACAGTTGCTGCATGCATAGAGGCAAACATTCTTGGTATACCGTCAATAGCAGTTTCTTCAACTTCATATGACGACAATGACTATGATTTTTGTGCGGATTTTATCGTGAAAAATCTTGACAAACTTGTGCTTGCCGCACAACCAGATAAAGTCATCAACGTAAATCTGCCTGACAGCACAAAAACAGAGATAAAGGGTATAAAAATTGCCGTGCAGGGAAATCGTGACTATGGCGATCATTACGTGCAGGAAGGCGAAAATTTTTATATCAAAGGTTATCCAAAATATTATGGCGATATTGACGAAGAAACTGACGTAAAATATCTTGATCTTGGATACATAACAATCACTCCGCTGACTTTTTCTATGGTGGATCACACTTCTCTCAAAAAAGTTGAGGATATTTTTAAATGAAAGTTATAGTAATTGGTGGTGGTGCCGCAGGTATGATGGCTGCAATTTGTGCAGCGCAAAATGGCGCACAAGTCACTTTGATAGAAAAAAACGAAAAACTCGGCAAAAAAATATATATAACCGGCAAAGGACGTTGCAACGTCACAAACGATTGCGAAGTAACGGAGTTTTTAGAAAACGTAGTTACTAACAAAAAGTTTTTGATGAGTGCTTTGTATACCTTTTCTCCATATGATTTGATGGAGTTTTTAAAGAAAAACGGTCTTAAAATCAAAACGGAAAGAGGCAACAGGGTTTTTCCAGAGTCAGACAAAGCAAGCGACGTAACTAAAACATTGGAAAAAGTTATGCACAGACTTGGTGTAAAAATTGTGTATAACACAAATGCATTTGCTTTTGAAATAAATGACAACAAAATAGAAAACGTTGTTACGGATATTGGCAAAATGTCTGCAGACAAATATATTTTGTGTACGGGTGGCGTTAGTTATCCAACGACAGGCAGTGACGGAAGTGGTCTTGAAATGGCCAAAAAAGCAGGCCACAACGTGATAAAACCCGTTGCAGGTCTTGTTGGCCTCAAGGCAAATTCTCCATCTGATCTTGCAGGACTTGCTCTCAAAAACGTAAAAGTAAAAATTGTCAAAAATCAAAAGGTACTGTACGAAGAATTTGGCGAAATGCTGTTTACTCACCATGGTGTTTCTGGCCCAACTGTGCTCACTTTGTCAAGCAAGATCAACAGACAGGATTTTTCTCAGCTCAAAGTATCAATTGACCTTAAACCTGCTTTGAGTGAAAAAGAACTTGACCTTCGGGTACAGCGTGATTTTGCAGAGTTTTCAAACAAGCAGTTTTCAAATTCGCTGGATAATTTGTTGCCACGCAGTCTTATTTCGGTTATACTTAAAAAATCAAAAATTCCACTTGACACAAAAGTGCATCAGATCACGTCAGAACAACGTCATTATCTTGTAAAATTGCTCAAAAATCTTGAGTTTGACCTTTTGGGACTGGAAGATATCACTTATGCAATAGTTACAAGCGGTGGCATTGACGTAAAACAAATTGTCCCTAATAATATGAAGAGCAAACTTGTGGATAATTTGTATTTTGCGGGTGAAATCATTGACGTAGATGCAGTTACTGGTGGTTTTAATTTACAAATAGCCTTTTCTACAGGTTATCTTGCAGGAATGGGTTGTACAGAAGAATAAGAGAGGATTTTTTTATGAAAAACATTGCAATAGATGGTCCTGCTGGTGCAGGCAAAAGCACTGCGGCAAAAATTGTGGCAAAAAAACTTGGCATTTTGTATCTCGATACAGGTGCAATGTACAGAGCAATCGGTCTCAAAGCATTAAAACTTGGCATCAACACTCGTGATATCCCTGCAGTAGAGGCTATGTTGCCAACTACAAGTGTAGAAATCAAATACGTAGACGACGTGCAAAACATTTTTCTTGATGGCGAAAACGTAACTGGTTTGATCAGAGAACACGCCGTTTCTATGGCTGCAAGCGACGTTTCTGCAATCCCTGCAGTAAGACTCAAACTTGTAGAACTTCAAAGAGAAATTGCAAAGAAAAACGATTGCATTCTTGACGGCAGAGATATTGGCACTTATGTTTTGCCAGATGCAAATTATAAATTTTTCATCACTGCAACTGCAGAAGAAAGGGCAAACAGACGCTTTAAAGAATTGATGGAAAAGGGTCAGAACGTTTCTTATGACGAAGTTTTGACAGATATCGTAACACGTGACAGAAACGACTCTACACGTGCTTTTGCTCCACTCAAAAAAGCAGACGATGCATTTGAATTTGATACAACAACTATGTCAATTGACCAGGTTGTAGAAGAATTGTTGAACAGGATTAAATAATTTATGAGTTTTTATGGCTTTATGAAGGGCCTTGCAGGATGGGTGTTTAAACTTGCTTTTCCTACAAAAGTTGTTGGTCCCAAAAAACTTGAAAACAAAAAGACTGTTTTTGCAGTAAACCATTTGTCAAATATGGATCCTATTATCGTTGGATGCAAACTTAAGCCGCGTTTTCATTTCTGGGGCAAAAAAGAGTTGTTCAAACGCAAAATTCCTGCATGGTTTTTTAAAAAAATGGGCGTTGTGCCAATAGACAGAAGTGGGGCAGACATCACGTCTATCAAAACTGCGTTGACTTTGCTCAAAAACGACAAAATCTTTATGCTTTTTCCAGAAGGTACAAGAAACAAAGGCAACGAAAACGAAATGTTGCAGTTGAAAAACGGTCTTGTTATGCTGGCAGTAAAGTCACAGGCACCGGTGAGAATTGCAATGTTCTGGCGAAAACCACGCTTTTTAAAGAAAAACTATCTGTTTGTTGGTGAAGAATTTGATCTGAGCGAATTTTATGGACAAAGACTCAGCAACGATGTGCTTTCAAACGCATCAAAAATCGTAGAACAACGTTTTGAAGAACTTCACGAAAAAATGATAAAAACACTTGTTGAAAAGGGAGTTATAAAAAGTTGAAAATAATTCAGCCTAAAAACAATGGTTTTTGCTCCGGTGTAAAAAGAGCTGTTAAAATGGCTTTGGACAATGCGGGAGAAAACGTATATTGTCTTGGCGAAATCGTGCACAATCCGCTTGTGGTAAAACAGCTGGAAGACAAGGGGATAACAATTATTGATGACGTATCAAACCTTAAAAAAGGAGATACTCTAATCATTACTGCACACGGTGCATCAAAATATATTTTTGACTTTTGCGAGAGCAAAGGTATAAATATTGTGGATACAACCTGCCCGTTTGTAAAGATTTTGCACGACAAGGCAACAGAATATTATAAAAAAAATTATCAGATTGTCATTATCGGCCACAAAGATCATCCTGAAATTATTGGTGTGAACGGTTGGTGTGACAATTCTGCAATTATAACGGATGGTAGTCAAAAACTCGATTTATCTGCGTTTGACAAGGTTTTTGTACTGTTTCAGACCACTTACAACGTAGAAAAAGTGCAAAAAGCTATCGAAAATCTTGGCAAAGATAACAACAAAATACTTGAAATTTTTAACACTATTTGTTATACTACTACGGAGAGGCAAAAATATGCTGCGCAAGTAGCATCACAATGTGATTCTGTCATTGTGGTCGGTGGCAAAAACAGCTCAAATACCCGTCGTCTTGCGGAAATTTGCTCAGGTTTGTGCAAAAACGTCGTGAGTATCGAAAGGGTGGATGAACTTGAAAATTTTGACTTTTCATATACAGAAAATATAGGTATCATAGCAGGAGCGTCAACTCCAAGTGAGTTGATTGAGGAGGTTTTAGCAAAAATGGCTGAACAAACTAAAGACAACAACATTGAAACTGTCGTATCAGACAACGAATTGTTCATCAACGCAATCGAAAAGTTGAACAAAAAGTCTTTGAAAAAGGGTCAAAAACTCAAAGGCAGAATTACTTTCATCAGTGATGCAGGTATCAACCTTAACTTTGACTTCTCTAAAAAAGAAGGCTTTATCCCTAATGACGAAATCGCTTTGGATGGGGATTATCAAACTGCGAAAGAAAATCTTAAACTGGGCGAGACAATCGAAGTTGTTGTTTTGTCTGCTGATAAAGATATTATCCTTTCAAGAAAAGCTATCGAAGAATTGTACAAAGACGATGCTTTGGTAGAAGAAATCAAACAAGGCAAAGAATTTTCATTGGTAGCAAGCAGAGCGGTAAACGGTGGTTTGCTTTCTAAACTCGGCAGCTATACAGTATTTGTACCAGCATCACAAATCCGTTCTGGTTTTGTAAAAGATTTGTCAAAATACGTTGGCAAAAAACTCAGATTGGTTGCTCTTCCTGACGGCATTGACGACAGCAAGAGAAAAATCGTTGCAAGTCAAAAAGTTTTGATCGAAGCTGAAAAGAAAGCTAAAGAAGACAACTTCTGGTCAAATATCGAAGTTGGTGAAATCGTAGAAGGTCAAGTTGTAAGATTTGCTTCTTTCGGTGCTTTCGTTAACGTAAGAGGTTTTGACTGCCTTGCTCACGTAAGTGACTTGTCTTGGACAGCAGTAAAAGATCCATCTGAAGTTTTGGAACTCAACAAAACTTATGAATTTGTAGTTCTCAAACTCGACAGAGAATCTAACAGAGTGTCTATCGGTTACAAACAACTTTTGCCAGATCCATGGCAAATCGCATACGAATCTTTCCCTGTTGGCAGTGTAACAAAAGGTAAAGTTGCTCGTATCCTTCCATTTGGTGCATTTGTAGAAATCGCTCCAGGTGTAGACGGTTTGCTCCATGTTTCTAACGTATCATGGGAATGGGTTGACGACATCAAAAAAGTGCTTAAAGTTGGCGATGAAATCGACGTTGCTATCACAGAATTCAATCCAGAAAGCAAACGTGTAACTTTGTCAAGAAAAGCTACTATGGAACAACCACAAGAAGCAAAAGCAGACAAAGAATAATTGATTTTAAAACCTCTCTTTGTGAGAGGTTTTATTTTTTTGATTTGTCAACAACTTTGTATGCAAATACTGTTGACAAATTGCAAATTTTTTCATATAACATTAGTAGATAAAATATTCGGTAGGTAAGGCTACCACAGGGATACGGATTGCTACCGCAGAAGTGTGGAGACACTTTGAGTTGGTCAGCAGGATATGTCGAACGCAAGGCATAACCTAATGCAGTTTCATCGCCCTGTGATGCTAAAGCTTGGACGATGATATATCAAATTTCTTGTATTTTTGGCTTTGTCATCATTCGGGTTTGACAAAGCCTTTTTTATCGTCAAAAAGGAGGAATCAGATGAAAGAATTGCTTACTTTGCTCGAAGACAATCAAATAGACGTGCTTAAACAAATTTTGAGCGAAGAACAGCCAGAAGATATTGCAGAATTTTTAACTCTGGTTCCAGAAGATTCGTTGGTTGACGTATTCAGACTGTTGCCAAAAAAACTTGCACTTGATACTTTTGTCGAGATGGAAATCGAAGCCCGTGAAAATCTTGCAGGACAATTGTTTGAAGAAAAATATTTTCTTGACCTCAGACCTTTGCTTGCAGAGATGGAGCCTATCGACCTTGCAGACTTTTTTCAGGAAATCCCCAAAAAACAGTTACCGTTTGTTTTCAGGCTTTTGCCAAGAGACGTTGCAGCAGATACTTTTGTAGAACTTGACAGTGACCTGCAAGAAGTTTTGATCACGGCATTCAGCGATAAAGAGTTGCAGTTGATGATGGACGAATTGTTTGTCGACGACGCAGTTGACATCATCGAAGACATGCCTGTAAACATTGTTATCAGGATGCTCAAACACGCAGACAAAGAAACGCGCGAAACTATCAACCAGATTTTAAAATATCCAAAAGACAGTGCCGGCAGTATAATGACTGTCGAATACGTTCGATTCAGCAAAGACTTTACCGTTGCGCAGGCTTTTGACAAAATCCGCAAAACGGGTATTGACAGCGAAACTGTTTATACTTGTTACGTAACCGACGATAAGCGTGAACTTTTGGGTGTAGTAAGTGCAAGATCACTTATGCTCAACAGCATGGACACAAAAATTTCCGAAATTATGGAAACAAACATTGTGTCTGTCGAAGTTGACACCGACCGAGAAGTTGTTGCCAACGAGTTTGACAAATATGACTTTTTGGCATTGCCTGTCGTTGACAAAGAAAACCGACTTGTTGGTATCGTCACAATCGACGACGCCATGGATATCCTGCAGGAAGAAGCAACGGAAGATATCTCAAAAATGGCCGCTATCACACCAACAGACAAACCATATCTTAAAACAAGTGTATGGCGTTTGTGCTGGAATAGATTGCCTTGGCTGTTGTTTTTGATGATTTCGGCAACTTTTTCTGGTATGCTCATTGAGGCAAACGAGGCAACTTTGGCCTTCTCAATCACTCTCACGGCGTCTATCCCAATGCTTATGGGTACGGGTGGTAATGCCGGCGGTCAGGCATCTGCAACAATTATTCGTTGTCTTGCCATAAGAGAAGTGGAATTTGGCGATATTTTGCGAGTATTGTGGAAAGAATTCAGAGTTTCTATTTTGCTCGGTGCAATTTTGTCAGTATTCTGCTTTGTAAAACTTATTGTAATTGATGGTGTTGCAGAAAATCTGATGATTGCACTGGTAATATCTATCGCAATGTTTGCCACAGTCATTTTGTCAAAGATTGTTGGTTGTTCGTTGCCTTTGCTTGCAAAAAAACTTCGTCTTGACCCGGCTGTTGTTGCAAACCCATTTATCACAACGATTGTTGACGTATTGTCACTCGTTATATATTGCAATATTGCAATGGCATTGCTTTAAAAACAAAAACCTGCTGTATGGCAGGTTTTTTTAATTGAAAAATCAACTTGTTTAGGCTATAATTATATCAATGTTGTATTTAAAAATTATTGACAAAAGTGGATATAGTTTTTTTGGCAGTGAAGATCGCAAGGAGTGTATTTTTGGACGAAAACGCACTTGTGACATTGTAGGAAAACTCAAAAATATAAGCCAGGAACAACTCAGGTTTAAACTGGATGGCAAAGGCTGGACTGTAGAAAACATCGGTGCAGAAGGTGACGTATTCTTTAACAACCGTGTTTTCAGGGCAAAAATGATAAAAAAACTGTCACCTGGCGACGTTATTGCTTTTAAAGATAACGTAGAGACAGATGATTTTGTCATTTTAGAGGTTGTAAGAGAAATAAAAACCGGTGCAAAATCAAATGACAAACGTCGCACAATCAGTCTTGTTAACAAAAACGAGTTTTTTATCGGTCGTGATATAAATTGCGATATTCTGCTTGACAATCCGCAGGCAGCACGCAAACATGCACGCATATTTTTTGACGGAGAAAACCACTTTTTAGAAGATTTAAAAACAGAAAGTGGAACGTTGGTAAACAACAAAAAAATAAAAAAGACAATTTTGCACAATGGTGACAGAATAGAAGTTCCTTCTGCGGCATACGTCTATCTGGACAAAAAATTGCTCTCAAGCAAATCGCAAACTGGCATTCAGGTTGATTTGCTCGACGTATCAAAAGACGTGCCTGACAGGGCAAATAGAGGCAAAATGGTGAGGTTGGTTGACAAGGTATCGATGCGTATCGATCCGGCAACTTTCGTTGGTGTAGTAGGGGGCAGTGGTGCTGGCAAAAGCACTCTCGTCGACTGTATAAACGGTCGCAGACCTGGCACAGGTGGCAAAATTTATTATGATACAAACGATTTTTATCAAAATATGTATTGCTATCAGTCTGTTATCGGTTACGTTCCACAAAGAGATATTCTTCACGAAAATCTGCCATTGTTCGATTCACTCAGGTACACGGCGTCTATGCGTATAAAAAACGGCATAACAAAAAAAGAAATTGACGAAATTGTACGCAAAGTTATAAAAGAAGTAAAGCTGGAAGGTAAAGAACATCTCAAAATTTGTATGCTGAGCGGTGGACAGAAAAAACGCGTGAGCATTGCAATGGAATTGTTGTCAAATCCAAAAATCATTTTTCTTGACGAGCCGACAAGCGGTTTGAGTCCTGACCTTGACTATGAAATCATGTCTTTGTTGAAAGAACTTAGCAAAAAAGGACGAACAATAGTTATCATCACTCACTCGATGGAAAACATAAGTCTTTGCGATAAAATTGCGTTTTTGGGCAGAGGCGGAAGATTGTGTTTTTATGACACACCTGACAAAATTTTCAACTATTTCAAAACGCATGACTATTTTCGCATATTTTACAAACTCACAGATGAGCAGACAACTTTGCAATATGCCGAAAAATATCGCAACACAGACTATTGCAGAGATTTGACAGAAGAATTCAAGCAAATTTATAAATAAAGGGCAATATGAAAAACAAAAACAAAGCAAGCGTAAACTTAATACATTTTAAGGTTTGTGTCCGCAGATATTATCAGCTGATTTTCAGCGATAAGGTCAGTGCGACAATGCTTTTGTTGCAAGCACCTTTGATGCTCATTGTGTTGTCGTTGATTATACCAAAAGAGTGTTTTGCAAATCCAGCGAGATTGTATATGGCAGACAATGCAATGTTTATCATAGTGGTTATGTGCACAATGATGGGTTTGCTCAATTCTTATCGAGAGGTTTGCAAAGAACGCACAGTGCTTTCGCGTGAATATGACGCAGGATTGGATATGACTGCATACGTTTTGTCAAAGGTTTTTGTTTTAGGCTCAATTTGCCTTGTTCAAAGCCTTATAATGTGCGTTGGCAGTTACTTGATAATAGATTTTCCGTCACCATTTCCTGTTTTTACCGAGGTTTTATACTGGCTTGTGCTTTTTCTTGTGCTTTTGGTATCTTCTGTCACAGGCATTTTTATCTCGTCTGTGCTCAAAAGCTCTGACAGTGCAATTTTGCCGGTGCTGGTCATACTCATTATGCAAATAGTAATGTCTGGCAACATCATCACGCTGGAAGGGGCACTCAAGGTGATAAGTGTTGCTTGCGTGTCAAGATGGGGGCTTTGTGCATTGGGACAGGTTTTCAACCGAAACCATCTTTTTCCATCAATTCCGTCAACGGTGCGTGATTTTTATGATCACACCTTGCTTGCCTGCATTTTGATAATGTTGCTGATAATTGTCGTTTTGATTTTTTTGTCAGTAGTGGTGTTGAAATTTTCTTTCCGAAAAAAATACAAAAAAAATTAAGGTCTCAGTTTGATACCTTTTATAATATTTACAACTATTTGCATGATGATATAACAAAAATGGAGGTAGCATATGGATGCAATAACATCAATTATTATATTCATTTTTTTCTTTGCTGTAATCATTTCTTTTGCTGTATTTGTTATCTATTGGTCACGAAAAGGTAAAGATTTGACCGAAGATGGATACACACAAGAAGAATACCAAAAGAAGCTTGAAGAAGAATCACGAACCGAACCTCTTGTTGAATTTTTTGATGCTATCGTAAAAGACAAAAAGTTTGATCATTATATAACTGGCATCCACACGGCAAATAGTATACTAAATTTTATCGTTACTTTTGAAACAGATCAAAAAAAGATATTTGAGTTTGTTCTCTCAGAAGAGTGGTTTAAAACTCTCAAAATTGGTCAAAAAGGAGTTTTGTTGCTCGTTAATGGAAAATTTGCTGATTTTGGTGAAGGACAGGATATCCATCAAGAATAAAAAGGTCTCAGTTTGAGACCTTTTCTTTTTGACTTTTTTCCATTTTTTTCCAGTTGACAAAACCATACAGATCATTTGCCAAAAACACAACAAAACAGGCTATCATTGGCATATTTGCGGGGTCTGTTATGGTTGCTAGCACCCAAAGCACAATCAAGACCACGTCGTTGCAGGCATAACCCAGGGCGTAAAAAGGGCTTCGCATAAAAGTGAGATAGCCAGCCACAAAACTTGTTGCAACGGATATTGTACTGAAAACAAGGTTTGCATTGCCAAGAGCTTTTAAAATAAAATAAAAAGCAATTGTTAAAACAACAGTCAAAACTGACACAACAGCGTATTGTTTTGACGTCATTTTGCTTATTTCTACCTGTTTTGTCTCCTGAAACGGGTGTTTTATCCACGAAATGATGGCGCAAATTGCAACAGGGGTAGAGATGCCAAGATAGGTTATCATCTCGCCATAATAGGCAAACCAAAAGGATACAATGCCATACAGGACAGAAAACACCACAATCAGCACTTGACCCACAACAAAACCTTTTGCACAAAAAATGACTGCAGTCACACCAATCAGACATGCAAAAAGTGAAACCATATTTTGTTGTGGCACTAAAAGACAAGATATACTCACAATGATGAGAGAAGATATCCACAAAAACCATTCAAACTTTGTCAATTCTTTAAAAACTTTCATAAAAAACAAAAATTGCATCCGTATATGCACATCTTCTAAGACCTAACGATATGCTTACGAATGCTTTCGTACTACCCGGTGGCAGTTGATATATTTTTTATAATGATACTTTAAAACAGTCTTTTGGTCAACAAAAAGCAAGTGTATAAAACAAAAAAACCGTTGAAGTTAATCAACGGTTTTTTGTTGGTGGAGAGGGGTGGATTCGAACCACCGAAGTCTCGGACGGCAGATTTACAGTCTGCTCCCTTTGGCCGCTCGGGAACCTCTCCAAAAAAAAGTGGAGCTGGTGATCGGAATCGAACCAACAACCTACTGATTACAAGTCAGTTGCTCTGCCTAGTTGAGCTACACCAGCACAAAAAATTTTTATTTAATTAACACCCAAATATATTGGTGCCTCGGGGCGGAATTGAACCACCGACACGGAGATTTTCAGTCTCCTGCTCTACCGACTGAGCTACCGAGGCAAATATATTGGCGACCCGGAAGGGGCTCGAACCCTCGACCTCTAGCGTGACAGGCTAGCGTTCTAACCAGACTGAACTACCGGGCCATAATATTTGCTGCTTTTGTAAAAATCAAAGATGGTGGGCCTTCAGGGACTTGAACCCCGGACCAATCGGTTATGAGCCGACCGCTCTGACCAACTGAGCTAAAGGCCCAAGATTTTAAGTGGTCGGGGTGAAGAGACTCGAACTCCCGGCCCCATGGTCCCAAACCACGTGCGCTACCAAACTGCGCTACACCCCGACGTGTCGCATCTTGATCTCAATCAATAGCCTAGTTAGAATACGATATTTTTAAACATTTGTCAATAAAAAAACTAACTTTTTTTAAAAATTTTTTAATTTTTTTTCTTGACGGTTGCTATTTGGTCATACCATTTTCCAACGCCATTACATTCTACATTAAAAACTCATTTTCGACAAATGTTTTCAGCAAAATTTTTTAAAAAAAAGTTAAAATTTGCCAAGCGAGGTGAAAATGGATATCAAATTTTCTACAGGCAGGCACACTTTGACCATATATCTGTGTGGCGAGCTTGATGAATACGTTGCAGACAATGCAAGACAAAAGATAGATGATGCAATTTGTCAGCCTGGCATAACGACGGTGGTGTTCGATTTGAGCAACCTTAGTTTTATGGACAGCACAGGCATTGGCGTTTTGATAGGACGATACAAAAAGCTAAAGGCACGTGGTGTGCCGGTGTGTGTAAAAAACGTTTCAGAGCCGGCAGACAAAATTTTTAAAATGGCGGGGTTGTATACAATCATGCCAAAAGTAAAATAGCAAGGGAGTATATCAAATGGACTATATCAACAAAATGCATCTTAAAATACCTGCATTGTCACTCAACGAATCTTTTGCAAGAGGAGTTGTTGGTGCTTTTTGCGTGAGCATCAATCCCACTCTGGAAGAAATAAACGACCTTAAAACTGCAGTGAGCGAGGCTGTGACAAATTGTGTTGTGCATGGCTATCAAAACAAAAGTGGAGACGTGCAAATTGATGCAACCTTGTTTTGTGACAGGCTTGAAATTGAAATTTGCGATTTTGGCGTTGGCATTGAAAATACCGAACAGGCAATGCAACCGTTTTTTACAACCAAACCAGACGAAGAAAGATCTGGCATGGGCTTTACCGTAATGCAGGCATTTATGGATGAGGTACAACTGTTTTCAAAACCGCAACAAGGCACAAAAATAAAAATGACAAAATATTTTGGCAAAAAAGGGGCAGACGTTGATGCTTGACCACAACCAGACAATGCATCTCATCAAACAGGCACAATCAGGTGACGAACACGCCAAAGAACTGTTGCTTGAGCACAATGCACCATTGTTAAAAAGCATAATTCGTCATTATACAGGCAAAAACGTAGAATATGACGATTTGTTCCAGATTGCATGCGTTGGATTTTTAAAGGCAATACACAACTTTGACACAAATTTTAACGTGAGGTTTTCTACCTATGCAGTGCCAATGATATCAGGCGAACTGAAAAGGTTTTTGCGTGACGACGGATTTGTAAAAGTGTCTCGCGCAACAAAACAACTTTCTGCCAAAATATCGGCATTTGTGGATAACTGCAAAAAACAAAACCAGCCAGAGCCAACAATTGACCAGATTGCAAAAAAGTTTGAAATTTCTCCACAAGAAGTTGTCTTTGCGATGGAGTCTGCACAAATCCCAATTTCTATTTATGAAAAAACAGACGAAAGTGACGAAAAATCTCAATCTCTTTTGGACAAAATGTGCGCAGAAGACAAAACTGACGATATGATAGACAAAATCATGCTTTATGCCATCATAGACAAACTGACCGAAAGAGAAAAAAAGATAATAATTTTGCGCTATTTTCGTGACAAAACCCAAAGTGAAATTGCAACGCATCTTGGAGTATCTCAAGTGCAGGTTTCTCGTCTTGAAAGCAAAATTCTCGACAAAATGCGAAAATATTTTAACGAATAACCCACCCAAAACAAAAAGGGGTGGGTTTTGACCTTCTCAATTGTCTGCATATTAAAAAAGATACTTTAGTATATATGACGAACTTGCAGAAAAGTTTTTGAAAAACAAAGACCTGTTTGAAATTGATTAAAAAAGAAGCACTCATTTGAGTGCTTCTTTTTTTTGTTTGTCATGAATTCTTTGATTAGATAATTAAAATTGTTCCATGAAATCAGTTTTTTTGCACAAACCTTCGAACTCGTATCTGACAAAGTTATCCTTAATTGCTACATAATAATCTACATTGCCTATAGCACTATCAAAATGCAAGTCAGTTGTGGCATATCTGTCTTTATCGTCAAGTGCAATTCCAAACAGTTTTTCAAACTCGTTGGCTTCCAAAATGGCATCATAAGCAACTTTGTTTACAAAATCATTTGTCAAATTTACAATCTGTGCTTGCTTGCTATAATCAGTTAGGTCTGTTGAATTACCAGAAAAAACATATTCTACTTTTATATGAGCCACACTATCGAAAGTATTGAGAAAAAATATCGATATTTCATGCTGTTGAGATAAAAGATTAATACGGATAACGCCATTTCCAGTTTCAGTTATTTCAGTAGACAGCTCTTTTTGAAAGTCAATATTGCAATCTTGTAACAATTCTTCAAGTATTAAATTGTACTCATAAGCATATTCTTCCGTAAAAACTTCAGCTGACGGACAGAAAAAGTTTGTTTTGTCAGAATATGATACATCTTCTAACAAAAAAGGCAAAAAGAATATAAAAATAAATCCTATTAGCACAATAATGCTCAATGCAACATATATCAATATATTTTTTAATGTTTTCTTCATTATCTTTTTTAATGTTTTCTTCATTGTCAGACCTCGTAATCAATCAGGGGACGGTTTTCTGATTGATAGTTTTTTGACAAATTTGTTTCTTTTTTTATAGTATATCATTTTGACGTTGCAATTTCAACATACAAATTAAAAAGGCGCAGGTTTTGCGTCTATTTTTTTGTTTTTGGGCAAAAATATACAAAAACAAAGGGGGTTGTTATGAAAACAACAACTGTAAGAGAGTTTGGCAAAAATATGGACGAAAAAGAAACTTTTTATGTCGAGCCAAAGGAGAAGACAAAATGAGCCAGAATTTTGAACAAAAAGATACAAAACTGATAGAAGAGCAAAGCAAAATAAGGTCTTTTAAAAACCAAAAGAAAAAAACTTTGTATATGGACTATGTTTTTGAAGTGTCACCCAAATCATCACACGTCAAAAATATGTTTTGGGCATACGTCATTGGTGGGTTGATTTGTGCTTTTGGGCAAGTGATTATAGATTTGCTTGTGCAAAATGGCGTTGAGGACAAAGTTGCAAGTGTTTTTGCATCGTGCATTCTTGTTGCATTGGCTGCATGCGCAACAGGGCTTGGCGTATATGACAAACTTGGTCGTTTTGCCGGTGCAGGGTCAACAGTGCCAATCACGGGTTTTTCTAACGCAATGGTTGCACCTGCAATTGAGTTCAGGTCAGAGGGTATGATTTATGGTCTGGGTGCAAAAATGTTCACCGTGGCTGGCCCTGTGGTTGTCAACGGAGTGATGATTTCTTTTGTCATTGCAGTTTTTCATCTTGTTTTGGGGGTATAAAATGCAAAAAAGAGTTGGTAAACAAACTTTTGTGTTTGAAAACGCTTTTGTAAGGCAAGGTTTTGCCATTGCAGGCCCAAAAGAAAAACACGGGCTTTTGGGTGATTGTTTTGATTTTTGTCTGCAAGATGACAAATTTGGCGAAAAATCTTTTGAAAAGGCAGAGTGCAAAATGTTCAAGTTTGCAATTGACGGTGTTTTAAACAAGGCAAATTTGCAACCACAAAACATAGACACAATGCTTGGTGGTGATTTGCTCAATCAGATAGTATCCGTTTCTTTTGCAATGAGGGCATACGACTCGTCTTTTTTGGGACTATACAACGCATGTGGCACTTTTGCCGAAAGTTTGCTTGTGGGCAGTTGTCTTGTTGACGGTGGATACAAAAACAAAGTCGTGTGCATCAGTGGCAGTCATTTTTCTACTGCAGAGCGACAATATCGTTATCCTCTGGAACTTGGTGTTTTGCGTTCTCCCGTTACACAATGGACTGCAACAGGGGCAGGAGCAAGCATTTTGACAAACGAAAGTGACAATGCAATATGCAAAATAACAAAAGGAGTTGCAGGACGGGTGATTGACCTTGGCATAAAAGACGTAAACAATATGGGTGCTGCCATGGCACCTGCCGCATGTGACACAATTTTGCAGTTTTTTGAGGATACAAAGGCAAAAGTGGACGATTATGACGGCATTTTCACAGGTGATCTGGGCAAACTTGGCAGACAAATTCTTTTTGATTTTGCAAAAGACCGTGGCATCGACTTTAAAGACAAACTTTTTGATTGTGGTGCAATGCTTTATAAACAAAAACAACAGACTTTTCAGGGTGGCAGTGGTGCTGCATGCAGTGCAATCGTCTTCAATTCGTATATCCTCAACAAATTCAAACAAAAAAAGTATAAAAAAATACTTTTGGTTGGCACAGGCGCATTGCTTAGCCCACTTACGTCATTTCAGGGCGAAAGTGTGCCTTGCATTGCACATTGTCTGGAGGTTTGCTCATGTTGATCAATATTGCAAAAGCATTTTTGATGGGTGGTTTTATTTGTATGCTTGGTCAAATTGTAATCAATCTCACTCATCTCACAAATGGCAAAATTCTCGTTATGTTTCTTATTTTGGGTGCGGTTTTGCAGGCTTTTGACCTTTATCAGCCACTTGTTGACACGTTTGGTGCAGGCGCAAGTGTGCCTATATCCGGTTTTGGTTGTTCGCTTGTCAACGGTGCATTGGACGGCATCAGGGCAGAAGGCTTTTTTGGTGCAATAAAAGGTGGTTTGCAGGCAACTGCACCTGGCATTGCAACCGCCATAATTTTTGGATATATAAATGCAATTTTGTTTAAGCCACGCACCAAAAAGAAATGACAATTTTTGTAACAACTCTGCATATTATATAAAACTATGCAGGTTGGTATTTTTGATCTCACACCCAAAAAACAAAAAAGAGCAAAAAAGAAGAGAAAAAAGCAAAAATATATTGGTTTTTTGGTGTTTTTAGGCATTTTTGCATATCTTGCATACAGTGCAACAAACTATTTTTCTTCTGTCATTGTGTCAACCTGCCACGCAAAAGTGCAGTCTGTCACAATGTCTGCCGTCAACAATGCCGTGATAGAAGTTATGTCAACGTCAGTATCATACAGCGATTTGATGAGGGTAGAAAAAGACTCCAACGGAGACGTTGCATTGTTTGAAACAAACTCCGTTTTAGTCAATCAGCTTGCACGTGACACGGCACAAAAAACACAGCAAAATCTGCAAAAAAACAAAGATATGACAATATCCTTGCCAATAGGACAATTGACTGGAATTGCATTTTTTTCTAACCTTGGTCCGCAGATTAAAATAAAAATCACTCCATACGAAAGTGTAAACTGCACTTTTTTGTCAGAGTTTGAACAAGCAGGGATAAACCAGACAAGACACAAAATTTTTTTAAACGTTGTTGCAGATATGCGTGTCATTTTGCCAACATCAGACCAGACGATAACAACTTGTGCCGAAGTTTTGGTGTGCGAAAGTCTGCTTGTGGGCAAAGTGCCACAAGTTTATCTGTCAATGGGTGATTTTGGCTCAAATATGGGCATTTTGCCATAAAACAAGGGCAAAAACAGTTGATTGCAAGGGCAAATTTGTGCTATAATTCATCAAAACGTTGACAAAGCACAAGAGTTTGTCAGGCGCAACTTTCAGAGAGTGGTTGGTGGTGCAAAACCATAGTTGTTGACAAAAAGATATTCACTTTGTAGTTCGGTCGGTGACAACGTAGTCGACTGCGGGCAAGACCGTTATCTCTGTTAATGAGGCGCAATTTTTGTGCAAAAGTTTAGGTGGTACCACGATTTTTTATCGTCCTGACGTTTTGTCAGGACGTTTTTATATTTAAGGAGAAAATATGCTTAACGACAAAATCAAACAACTTGTTGAAACTTGCATAGCACGCATTTCTAACATTGACGAAATGTCTGCAAACGACTTGCAAAAAATCAAGTCAGAAAGTCTTGGCAAAAACAGCGAACTTCAAAATATGCTCAAATCTATGAGAGATTTGTCACCAGAAGAAAGACCTGCATTTGGTCAACTGGTTAACGAAGCCCGCAAAACATTGGAAAGCGCTTTTGCAGAAGCAGAAGCAAAAATGAAAGAAAAAGTTCTCAACGAAAAACTTCAAAAAGAAACAGTGGACATTACACTTCCTTATCAATCAGTTTCTTGCGAAGAAAGAGGCCATTTGCACCCAGTAAACCTTGTTGCAAACGAAATTATGGACATATTCAAAGGTCTTGGCTTTGAAGTTTTGGAAGGACCGGAAATCGAAACTGACTATTATTGCTTTGAAGCACTCAATATACCAAAAAATCACCCTGCAAGAGATGCTCAGGATACTTTTTATATCGCAGAAGACATCGTTTTGCGTACTCACACTTCACCAAACCAGGTGCGTGTAATGGAGAAAAAGCAACCACCAATCAAAATGCTTTGTCCTGGCAAAGTTTATCGTTCTGACGACGATGCCAGCCACTCTCCAATGTTCCATCAGATCGAAGGTCTGGTAGTGGACAAAAACGTTACTCTTTGCGACCTTATGGGTACGCTTGAAACGTTTGCTCAGTCTTTGTTTAACGAACAGACAAAAGCACGCTTCAGACCATCTTTCTTTCCATTTACAGAACCAAGCGTAGAAGTTGACCTCACTTGTTCAAACTGTGGTGGCAAAGGTTGCAAACTTTGCAAAGGCACAGGCTGGATCGAGGTTTTGGGTGCTGGTATGGTCAACCCAAAAGTTTTGGAAAACTGTGGCATTGACTCTACAAAATACACTGGTTATGCCTTTGGTATGGGTCTTGAACGTATTGCAATGATCAAATATGGCATTCCAAACATCAAATTGTTCTTCGAAAACGACGTTCGCTTTTTGAAACAATTCAGATAAGGGGAGATTAGATATATATGAAAGCATTATTGAGTTGGATTAAAGACTATGTTGACGTAGACGTTGACGTGCAAACTTTGTGCGACAAACTCGTTGGCATTGGTTTTGAGGTAGAAGAAGTTATCTATCTTGGTGAAAATATAGAAAACGTTGTTGCCGGACGAATTGAAAAAATCGACCGTCACCCAGACGCAGACAAACTCATCGTTTGTCAGATCAACGTTGGCGACGAAATGTTGCAAATTGTCACTGGTGCAAACAACGTAAAAGAGGGCGATATTGTTCCTGTTGCAAAGCACGGTTCAAAATTGCCAAACGGCATGTCTATCAAAAAGGGCAAATTGCGTGGCGTAGAATCTTTTGGTATGCTTTGCTCTGGCGAAGAACTTTGCATCACAAACGACAACTATCCTGGCGCAGACGTTTATGGCATCCTTATTCTGGACAAAGACACACCTATAGGCATGGATATCAAACCTGTTTTGGGTCTTGACGACTATGTTCTTGACATTGGCATCACTTCTAACAGACCAGACTGCCAAAGCATCATCGGCATTGCCCGCGAAGTTGCAGTTGCACTTGGCAAACAGTTTAAAATGCCAGACTACAGCTATACAACAGACAACAGCACAAGCGTAAACGACCTTGTAAACGTAGAAGTCAGTGCAACAGATCTTTGTCCAACCTATCTTATGGCTGGTGTAAAAGACGTAAAAATTGCAAAATCACCACTCTGGATGACTCGTCGTCTTAAAGCAGTTGGTTTGCACGGCATTTCTAACATGGTTGACATCACAAACTACGTTTTGTGGGAAATGGGTCAACCAATGCACGCTTTTGACCACGACGACATCAAAGACAATCAAATCATCGTTCGCAGAGCACAGGATGGCGAACAAATTGTTCCTTTTGACGAAAAAACATACGTTTTGGACAACGACGTGTTGGTAATTGCCGACAAAGAAAGGGCAGTTGGTCTTGCTGGTATTATGGGTGGCAGAAACTCTGGCATCAAAGAAACAACAAAAACAGTTGTTTTCGAAGCAGCAGAATTCCGCAAAGAAAACATCCGCAAAAGCAGCAGAAAACTTGGCATCCGTTCAGACTCTTCTGCAAGATTTGAAAAGGGTGTTAACAGTTATATGACAAGACTTGCTTTGGCAAGAGCAATGCAACTTTGTCAGCAACTTGGTTGTGGCACTTGCGTTGACGGCCTTATCGACTTGTCTGTAAAAGAATGCAAAAAGACACTTTTGACTTTCAAATATGCCCGCATCAAAAAATTGCTTGGCATTTCTGTTCCAAAAGACGTTGTTATCAACATTTTGCAAACTTTGGGCATCCAAACAACTATCGAAAACAACGTTGTAAGCTGTCTTATCCCAGAATATCGTGACGATCTCGAGCGTGATTGCGATATCATCGAAGAAATCATCCGCGTATATGGTTATGACCACATCACACCAACTTTGCTGGAAAAAGCAAGCATCACAAAAGGTGGCAAAACAAAACGTCAGGTTTATATCGACAAAGCAAAAGAAGTTTTGACAGGCATTGGTGCAAACGAAATCATCACTTATGCATTCTTTGGCAAATCTTCTGTCGACAAATTGCTTGCGCCACAAGACAGCGAACTTTACAACCTTATTCGCATCACAAACCCACTTGGCGAAGAAGTTAGTTGCATGCGTACAACACTTGTTCCTGGTATGCTCAGCATACTTGCAACAAACCAAAGCAGGGCAAATCAATCTGCAACTTTGTTTGAGTTTGGCAAAGCCTTCAAACCACACAGTTTGCCACTCACAGAACTTCCTGACGAGGTAGAAACTCTCACAATCGGTCTTTATGGCAAAGGTGATTTCTTCCTTCTCAAAGGTATCATTGCATTTATGCTCAAAGAACTTGGTTGCGAATTTGACGTTGTTCGTTCAAAAGAAACTTATTTGCACCCTGGCATTTCTGCCGACATCATCGTAAATGACGAAAAAATCGGTTGTTTTGGTGAAGTTCATCCACAAGTTGCCAAAAACTTTGAGCTTGCTCAAACAACTTATATCGCATCTATCGACTTTGACAAATTGTCAAAACATGCAAATCAGGCAGTTAGTTACAAAGCAATTGCAAAATTCCCTGCGGTAGAAAGAGACTTGTCTTTGGTTGTAAACGATGACGTTGCAGTAGGCGACCTCATCAAGGCGTCAAAACAAAATATCCACATTCTCGAAGAAGTTAAATTGTTTGACGTATACAAAGGCAATCAGGTAGAACAGGGCAAAAAGAGCGTTTCTTTGTCATTCAAGTTCAGATCAGAAAACAAAACTCTCACTGACAACGAAATTGAAAAACAAATGAAAAAGATTCTTTCAACTTTGCAAAACAATTTTGATGCAAAACTCAGATAAAACAAATTATTCTGACAACTCAACAATAAATTTAAGACCACTCATTTGAGTGGTCTTTTTTTGTTGCATATTGACATTGGCTGTGTTGTAAAGTAAAATAATAAAAAGTCGAAAGTTGGGTAAGACATTTGTATTTGATAAAAAACATCAATTACAAAACTATCACTTGATTAAAAAAAGGAGCAAAAATGAAAAAAACATTTAGAATGACAAGAGCTTTTTTGTGGTTTTTTATCGCATGTGTAATGTTTTTTTTGGTTGTTCAGTGGCATAATGCTGGAGCCTTAAATTTACCATCTAGTCAAGCAAGAGTGCATGTTGGAAATATTCTTGTTTGGGTATTTCCTTTGTTTTTACCATTTTTATTGTCATGGAAAATCGTTTTTGCTGAAAATTTTTTAATTATTCGATACCCTCAAAACGGAGCGGGTTTAAGTCAGAAAAAAATAGATTTTAAAGACATTTTAGGCATAGAGATAGAGGATAAAAAAGCATTAAAAATGAGTTTTTCCGTCATTCGTTTGCATGTGAAAAATATTGAAAAATGTTTTGAAATAACTACTGCATTATTTTTTAAGCGTAAGCAAATCAGGTCTTTGTTTGAAGAACTTTCTATTAAAATTAAAGAACAAAATAAAGAAAAATAAACTTTTAATAAATCCTCTGTTTAGTTAAATACTACAAAGATAAAGCAGGTTTGCGAAAGCAAGCCTGGTTTTTTGTTGCTAAAATATATCTTTTTGCATTTGCATTGCTAAAAAGGGATAAAAGTGTTAAAATTCTAATATGGAAATTTTTGCGCCGGCAGGCAATTTTGAAAGTTTAAAACAGGCAGTTCAATCTGGTGCAGATTGTGTATATCTTGGTCTTGACAGTTTTAATGCAAGGATGAAGGCAGACAACTTCACGGCAGAAACTCTTGCTCAGGCCGTTCAACTTTGTCATCTTTATGGTACAAAGGTGTTTTTGACGCTCAATATTCTGGTAAAGCCAAACGAATTTGAAAAAGCATTGGACGTTGCATCACAAGCATATATGTGCGGCGTAGACGGCATCATCTGTGCTGATTTTGGTCTTTGCGAATTGCTTGCAAAGCATTTGCCTGGTTGTGACGTGGTTTTCAGCACACAGGCAAACGTGCAAAACAGTGAGGGTTGTACTGTTTCTAAACAACTTGGCATAAACAGTCTTGTTTTATCCCGTGAAATTGACAAAAAAACAGTTTTGGACGTACGCAAAAACCATCCTGACATAAATATCGAATATTTTGTGCAAGGTGCATTGTGCGTGAGTGTTTCCGGTCAGTGCCAGATGTCAAGTGCAGTTGATGCTTACAGCGGAAATCGTGGTCAATGCAAACAACCTTGCAGACAAAATTACAGCTGTTTTAGTGACGGCAAAAAAATAAACGAAGGATATTTGCTTTCTACCAAAGATTTGTGTCTTGCCGACAAAATAGGCGAACTCAAACAACTTGGCATAAATCGTGTCAAAATTGAGGGCAGAAACCGCCGTAAAGAATACGTTGGACAAGCGACGGAAGTTTACAGAAAGGCAATTGACGGCAAAACAATCACTCAAAATGACTATTCTAATCTCAAAAAAATGTTCAATCGTGGTGATTATACAAAAGGATATATGTACGAGGCTGATTTTGGCAAAATCATATATCCACACTCACAAGGACACAAAGGACTTGAAGTCGGCAAAATTGACGTTGTAAAAGACAAATTTTGCATTGCATCTGTAAATCAAAAATTCAAAAGTGAAGATGCCTTCAAAATCTTCCGCAACAATATCGAAGTTGGCAACGCAGTTTTTGCAGAAGATCAAAACGGAAAAATCAAGTTGTCATACAGCGGAAAAATCAAACCTGGCGACAAACTTAACGTAACTACTCAAAATGCTTTGCTTGAGCAATATGCAGACCTTACAAAAAAGATAGGGGCAAGTTTGCAGGTTGATGCAAAAGTTGGTCAGCCAATAAAGTGCAGTGTCACTTGCAAAAACCAAACTTTCCTTTTTGAAAGTGATTTTGTTTGTGAAAAAGCACAAAACAACCCAACGTCTTCGCAAGAAATTGCAAAACAAATGGCAAAATTGGGTGAAACTCAATTTACTATTTTAGACATAGTAGTTGAAAATGATGATATTTTCATCCCAAAATCAAAAATAAACGAGTTCAGACGTCAGATTTTTGAACAATTGGCACAAAAACTCACTTGTTTTGAAAGAGAAAAACCAAACTACAATTTGCCACAAATAGAGAGCAAAACTCATCAAAACCTTGTTGCAGTTTGCATTTCTCACCCAGAGCAAGTTGCTATTGTGACAGATTGTGACTATATTATCGTCAAACCACAAGAGTATACAAAAGCATTTTTAGACAAATTTGATTGCAAATTTTATCTTGATTTGCCAAACTTTGCACTCAAAGATGACGTGGATTTGCTCAAAAAACTCGTGGCAGAAAATGATAATATAATCGGTATTTCTGCAAACAGT
>JAFTHO010000097.1 GCA_017457385.1 Clostridia bacterium | reverse complement strand
TGCACTCACGGCTTTTGACAATATTTCGCTCATTTTGGGTGGATGCGACAAGGGTTTTGCTTTTGACAGTCTTTTTAAAAAAATGCCACCAAACGTAAACTTTTGCATTTTGTATGGTCAGGCAAAAGACAAACTTTTTGCCTGTGCAAAAAAGTATGATTTTCGCAATTTGTTTTTGGCAGACAGTTTTGACAACGCAACAAAAATTGCATATTATTCTGCCTTGCCAAAAGGCACGGTTTTGCTGTCGCCTGCATGTGCCTCTTTTGACTGTTTTGACAGTTTTGAGCAAAGGGGCAATCGCTTTGAACAGTTGTTTTTGGAGTTGAAAAATGAGCAAAACAAAAGTTCGTCCTGACTTTGTGATAATTGCTGTGGTGTTTTTGCTTGTGGTTACAGGACTTGTGTTTATTTACAGTGCAAGTTGCTATTCGGCGCAAAAAGATTTTGGCAACCCATATTATTTTGTCACAAAACAATTTGCGGGTGCTATTGTGGGCGGTGTTGCAATGGTTGGCTGTGCTTTTTTGCCAACGCAAAAACTGCAAAAATTTGCCATACCAATATATGTTTTTTCACTTGTGTTGCTTGCGCTTGTTTTTGTGCCGGGCATTGGCATCGAAAACTATGGGGCAAAAAGATGGATTGGTTCGGGCGGGTTTTCGATACAACCGTCAGAGATTGCAAAGTTTGCCTTTGTGCTTGCTTCGTCTGCCTATATTGCAAAAAAGCCACAAAAAATGACTACTTTCGGCGGTATGCTTGTGGTTGTTTTGCTTGGTGTTGTAGTTTGTGTTTTGATTATTCTCGAGCCTAATATGTCCATTACAATGTGCGTTGCACTCGTTATGTTTGCAATGTTGTTTGTGGGTGGCGTCAAAATAAAACATCTTGCAGTTTGCCTTTTGCCACTTGTGATTGCCGTGCCTTTGCTCATCCTTGCAGAGCCATATCGTCTTGCAAGACTTGGTGCATATCTCGACCCATGGGCATCGCCAAAAGGAGAGGGTTATCAGCTGATACAGTCTTTTTATGCACTTGGCTCTGGCGGATGGTTTGGCGTGGGGCTTTTCAACAGCAGACAAAAGTTTGATTTTTTGCCCTTTGCCGAAAGTGATTTTATCTTTGCCGTCATTGGCGAAGAAATTGGCTTTGTCGGTTGTGTGTTCGTGCTTTTGTTGTTTGTGGTTCTGGTGTGGCGTGGCATAAAAATTGCCAAAAATGCAAACAGCAGGTTTGAGTGTTGTCTGTCTGCCGGCATTTGCAGTGTCATTGCCATACAGACTTTGCTTAACGTGTGCGTTGTCACAGGCACAATACCGCCAACAGGTTTGCCATTGCCCTTTGTGAGCAGTGGTGGCAGTTCGCTGGTGGTGTTTATGGCAAGCGCAGGGGTGTTGCTTGGGGTGGACAAAAACACAAAAAAACACCAAAAAACAGTTTGTGCCATATTATGACGTATACACCTTTTCAGGAGAAATCATATGGACAAATTTTATATAAAGGGTGGTGCAAAACTTGACGGAGAAATCGAGGTATACTCTGCAAAAAACTCCGTTTTGGCCTTGCTTGCCGCATCTATACTCACAGACGAAAAGGTTGTTATACACAGTTGCCCCAAAATTGGCGACGTATACAGTATGATAAAAATTTTGCAATATCTTGGTTGCAAAGTTGAGTGGCAGGGTGACAGCATTGTTATCGACTCGTCACAGGCAGACAAGCACGATATTCCTTTGCAATACGGTCAGGAAATCAGGTCGTCAATTTTTATGCTTGGGTCAATTCTGGCAAGGTTCAAAAAGGCAAAAGCAGTTTTTCCCGGTGGATGCGACATCGGACTAAGACCAATCGATCTGCACCTGAAAGGTCTGCGAGAACTCAACGTGGTTGTGCAGGAGCAGGGGGCAAACATTTTTTGCAATGGCGAAAATGCCCGTGGCAAAAAAATACATCTCGATTTTCCGTCGGTGGGTGCAACCGAAAACATCATGCTTGCTTCTGTGCTGATAAAAGGCAAAACCACAATATGCAATGCCGCAAAAGAGCCAGAGATTGTGTGTCTGCAGGATATGCTAAACAAAATGGGCGCAAAAGTGTCAGGCGCAGGCACTGGGATGATAGAGATAGAAGGGGTAAAAAAACTTTCTGGCACAGAGTTTGTCCCAATAAGCGACCGTATAGTTGCAGGCACCTATATCATTGCCGCCGCTATGACAAAGGGCAAAGTACATATCAAAAACTGTCGTCCAAACGATTTGTATTCGCTCACAAGCAAACTAAACGGTGTTGCATGTGACGTTTTGGCAAGCGACAATGATCTGCTTGTTAAAGGATATGACAGACCGCAAAGTGTGCTGACGGTAGAGACTTTGCCTTATCCTGGCTTTCCTACCGATCTGCAGGCGCAAATGCTTGCATTGCAGACAATATCGCAGGGCACAAGCGTTGTGGTAGAAAACATTTTTGAAACAAGGTTCAAGCACGTTGGCGAACTGATAAAAATGGGTGCGCAGATTGTTGTAAAAGACAGATATGCAATTGTGCGTGGTGTGCAAAAACTTTATGGATGTCAGGTGTCTGCGTATGATCTTCGTGGTGGTGCTTCACTTGTACTTGCAGGCCTTGTTGCAGATGGCACAACTGTTGTAAACAACGTCAGACATATAGACAGAGGATATTTTCAGCTGGAAGAGGCTCTTTCTTCTTTGGGTGGTTGCATAAAACGAGTCTAGCCTTATTGCACAAAAAAAATAATTATGATAAAATACAACTATGAAAAACAAAAAACTGACAGGACTTTTTTGCGTGCTTGCACTTTGTGTCGTCATCATAGTTGTTTGTGGCGTTGTGTTTACACTCAAAAAGGCAGAAGTATATTTTATAAACGAAAACGGGCAATACGTTCAGGTAGAAAAAGAGACAGAAGACAACGTTGATACCAGTTGCTTTAAAAGTTTTTTTGGCAAAAACATGCTCTTTCTTGACACAGATGCAATCGTTCAAAAAACAGAGCAGGCAAACCTTGGTTTAAAGGTTGTCAGGGTAGAAAAATCTTTTCCAAACAAAGTGAGGGTTTTTGTTACCGTTCGCGTGCCTGTGTATTATATCGTGGTTGACGGACAAAACTATATCTGCAGTCACGATGGTTTTGTTATGCAACAAGGTGGAGAAACAAAAAATCTTGTCTTTGTTGACGGCAGTTATGGTCAGGTGTCAGCGCCGTCTGTCGGCAGTTATATCAAAGGCAATTTTGCAACTGCGGATTGTTATGATGTAATACAAAACTTTTTTGCGTCAGCCAACGCAATAGAGGGTTTTGAATATGGCGATATTCCGTCATTGTTTAAATCAATCACCTTCGAGGGAGATAATCTCATTTGCAAAACTCAAAGCAACGCAACCTTTGTCATTTCAAATCCAACGCAGGATTTTGGTGCAAAGTTCAACGACGTATACGCTAGTTACGTGCAAAATGCAGACAAACAGGACGGTGGCACTTTTGTCCTTGGCGAAAAACTTGCCGATGGCAAATATGCAGTGTCAGCACAATAACAAATCAAATGTTAAAGGACGATTTTGTGTCGTCCTTTTTTGTTTGCAAAAAAGACAGCATATTGACAAAAATATTTGGTGGGTTTACAATAAAAGCAACTTTAAAAATGAGGAGATTTTTTATGAAAAATTGTCCAAAATGCAATGGAGAAGTTGGCGACAATGCAAGATTTTGTCGTCATTGTGGCTCAAAGATAGAACAAGAGGTTAAAAAAGAGTTTTGCGAACAATGTGGTGCAGAAATTTTAGACAAATCACCTTATTGCGAACAATGTGGTGAACCAACTATATATGCACCTGCAAACAATCAAAACGACGACCCTTGGGCAGATATAGACGAAAAAAACAACGACCCTTGGTCAGAGTTTAAAGATTCAAAAGAAGAAAAACCTGTTGAAGAAAAAAACAACGAGCAGCTTGCAGAAGAATATTTTCAAAAAGCAAGAGAGGCTTACAACAACAAAAACTATTCTTCAGCGATGGAATATGCAAACAAGTCTGTTGAGCTTGGTTCGTTTAAAGCATACAACGTCATTGGTCTTTGTTATTCAAACGGAAACGGAGTTGGCAAAGACTACAAAAAGGCATTTGAATATTTTAAAAAAGCGGCAGATATGGGCTTTGCGGCTGGTCAAAACAATCTGGGTTACTGTTATGATAGAGGCGAAGGTGTCAAAAAAGATCTCAAAGAGGCGTTTGCGTGGTATCAAAAGGCGGCAGACCAGGGCTATGACGTTGCTCAGGCAAATCTTGGCTATTGTTATCAATATGGCTTAGGTGTCAGAAAAAGTGGCAAAGAGGCAGTGGCATGGTATCAAAAGGCGGCAGATCAAGGCTATGCCAGAGCACAAAATTCTCTTGGTTTTTGTTATGAATATGGTACTGGCGTGAGAAAAAACCTTTCCGAAGCAGTGCGCTGGTATCAAAAAGCAGCAGATCAGGGCAACGTATATGCGCAGACAAATCTTGGTGCTTGCTATGAATTTGGCGATGGTGTGGCAAAAGATGCTCAGGAGGCTGTGCTTTGGTACGAAAAAGCGGCAGAACAAGGTTATGACAGAGCACAAAACAATATGGGTCGTTGTTGCGAATTTGGTATAGGCACTCCAAAAGATTTGCAACAGGCTGTATACTGGTATAAAAAGGCTGTGGATCAAGGCTATACACCTGCAATTAACAGTCTTGCAGATTATTATGAAAACGAAGAAGGCAATTTTGAAGAGGCTATTCTTTTGTATCAAAAATCTGCAGAAAAAGGCGATGCCGAAGGTCAGTATAGCTATGCACTTTTCAATTATTTTGGTCACGGCGACTTTTTGCCTGCATCAAAAGACAAAGCGATTTATTGGTTGAAAAAATCTGCCGATCAGGGACACGAAAAGGCAAAACAAGCACTCAACAAATACAACAACGGACAAGAACCGTTTTAATGCAAAAACGGTTTTGTCAACGGCATTTTAACGTGAGATAACAAAGGGAAAAAATGGACTATATCAAATTTGGAGAGTATCCGCAAACAATCAAAGCACAGGAGGTTGTTGTTACAGACACCTGTGACGAAAGAGGATATTTTGTTGCAAGTGACGGATGTTTTTATGCCAAGGTCAAAGCAACTCCACACGAGGCTGATTTTAAATTTTCTACAGGCGAAACAATAATCGCAGGCGAAACGTATTACTTCAAGGTAGAACCTATCTGCTGGAGAGTGCTCGAAAACAAACGTGGCAATGCATTTATCCTGTGCGAAAACGCAATAGCAAGTCATCGTTTTGCACAAAAGTCAAACAACTATGCCCAAAGCGAAATACGTCAGTGGCTAAACGACGATTTTTTAAACAAGGCATTCAGCCCAAAAGAACAAAAAAGAATACTTGTTACAAACGTAGACAACAGTGTTGCAAGCACAGGGTATAAAGAAAACGAATATGCCTGCGAAGACAC
Source organism: Clostridia bacterium (assembly GCA_017457385.1). Lineage (GTDB taxonomy): Bacteria > Bacillota > Clostridia > Christensenellales > CAG-314 > Heteroclostridium. Next base: position 1,272 of record JAFTHO010000097.1, on the reverse strand, counting down.
TCAGGACAAAGTATTTTTGATGTCACACGCAGATATAACCAAAATGAAATATGGTTTTTGTGCGTCCTATTCAGAAGATAAAAACAGAATGAGGGTTACAAGTGATTATTGCAGAGCAACCGGTGCGCATATGGTAACAGAGTGGAAAGGATATGGCAATGGTTACTGGTGGCTTCGTTCGCCTGGCGACGCCAAAAGTTTTGCGCGTGTTCGCGCGGTGTTTGGCAACGGTGTTTCTTCTTACAGCTATTATTATCCAGATGGAGATTATGGCAGTGTTGTGCCTGCAATGTGGATAAAGTTTTAAAATATTGTGGCACAAAATGAAAAATTTTTACATTTTTGTGTGGTGCAAACCAATCATATGGCAAATATGCCAAAAAAACGTTAAAGCAAAAAGGGAGAAGATGCTTCTCCCTTTGTTTTTTGTGTCAAAAACCACCCTGTTTTTTGGGTGTGCCTGTTGACTTTTGTATATTTAATATATATAATATATCTGTTAAACTAGGTATTATTGGGCACATACGTTTTGTGCCTTGTCACATACAAAGGAGAGTATATGCAAAAAGGTGTTACAGTTGCTGTCATTGACGTTGGCTCTGGCAAAATCGCAGGTTTTGTTGCAAGTCAGCTTTCTGGCGACGATTTCAACGTTGTTGCTCAGGCAGAAGTTCAATGCAGTACTTTTTACGAAGGAAAGTGGATTGACGAAAACAGTGTTGTTCAGTCAATTTCTTCCGTTATCAAACAACTTGCAGAAAGAAGTGACTCAAAACTCACAAAGGTATACGTTGGTGTTCCTGGCGAATTTGTTGCAGTTGCGACAAAAGAGGCAGAGGTAAACTATCCAACTCCAAAAAAACTTGCGGGCGAAAACGTCAGCGAAGTTTTTGACAACGTAGAGCCTTTCAAGGCAAATGGTTTTTCTGCAATTTCACGTTCGTCAATCTATTTTGTGCTTGACGACGAACGCAAGGTTATCGACCCTGTTGGCGAAGTTGCATCAAAACTTTCTGGTCTTATTTCTTTTATTTTTGTAGAAGACTCATTCAGACGCGTTGTCTGCAAAGCGCTTTCAGACAATGGCATTACCGAATATGACTTTGTTGCACAAAATCTTGCACAGGCATTGTATCTCATCCAGCCATCAATCCGTGATGGATACGCAGTGCTTGTAGACAGTGGTTTTGTTTCTACAACAGTGAGCGTAATTTTGGGGGACGGTGTGCTTTACAGCAAATCGTTTTCTATCGGCAGTGCACAAATGGCAGA
>JAFTHO010000096.1 GCA_017457385.1 Clostridia bacterium | reverse complement strand
TTTATAATACCCCCCCCCCGCGGTAAAAGTCAATAGCAAACAATAAAAAAGGCAACAAAAAAAGAGCCTTTTGCAGGCTCTTTAAAAGGTTTTGTTTTATTTGCTTTTGCGCCTGAAGATTTGTCGTCTAAACAAAATGACGTTCATCACCACAAAAAAGACAATCAACAGACCAAAGGTGAGCATTGGCTGTGCCGGTGCAAGTGTTGCAAGCAACATCATAGGAAATCCAAATGCAATTGCAGGCACCGTCTGATAAATCAAATTGTCTGCCGCAGGTGTTTTAAACTCGCCGTCAAGCTCACGCAACAAAATTGCACCCGTGCTTGCCGTGCCTGTGAGCATGCCATACATTGCCAAAAACTGTTCGTCTGCATAGTCGGCAAAAAGTTTTTTTGCAACAAACAAATTGTAAATATAGGTAAAAACAAGACCAACCACACCAAGGATGAGCAAAATACCCCAGTATTCTTTGAGCAGATCAAGACGTATAACGGCAACACCTGCAACAACCATGAGGTCAAAGCAAAAATTGCTGACCCTTGTGAGCAAAAAGTTGTTTGTATAGTCTTTTTTGACAATGCCACCCTTTTTGAGCAGTTTTAACGTTTGTTTGACGAGCAAAGCACCAATAACGCCAAGCAAAAAGTTAAAGCCGAATATAGTTGACTTCATACCTGGCAACAAAGCACCAAGACCACACATCATGCCGTATGCAATGACGTAAGCAACTGCCATGAGCGCCACCTGAATTGTGAGTTTGTCGATACTGCCACTCATTGACACTTCGTTTTCGCCCTCTACCCTGTCAACTGGTACATTGACTTTGTTGCCAACCACGATTTTGCCTTTGCGTCGCAAAACGTTGAGATGAATTACACCGCCAATGCTTGCAGACAAAAAGCCGAGTGCGGCAATTGTGAGTCCAAAGTTTTTGCCACCCACAAAGCCCCAGTCCTGCTCATAAATGTTGCCATAGTTCATAGCCTGACCAGTGCCCTGACCATAACCAAATGGCAAAAGCACACCTGCGGCAGAAATGAGACCTTCTACCATGTTTACTGCAACGAGTGTGATGCCAAAGCCTAAAATAGCCTGCAAAAGATATGTAGACACTGTCGTTACGCCAGAGTCAAAAATTTCGACAGAGCGTTTTTTTGTAAATTGGTTGTTTGAAGTTTTGAGGCTTGATGCAATAAAGCCAAGTGCAAGGCAATGATAAGTGATTGTTTCGAGCACGGCTGCACCGTTGCCACCAAAAAACTCTGTATCGTATATAACCTGTCCGTCTGTGACGAAAAAGAATATTGTAGAAATGACAAGCAAAAACAAACCTGCCAGCACAGAGGTTGGTATGAGTGATTTTTGCAAAAAACTTATTTTCTTTTTGAGGGCATTTGCAACAAGCAAACTGAGCAAGAGCATTGCAAAAATGTTGAGCAAACCCCATACGCTAAAGTCCCAAAAATTTTGCATTTTGATCTCCAGAAAGTATATTTTTGTTTTGATAATATATATTGACGTATTTGAGCGCATTAAAGCCCTTGTCACCCTTGAACTGATATACCCTGCCACGGAAGTATACGTTGAGTTTGTTTCGTCCCAGCACGGTAACTGCAGTCACTTTGTTAAAAGGCATTTCGAAAATCTCGTCGTTTTCGTCCACAAAAGTGATTTTGTTGCCATACAAAGTGATTGTGCTGTCTTGTTTGATGAGTTCTTTGTCTTTGTAGATGATGACCTCTTTTACCGTTGCTGTGTCCTGATACATCACCTTGTCATAAAACTCACGTGTGTCAATACCTCGCACGTAGTCACACTGATATTCATACCAGTCGTTTACAAACTCAAAATCAAAATCACACCCAACACCTTTGAGTTGCTTTGTTGGCAGATATTCTGCCTGCATGCCACATTTTTTGCACTGTATGATATTGTCGTGACTTTCAAAAACAGAAAGTCCGCAATGTGGGCATACGTATACTGTGCGTTCGAGATATTCTGCAAGTTTTTTGTGTTTGAACTCGCCTGACACACAAGCCTCGTTAACGTCAAGTTCTTTTTTGATGACGTCAAACAACTCAATGTCTGTCATGCTTTTGTATTCGTCCGGTTGCAAAACCTTTGACACATAGCAAGTCATTTTGCCTTTGCGCACAACGTCACTCCATCGTGGTTGCACGCCATAGCCACCCTCGATGCGCAAAAATGCAATTGGCAAACCGAGTTTTTTTGCAAGTGGTGCGATTGCCTTGTTCATAAATTCTGTCTTGCCACTATACGTGCGGTTGCCTTCTGGCGCAATAGCAATTGTGCCACCCTCTCGTGCAACCTGCAGACAGTTCATCACGGCACGCACGTCGGTAGTTTGTTTTTTGATAGGGATTGGCGCAACAATATATTTTATAATTCTTGACAACCAACCGTTAGAAAACAAATCTTCGCTTGCAACGTAATACACCGGCCCTTTAAACGTGAGACCACAAAAAAACTGGTCAAAAGCCGTCTGATGGTTCATCAAAATGAGATATTGACCACGTTGTTTGTGCTTTTTGATTTTTATGCCGTATTTGATGCGTGAAACTATGCCAAGCACTGGAAAAGCAATATTACGCACCACACGGTGACGAAATTTTCGCCATTTTTTCTTTTTTGCCATAGGTTAAAATCCTTTGTGTTTTGCAATACTAATTGTTGTCATTTATAATACTAGCACAATTTCGGCTTGTTGACAATTCAATTTTGTATTTGCGAACAAAACAAAACTTTGTTTATTTTTGATGGATAAAAATTTTTTTAAACTGTTGAAAAGTCAATTTGTTTTTGATATACTTATACAATAAGAGATTTTTGTATCAAAATTTGCAAGGCAAACGGCTGTGGTTTTGACAAAATCTTTTTCCCTTTTTTAGTGTGAGCCACAAGGAGAATTTATGATCAAAATTTTTGTAGACTCAGGCAGCAGCATCAAACAAAACGAAAAAGAAAAACTTGGTGTAGAAATTTTGCCATTGAGATATCTTTTGGGCGAAACTGAGTATGAAGATGACATCGACCTTGACATTGACGGTTTTTATGACATTTTTATCGGTCAGGATTTGTTCCCTAAAACAAGTTTGCCAAACCTTGACAAGGCAAAACAAATGGTAGAACAATATACAGACAAAGGTGACGAAGTAATACTCATTTCTATCTCGTCAAAAATATCAGGCACGTACAGCGCTTTTGAAACTTTGTTTGCCGACAACGACAAGGTATACGTTGTGGACAGTCTTTCTGCCGTGGGTGGCATACGCATTTTGGTGCATGAGGCAAACAAACATCTGGACAAACCCGCACAACAAGTTGTGGATATGCTCAACAAACTCAAAATGCGACTCAAGGTTGTTGCCATACCCGAAACACTCGACTATCTGCTCAAGGGTGGCAGACTTTCTAAAAAAGAGTGGCTCATTGGCAGTATCCTCAAAATAAAACCTATCATATCTTTGTCACAAACAGGCGTAAAAGTCGTTGACAAAAAGATAGGCACAAAAAAGGCAATGAGTTATCTTGCAAAATCTTTTGAGGCATTTGGTTTTGACAGCAACTATCCAATCGTGCCATCATATACCTACAACGTGCAAAATCTTGAAAAACTCATTTCTGTGACAGACGAAAAATATCGTCCATATATGACAGAGTTTGACAACCTTGACCCTGCAATTGCATGCCACTGGGGCCCAAACGCCTATGGCTACATTTTTGTAGGCGACGACAACATTTTGTAAAAAACACAAAAACAAAAAGACGGACAAGTGTCCGTCTTTTTTTACTTTCAAACAGGTATGTATTTTGTTTGCACTCGTTTTACTCGTGATTGTGCCCTCTGCATTTTGTTAGCACTATAAAAGCTTTGTGTTACAACTGCACTGCATACAGAGCCAACTTTTGCACACTTTATAAGTGTGCCTCAGAAGTCTACTTCGTCCGGGTGCCTGCCACCTGCCGCACAAGGAGGCATATTTGTGATTGCAAGCATATCGTCGTCACTCAAAACAAAATCAAACACCTCTGCATTTTGTTTTATCCTTTGTGGTGTGACAGATTTTGGCAATGGGTTTACACCATTTTGCAAACACCATTTTATGCAGATTTGTTGCACACTTTTGCCATATTTTTGTGCAATCTGGTTGAGCAATGGGTGATCGTTCAGTCTGCCACGTGCCAAAGGACTCCACGCCTGTATCTGCACGCCATATTTTTTGCAAAAATCAATCGTTTCACTCTGGTTGAGGCCGGGATGATATTCTATCTGGTTGACGGCAGGGATAACGTCACTTTTTACCAATGCCTGCAAATGGTGTTTTAAAAAGTTAGACACGCCTATTGCACGTATTTTGCCTTGCTCCACACCCTCCTGCATTGCCTGCCAGGTTGCAAGGTTGACGATAATCCAGTCGTCCTGTTTGTTTGGAGATGCAGGCCAGTGTATCAACTGCATATCTATATAGTCAAGTTCAAGACGATTGAGGCTGTCTTCCAGCGCTTGTTTTGCCTGACGATATCCTCTTTCGTTTGTCCACAGTTTTGTCGTAACGAAAATATCTTTGCGGTCAATGCCACTTTGCTTTATCGCTTTGCCAACACTCACTTCGTTTTGATAAAAACTTGCAGTGTCCACGTGACGATAACCAACCTGCAATGCAGTTTTGATTGCATCTACAGTTGTTTGACCTTCCTGCGCCTTATACGTGCCAAAACCAATGCAAGGCAACCTTACTCCGTTGTTGAGAACAAAACAATCATTGAGACTTTTCATAACAACTCTCCTTTTTTACAATAAAGTTATAACACAAAGCAAGGCAACTTTCAACACCCAAACAAAACAAGATTTTTGGTTTTTGTGACCTTTTTTGCAAAACGGGCATATTATATATCAGCAAACAAGGAGATTTTATGGCAAACGCAAACGTTTTTTTGATTGCCGCAAATGACGAACACGGACAAAACCCACCCACGGTTGGCAAGCGCACACCAACCATGCCATACATAAACCAGAGTTTTTATGAAAACGAGTTTAACCGACCTGCAAAATATCATTTTTTGATTGACTGTCTGCGCACGGGCTTTAATGCCATTGACATAAAACCAGAGTTGCAGGACGTTGGCATATCCACACGAGTGGCACGAAACAACAGACAACGCCCAACCTGTGTGGTCACTTTTGCCTATAATGCCATTGGCAATGGCGCAACCTTTAACAACACAAACGGACAGCAGGTTTTTTATGGTCTGGACGGCAGATTTGCCACGGCAAGCAGACTGCTTGCATATGACGTCACAACAGGACTGATGCAGACAACAAATCAAAAAAACCTTGGCATTGGCAGACTTGCAGACGTGGGTATGCTGTCGTCGGTAAACTGCCCTGCCGTGCTTGCAGAGTGTGGCTTTATGACCAATTTTGAAGAAGCAAAACTGATGATTGACCCTGACTTTCAAAAACAATGTGGCGCAGGTGCATGCCTTGGTGTGTGCAACGAATTTGGCGTAGACTACGTGCCAGAAATCAGTTATACACAACTGCCAACCCTTCGTTTGGGCAACCGTGGCAACAGCGTAAAGTTTTTGCAATGCTATCTCAATTTGTATGGCAACACCCTTGCCATTGACGGAGTGTTTGGCAAAAACACACAAACCGCCGTGCAAAAATTTCAGCAACAAAACAATCTGCTTGTTGACGGCATTGTTGGTCGCAACAGCTGGTGGACCTTGCTTATGCAAAGGCCATATCCCCTTTTGCGCCGTGGCAGCACAGGTGTATACGTGAGATATGCACAACAAAAACTCGTGAGCAAACTGTATCTTGCAGACGACGTTGACGGCATTTTTGGCCCAAACACACAGCAGGCAACAAAAGAGTTTCAGCAACAAAACAACCTTGCACCTGACGGCATAATAGGCCCTCTCACCTGGGCAAAACTGTCCACCATTGGCGGTGGCCGTGGGTTGAGATGAAAAAAACAATCACACAATATTGCAAAAGTTGATTACAAAATGCTTGTTTCAAGCCAGTAGGGGCGGTCATTGACCGCCCGCATAACAACGCACTCATCACACGGGCGACCACTGGTCGCCCCTACGATTTTGGCAGGAAAAAACAAAAAAGGCACGGCAAAACCGTACCTTTTGATTTGTATTTTATGATACACAAATGTGCCCTGTACAATATAGTAGCACTATAATAACCTTATGTTATAAAGACGCTATATACTGAGCCTACTGTTGGACACTTGTGAAGTTTCTCAATAGTTT
>JAFTHO010000010.1 GCA_017457385.1 Clostridia bacterium | reverse complement strand
TACTTTGCAAAAAACACTTTTGGAAAATCAGGCAAAATTTTTCAACACTAAAGATGATGATTTTGCAAATTATTGCAAAAAGTGCAGACAAATCATTTATCAAAACAAAACGTATTCGCGTGACTTTTCGTGGGTGCTCAACGTGCCGTTTGCATACAACGTTGCAAGATACAAAAACCTCAGCATAGAGGATTTGTTTGTGGGCAAAAACAGCAAACAAAAAATTGTTGCACCAAACCCACACGAAGTTGTGGCAAACGAGCCAACCCAAACAGCGCAACAACCACAACAAAACGATTTTGCACAAAAGCCACAAACAGTCACAAGCGACGCAAACATTGGCACTGTTGCATATATGACAAAAACAGAGAGTACTTCTCGTGGTGGCATCAAGGGCAAAGTGTGTGGCAAAAATGCAAACATTTCGCCAAAACATCTAAAAGAAAAAAGAATGTTTGCCGAAAGACTTGCAGGCAAAAACCTTAAAGTCATAGTAACAAGGTGGGACGACAACGCAGGGGTATACGTATGCGAGCTTGCACCACTTGGTCCAAGACGTTGACAAGGAGTAACAAATGGACGTTTTTGACTTTATAAACTCTCGTGACGTTGCGCAACATCTGCGTGACCTGGACTATAAGTTTTCTTTGCTGGAAAAATGCTTTGTCATATCACGATCATACAAGGCAACCATCAAACAAAAACAAATGGCACTAAAACAAATTTTGGCGACAGAGCAGGACCAGCCCGTGCCTGCCCGTCGCTGGACAAAACAACTGCCAAGCCTTTTTGAACAGATACAAAAAATGATGGATGCACAAAACAAAGTGTTGCAAAGGTTTTATGATCAGGCAGACGGTGTGTATATGTTTCGTTATCTTTGCAAAGGCGACCAGAGTTTTTGCGAAGACTACAAAGGGGTATATCCTTGTTTTGACAAGTGCCTTGATGCCTTTAAAAAACAAGCCAAACAGTTTGGGCCTGACGAAATTGTCTGCTATGAGATAAAAATGCAGTCTTTGCACAACCCGGACGTGACAGTCAAACTGTTGTTTGCACCCGATGACGAGGTTGCAGATTTTGACTCAACCGGTGTGCTTGACGAGGAGGACACAAACGCCCTTTGCCTTTTTGAACAAATGTGGTTTGCCTTTCCTTTGCCATTTAAACCTGGCGACATCATCCAGCGTGTGCCATATTATGGCAGAGAGGGGTGCGAAAATCTGCTGGTGTTTGAAAGTGCCTCAACCTGGACAACGGCAGACTATATAGCAAACGGCTATACCACAAAAGACAAAAGGTGTCTGGGTGGCGACAAACTTTGTCAGCATTTTGCACAGTATGGCGACGACAGCGATATGAACGTGTGTGGCTATTTTTGCAGCGAAGACGGCACAATCTGGCACGAAGTCACTTTTTGCACACTCGACTTTGAGTTTTTTAAAGGCGAGCTAAAAAACGGCTATCGCAACATGAAAGTTGTGTCAGAGTTTTTGCGAGGAAAAATCGCTCTGGACGATATGCTCAAACTGCACGAACACGTCAAACATCAGTTTGTTGCCAACGACGAAAAACGATATATTCACCTTTTGGACGACTATCTGCAAAAACTTGGCATAGATTGACAGTATGCAAGGGCAAAAAAACAATTTGCTCTTGCAAAACAACCAACCCTGTGCTATCATCAAACTGGCAAAAGTTTTGACACAAACTTTTGCAAAACCTCTGTTTTTTGTTCAATACCCTTGTTAAATAACAAGGGTCTAAAACTGCTTTTTCTCTAGTTGTATTAGCGTTATTGTTCAATACCCTTGTTAAATAACAAGGGTCTAAAACCTATCGTCATCCATAATATCCTTTTCTTCTGTTCAATACCCTTGTTAAACAACAAGGGTCTAAAACGCTAAGGAACTGAAACTTATACTTTCTTTTGTTCAATACCCTTGCTGGGCAAAAACAAAAAAAGC
>JAFTHO010000095.1 GCA_017457385.1 Clostridia bacterium | reverse complement strand
CGCATCTCTTTATGCTGACGGCACAATGCAGGACATCGCAGAAGAATATGGCGTTGATCAACTTTTGGTAAGTGAAAGCTGGACAAACTATACAAACACTTTCGACAGCCTTTCTGATACAGAAAAAGCAGTATGGGACGACATCCTTGATGATGGCGAAATCGTGATTGGCTATACATTGTTTGCCCCTATCGCTTATAAATAAGAGATTTTAACTTAACAAAAATATTTACAGATAACCTTGCATAACACAATGCAAGGTTATTTGCAGGAGAAGACACTATGACATCGTCATTCTGGAACGTAACACAAGAACTTTTGGGCGCATCCGTATATACACTCGGTTTGTTTGCCCTCACTATCATTTTTGCAGTGCCACTTGGTTTTGTGGTATATTTGCTTGCAACCTGCAAATTCAAACCAGTGAGCGCACTGACTAAAGTGTTCATCTGGATCATCCGTGGCACTCCACTCATGTTGCAGATCATTTTGTTTGTTTTTGCACCTGGCCTTATTTTTGGCATTGCGGTATCAAACAGATTCATTTGGGTAACGGTTGCCTTTGTAATCAACTATTCGGCATATTTTGCAGAGATTTATCGCGGTGGTTTTGAAAGCATACCTGTTGGTCAGTACGAAGCCTGCAAAATTTTGGGTATGACAAAAAGCCAGACATTTTTTAAAGTAATTTTGCCACAGGTTATCAAACGCGTTGTTCCACCAATGGGCAACGAAATAATAACTCTCGTTAAAGATACTTCTTTGGCAAACGTTGTTGGCATTACAGAAATTATCATCACAGCAAACGGCATAACCAATATGACTGGTGCAATCTGGCCTATCTTCTATACAGGCGTGTTCTATCTTATCTTCAGCGGTGTGCTCACACTTGCTTTGAGATTTGTAGAAAAGAAATTGGACTATTACAGGTGATTTATGGAAATTTTGAAGGTAGAAAATATAAACAAAACTTTTGACGATTTGCACGTGCTCAAGGGTGTGTCTTTTTGTATGAACAAAGGCGAAGTAGTTGCCATCATTGGCTCTTCTGGCGGTGGCAAAACAACTTTGCTCCGATGCCTCACTTTTTTGGAAAAAGCCGACTGTGGCAGCATCACTATCGATGGTGACAACATTGTTGCTGACGTTGAGGGCAAATCTGTATATCCAAACGACGAAGAACTTCGCAAACGCGCACTCAAAGTTGGTCTTGTTTTTCAGGACTTTAACTTGTTCCCCCACAAATCTGTTTTGCAAAACTGCACTCTCGCACCAACAAGCGTTTTGAAGCTTGACAAAGCACAGGCAGAAGAAAACGCAAGACGCGTGCTCGAACAGGTTGGTTTGAGTGACAAAGTTGATGCATACCCTTATCAGCTTTCTGGCGGACAAAAACAACGTGTTGCCATTGCCAGAGCATTGTGCATGAACCCATCACTCCTCTGCTTTGACGAACCAACCTCTGCACTTGACCCAGAACTGACTGCAGAAGTGCTCAAGGTTATAAAAGACCTTAAAGATCACGGTGTAACAATGCTCATCGTAACGCACGAAATCGACTTTGCACGCGAAGTTGCAGACACAGCAATCTTTTTGGACAACGGCGTGATTTTGGAACAAGGCAATGCAAAAGAACTGATTGACAACCCAAAAAACGAACGTACAAAAGAATTTTTGAAGAAAATTGCAGAATAAAACGCTTTTTTGAAAGAAATCCCCTTTTTGGGGATTCTTTTTTTGCAATGATATAATTTTTTTGTTTGAATTTATCGCCAAAGTATGCTAAAATAAATAACAGTTTTAACAACGTGCGGCCATGGCGGAATTGGCAGACGCGTAAGATTCAGATTCTTATAGTCCTAAGGCTGTGCAGGTTCAAGTCCTGTTGGCCGCACCATATCGTGACTACGGCTTTTAGTCAAAAATGAAAAAACTCGCTTTTGACGAGTTTTTTTCATTTTGTTCCATTTTGGCAACGGGATTTTGTCATATCGGGTTTTGAGTAAAACAAAGTTTTTTTATCAGCTTTTAAGGAGGTTTTTATGGTAGAATACAGCATGCTGGACTATATGACGCGTGGCATCGAGTGGAATGCCCGTATGGACCTGGTTGATATGATGGAGCCAAAAAACAATGGTATATTCAACTTTATCATCGTGAAATTTTTGAAAGACCCATACACAACAAATGAATACAAATTGATGGCAATCCCCAACTATGAAAATCCAGAAAACGTCGAAGCTGTGAGAGTGAAATTTCGCGAACATTTTGCAAAAATAAACCAGATGTGCATTGCAAATGGAATCTATCCGTTTTTTAAAGATCCAAACGACCTTGCCGAGTGTGAAAGCATGCGAGAATATCTGATACGCAAGTGGCCAGAGTGGTTGATGAACAGAGATTTTAACGTAGATGGTTATCATTTGTATAAACCACCTGTATATGACCCAGACAAACCAAACCCACTGTTTTTAAAATTATACGAGTCATACAGAAAACAATTTGAGCAAGAAAAAACAGAAAAATAATATATAAACAAAAATAAAAGACACGGAAAACTCCGTGTCTCTTTTTTTATTTCTTTTTGTTTTTGATTTTGTTTGCAAGTATAAATGCGCCAAGCAAAAGCACCACTGAGCCGATGATTATGCCATACATTGTTGCAATTGCAACGTCGTTGCCAAAGAAAGACAGGTTGCAGTCAATCATTTGTCTTATGCCGTCCACCACCTCTGCCGGCAGACCTTGTGACGTCATTTCGTCAAGCACACCGCCAAGTGCATGGTTGCGCATGAGTGACGTGCCATATGTGCCTGGCAAAAGCATAACTGCTTTTTGCAAACCATCGCCAAAAGAAGATATCGGCATATATGCACCACAGATAAAGCCATAGCCTGCGCTGATGATTGTGCCCACTGCAGAAATTTGTCCTTGTGTGGACAGGAAAAAGTTGATGACAGATGACAATGCCGTGCCAAACAAAACAAGCACAATCACGTCAACAAACAACAGCAACACGTCTGCAACAGACATATACCAGCCCACTATTGCCATATATCCAAGGCACAAAACTGTCGCGCAAAGACATATCATCAATGTTGAAACAAGTGTTGCAACGTAATAGCTGAGTGACAAAACTGACGATTTTACTGGTGTTATAAGCAAGTCTTTTATCGTGCCGTTTGCCTTGTCCTGCACCATCAAAAAGTTTGAGCAAAATGCAACTGTCACGCAAGACACTGCAAGTATTGACGAAACAAGCTGACCCGCAACAAGACCGTCAATCAAATCTGGTGACAATGTGAACGTTGGTGGTATGCCCGCCATAAAGCTGTCTTTGTATACGTTGCCCAAAAAAGTTGCATACAAAACAAGCAAAATTGCAGGTGTGATAAGTGCAGTAAAAAACATGCCCTTGTCTTTAAAAAACAATTTTACGTTTCGTCTGATGAGTGAAATTGTAGTTTTCATTGCTGTGCACCCCCATCAAGTTGTTTGCCCGTGACGTATAAAAACACGTCGTCCATTTTGCCTTTTGTTATCTCATAGTCGACAAACAAACCAGGGTTTTGCAAAATGAGTTGAGTTGCCTGTGCAGGGTTTTGCACGGCAATTTTGAATGCATCTCTCACGCAGGTATATGGCAGACCAAGTGCCTTTATCTGACTTTCGTCCACGTTGTATATCGTCACAAAGTCGTCTACGTATTTTGTTTTGAGGTCGTGTGGCGTGCCCTCTGCCGAAATTTTGCCACTGTCGATAATTACTATATAATCCGCCTCGGCAGCCTCCTCCATATAATGTGTCGTCAAAAACACCGTCATACCATGGTTTTTGCGAAGATCAAAAATGACGTCCCACAAAATTTTTCTCGTTTGTGGGTCAAGGCCTGTAGTCGGCTCGTCCAGCACAAGAATTTTTGGCTTGTGCAACAATGCCCTTGCAATGTCTATCCTGCGACGCTGACCACCAGAAAGTTTGCCAACCTGACGTTTGAGCAAATCTTTAAAATCAAGCATTTGTGCCAGTTCGTCAAGTCGTTTTGCAAACTGCTCGCCAACAATGCCATAAAGTGATGCTCTGCTTTGCAGATTGTCATATACACTCAATGCCTGATCCAGCACACAGTTTTGAAAAACAACGCCGATTTCTCTTTTGATATCATCCGGGTTTTTGTCAAGAGTTTTGCCATCGATGACAACAGAGCCAGCGTCTTTTGACAACTGACCACACATAATGTTTATCGTGGTTGATTTGCCGGCACCGTTTACGCCCAAAAATGCAAACAACTCCCCTTGCTTTACTTTGAAAGAAAGGTTTTGCACTGCCTTTACTTCGCCAAAACTTTTGTAAAGATTGTTTATCTCTATAATGTTTTTCATTTTTCTCTCCCAATTCATTTGCATTTGGATATGCAACAAATCGTTGATTTTATTTTACACCAAAAAGCACTTTTTGACCATAGGCAATTTGCCTTTGATATAAATATAGTCTAACGCACCACAAAAAATTTGCAACCTCTTTTTCCCCTTCGGCAGGTTTTGGCAGATAATCGGTTTTGAACATAAAAAAGCAAATGAGGTTGACTATATACATATCAAAAAATTTGTGTTATACTGCATTTAAGGAGAAAATATGCTTGCAAAAATAAAAGGTAAAGAAAAAATATATTATTCTGCAGTTTTTGCCACAAACCGTGACCAGGTTGTTGTTTTTGATGAAACCTGTCAAAAACTTGTATGCATAGACAAATGGGACAAAAAATGGTCACTAAACGTAATGACAGTCAATTTTGACTGCACGGACTGGAAGATAAATACAGACAATTTTAAATGCCTGTGGGATTGTAAAAATATTTTTAAAATTGTTAAACAGCAAAATTATTCTTCACAAATGCTTGAAGAAGCAAAAAACATACAGCAACAGATAAAACCAACCGAATGGAACAAAATAAAAAATCAAAATGACGCCATTGCTTTTATAAATGAAGTTGGTGATCTTCATGATGCTCATTTGGTTTTTATGAAAAACTATGGCGATTGTGTCGAACTTTTTTTTGACACAACATGGCGACAATACGTAAAAATGCGTTTTTTTAAACCAACGACAAATACCCTTTGTGAGGGCGACGTATATTTTGAAGCAAGTCTGTATGTTGATGAAAACCACGTGGAAATGCAACTTTCGGATATCGGTTATTTGTGCGATATAACTTTAACTGCAGAAAACGTGCAATTTGATCTTCTTTTTGAAGAAAAATCCGTTATAAAAAACTGCACGTTTGATTTTTCTTTTGACAATAAAGACAAGCAATTTTTTGTTGACGTTGACAATCTCGTCAAAGACTCTTCTTCTCCTGAAAAAAACGTTATTGGAACATGTGCCAAAGAAAATCCAAATTGTGTATACCTTTTTTATCAAAATTGCGTACACAAATTTCAACTTGATTTCTTTGCAAACAAAAACAACCGTTTGAATGACGAATTTGTTAAAAAAATTGATATATTAAAGCATGCTCTCAAACAAAAAGGATTGTTCTTGTACGAATATGGTGTTGAACAAAGACCTCAACCAAAGCTTTTGTTTAAAGAAAAAATATCAAAATTTAGTGTGTACTCATTCAAATACCTTGCCATACCACTTTTGCTAAACGTTTTGATATGGCTGATTGTTCAACTTGCAAACCCTCAGATGAAATGGTATATATTTTTTATAATGGGCATTGGAATATCTGTCATTTCGTTTTTGATATTTATCATGGTTGTTTTATTTAATCGCATTGACGCTTGTATTTATGTATACGAAACACACATTTTCTGTCCGACTGGTATTATTTCAATAAATACATTGACACACGCAACCATAGACAGCAAATCAATCACTTTGTTTTTGGCTGACAAGAGCAAACGCAAATTGCCAAAATGCAAAAACAACCAACTGCTTTTTAACATTATAAAAGAGCAAATTAAAGACTTTGGCAAAAAAGAAAATAGTATGAGGCAACAATGAACAAAACCAAACTTGCAGAAAAATCGATAAATTTTGTTATAGCGGAGTTTTTTGGGGCAACCATAAGTTTTGCTTTTGGCTTTTTTGCATTGTTTCTTATAACAAACACAACCAACAACAAAACAATCCTTGTGTTACTTTGTTTTGCGTCTTTTGCAATCGCAATATTCGCACTGTATTTAGCATTAAAAACTGCTTTAAAACCAAAAATAATGATTGAATATGATATTTCTGGAATTTATCTTAATTTAAAAAAGAACAGGACCGAATATATACGATATATCGACATTGAAAACATATATACAACTATACCACGAGGACTAATGTTTTATTCATTTGGCACAGTGCATATAACGGCAAAACAAGGACATTTTAAAATTGGTATTGTTAAAGAAATTGAAAAAGTTGAAAAGTTTTTGGCAGAAAAAGTTTCACAATTTTATCAATTTAGAATTAAAAGATGAAAAACACAAAAAATAAAGGCTCTTTTGCAAGAGCCTTTTTTGTTTTGTTATTCCAAAATGATTTTTGTATCGTTGTTTGCAACCATTTCGCCGATAACGTAGGCGTCGATGCCGTTGTCTTTGAGTGTTGCAATTGCTTTGTCGGCACTGTCTTTGCTCACGATGAGCGCCATGCCAACGCCCATGTTGTAAGTGTTGTACATATCTCTTTCTGGGATGTTGCCCTTTTGTTGCAAAAGTTTGAAGATTGGCAAAACTTTGATGGCAGATTTGTCAATTTTTGCACACAAACCGTCAGGGATGCAACGTGGAACGTTTTCGTAAAAACCACCGCCTGTGATGTGTGTGATGCCGTGAACTTCTGCATTTTCGATAGTTGCCAAAACTGGTTTTACGTAAATAACAGTTGGTGTGAGCAATGCTTCGCCAAGAGTGCAACCAAGTTCGTCATAATATTCGTTGAGGTTTGCGTTTTCTACGTCGAAAACTTTGCGAACGAGTGAATAGCCGTTTGAGTGGCAACCGCTTGATGGCAACGCAACGATAACGTCACCTGCTTTCATGCTGTTTTGATCGATGATTTTGCTTTTGTCAACAATGCCAACTGCAAAACCTGCAAGGTCATAGTCGTCTGCTGACATTGTGCCAGGATGCTCTGCTGTTTCGCCACCAATCAAAGCACAGCCAGACTGAACGCAACCTTCTGCAACACCAGAAACAAGTGTTGCAACTTTTTCTGGTTCGTTTTTGCCGATTGCAATATAGTCCAAAAATGAAATAGGTTTTGCGCCACAGCAAATAATGTCGTTTACGCACATTGCAACACAGTCGATACCAACAGTGTCGTGTTTGTCCAAAATTTGTGCAATGCGTTGTTTTGTGCCAACACCATCAGTGCCCATAACCAAAACTGGTTCTTTCATGCCAGAAACGTCTGGAGCAAAAAGACCACCAAAGCCACCGATGTCAGAAACAACACCAGGAATCATTGTGCGTTGAACGTGTTTTTTCATAAGGCGAACGCCTTCGTATCCTGCTTCGATATTTACGCCGGCAGCTGCATAAGACGCTGAATGTGATTTTTCCATAAACCTATTCTCCTTGAATTACGAAAATATACTTTTGTAGAGGCAAAAAATACTTTGCCCAATTTTAAACAATAACATTATACATTAAAAAATGTTTTTTTTCAATCTTTAATGAGCAATAATTTCTTTTTTGTTTTGACCACTATTTTTTGCAAAAAAAGTTTTTGTTTTTAAAAAAAATTTTTCTCAAAAAATATACATATAAAAAAAATTGTGCTAAAATACAAACATAAAATTGGTAATTTTGGTTTTTACCACCATATAAGGAGCACGAGATTATGAAATTGATTTATTCTGGCAAAACAAAAGACGTTTATTCTTTGGAAAACGGCAACGTAATGTTGAAGTTTAAAGATGATTGCACAGGCAAAGACGGTGTGTTTGACCCGGGTGAAAACTCTGTTGGCCTCACTAT
>JAFTHO010000094.1 GCA_017457385.1 Clostridia bacterium | reverse complement strand
TCTTCTTCGTGGGCAGTTGTTGCAACGCAAACCACTTTTGCATCGTCTTTAAACTTCATGATGCGAACACCAAGAGTGTCACGACCGATTTTTGAAATTTCGTTTGCCTGCACACGGATGATGATGCCGTTGTCTGCAATGAGCATAACGTCTTCGTCCGGAGCAACAAGTTTGAGGTTGACAAGGTTGCCTGTTTTTTTGTTGAACACGCCTGCCTTGATGCCTTTGCCGGCACGAGCCTGCAAGCGATAGTCACTCACGTCAGAAATTTTACCAAAGCCGTTTTCGCTGACCGTAAGCACGTCATAACCTTCTTTGATAACGACCATATCCGTAACGTGATCGCCTTCTTCCAACTTTATGCTACGCACACCCTGTGCCTCACGTCCCATAGGACGGATGTCTTCTTCTGCAAAGCGGATGCATTTGCCAAAGTGGCTTGCAACAAGAATTTCGTTGTTGCCTGCTGTGAGCGAAACCGAAATAAGTTCGTCGTCGTCCACGAGAGAAATGCAGATTTTGCCGACTTTGCGGATAGACTCAAATTCTTTAAGGTCTGTCTTTTTGATAAGACCATTTTTTGTTGCCAGCAACAGATAGCCGTTTTCGAGGTTTTCTACCGGGATGATTGCCGTTACCTTTTCGCCCTCTGTAACCTGCAACAACTGTTTGATATAGCGTCCTTTTGCCGTTCTTTGAACTTCTGGCACCTCAAACGCTTTTATAGTAAACACCTTGCCCTTGTTTGTAAAAAACATAAGGTCGTCGTGTGTGTTGCAAACAAACATATGCTCTACAAAGTCGTTTTCGTCACTTGTTTTGTGTGCTGTCACTCCTTTGCCACCACGACGTTGTGCCCTGTATTCTGCAACAGGCAAACGTTTGATATATTCAGAGTGTGTCATGCTGATGACAACGTCTTCTTTTTCGATAAGGTCTGCAATGTTGATGTCGCCGTCATATGCCATGCTGATTTCTGTTTTGCGTTCGCTGCCATATTTTTGTGACACAACTGTGAGGTCGTCTTTGATGATCTGACCAACACGTGCAGGGCTTGCAATGATGTCTTTAAGTTCTGCAATATATTTTGTGAGTTCGTCAAGTTCGTTTTTGAGTGACTCAACTTCAAGACTGGTAAGACGGTGCAATCTCATCTCCAAAATTGCATTGGCTTGTTTGTCGCTGAGGTCAAACTCTGCCATCAACTGCACTTTTGCAGCCGCTTTGTCTGTAGATTTTTTGATGATTTCGATAACACGGTCGATATTGTTTTGTGCAATCACAAGACCAAGCAAAATGTGCTGTTTGTCTTCTGCCTTTTCGAGGTCATATTTTGTTTTGCGAAGCACAACTTCGTGCTGGTGGGCAACGTATTGCTCGATGATTTGTTTGAGGTTGAGCACTTTTGGTTCGCCACCAGACAACGCCAAAAAGTTGATGCCGTTGCTGATTTGCATTTGAGTGTGTTTAAACAAACTGTTGAGCACAACCTCTGCATTGGCATCACGTTTTACGTCGATAACAATGCGCATACCAAAACGGTCAGACTCTTCGTGTATGTCAGAAATGCCCTCAAGACGTTTGTTTTTGACCATATCTGCAATGCTTTCGATGAGTCTTGCTTTGTTGACCTGATATGGCAGTTCTGTAACGACAATGTGACTGCGTCCGTTTGCAGAAGTCTCAATTTCTGTCTTGGCACGGATGATAATGCCACCGTGACCTGTGCGGTATGCCTGACGGATTGCCGCACGACCCATAAGGATACCACCTGTTGGATAGTCTGGTGCAGGGATGATCTGCATGAGTTCGTCCACAGATATCTCCGGGTTGTCAATGGTTGCAATTACGCCGTTGATAACTTCGTTGAGGTTGTGTGGTGGGATGTTTGTTGCCATACCTACCGCAATACCGTCACTGCCGTTTACCAGCAGGTTAGGGAATCTTGCCGGCAAAACAACAGGTTGCTCAAGCGTTTCGTCAAAGTTTGGATAATAGTCAACTGTGTTTTTGTCAATATCCCTGAGCATTTCGCTTGCAATTTTGCTGAGTTTTGCCTCTGTATATCTTTGTGCCGCAGGTGGGTCGCCGTCCACACTGCCAAAGTTACCCTGACCCTCT
Source organism: Clostridia bacterium (assembly GCA_017457385.1). Classification (GTDB taxonomy): domain Bacteria; phylum Bacillota; class Clostridia; order Christensenellales; family CAG-314; genus Heteroclostridium. The sequence goes on along the minus strand of JAFTHO010000094.1, from coordinate 3,548 downwards.
ACCAATGGTTCGTTGATAGAAAAGTCCTGCGCAAGGCGAACGAGTGCATCATATACTGCGCTGTCGCCGTGTGGGTGATATTTACCCAAAACGTCACCGACAATACGCGCGCATTTGCGGTATGGTTTGTCGTTTGACAGGTTGAGTTCGCCCATAGCATAAAGAATGCGTCTGTGTACAGGTTTGAGGCCGTCACGCACGTCTGGAATTGCACGTGATACGTTTACTGCCATGGCATAGGCAATAAAGGATTTTTTCATTTCGTCCTCTACCTTGATTGGTATTATTTTTGTATTTTCCAGGGCTTTTTCGTATTCAAACTGATTGCCCTTTTTTTCTTGATTTTTCATAAACACCCCTGTCAGATATCAAGTTCTTCAACAAGTTTTGCGTTTTCTACGATAAACTGTCTTCTCAGTTCTGGCTTTTCACCCATAAGCACGCTAAAGATTTCGTCCGCCTCCATAGCGTCTTCCATAGTGACCTGCAAAACTGTGCGTGTCTCTGGGTTCATTGTAGTTTCCCAAAGTTGATCTGCATTCATTTCGCCAAGACCTTTATATCTTTGGATAGCCTCGCCTTTGATGTCCATTTCTGCAATGAGTCTGTCTTTTTCTGCATCGCTGTATGCATATACAACCTGTTTGCCCTTTTGCAGTTTGTAAAGTGGTGGTTGTGCTATATACACGTGGCCACGCTCTACCAATGGGCGCATAAAGCGGAAGAAGAAAGTCAAAAGCAAAATGCGGATGTGACTGCCGTCTACGTCGGCATCGGTCATGCAGATGATGCGGTCATATCTCAGTTTGCTTTCGTCAAACTCTTCGTGAATGCCACAACCAAATGCTGTGATCATAGATTTGATTTCTTCGTTTTCCAAAATGCGGTGGAGTCTTGCTTTTTCTACGTTCAAAATTTTGCCACGCAAAGGCAAAATTGCCTGAAACCTTCTGTCACGGCCAGATTTTGCTGTGCCACCGGCAGAGTCACCCTCGACGAGATAAATTTCGCAGAGTTTTGCGTTCTTTTCGGTGCAGTCTGCAAGTTTGCCCGGCAACGTTGTGCTTTCCAAAACATTTTTGCGACGAGTAAGTTCACGTGCGTTGCGTGCTGCCTCACGTGCTCGTTTTGCAGTCTGACATTTCAAAATGAGTTCTTTTGCTTCACGTGGATGTTCTTCAAGATAAGTGCCAAGTTCTTCGCTGACAACTCTTGCAACTGCTGTACGCATTTCGCTGTTGCCAAGTTTTGTCTTCGTTTGACCTTCAAACTGTGGTTCGGCAAGTTTTACGCTCACAACTGCAGTAAGACCCTCTCTTACGTCTTCGCCAGAAAGTTTGTCGTCTTCTGACTTGAACACGTTGTATTTTTTGCCATAGTCGTTGACAACTTTTGTGAGAGTGTTTTTAAAGCCTTCGAGGTGAGCGCCACCTTCTTCTGTGTTGATGTTGTTTGCATAAGTAAAGATAACTTCGCTGTAGCTGTCGTTATATTGCAATGCAATTTCAACCTCGCCCTCTTTAACTTTTTTGTCGATATATACAGTTTCACTAAAGAGTTTTTCTTTGTTTTTGTTGAGATGTTCTACAAACTCTGCAACGCCACCTTCATAACAGAAAGTTTCTTTTCTTTCCTGTCCTGCACGTTTGTCTTCGAGATTGATGATGATGCCTTTGTTGAGATATGCAACCTCTCTCAATCTGTTTTTGAGTCTGTCATACTGGAACACAACTGTCTCAAAAATTTCGTCGTCAGGTGTAAAAGTGATTGTAGTGCCTGTTTTGTCTGCACTGCCAACAATTGCAAGTCTGTCTTCTGGAATACCACGATGATAAACCTGTTTGTAGTGGTTGCCATTTTGAAAAACTTCTGCCACAAGCTCTGTGCTGAGTGCGTTTACTACAGAAATGCCAACGCCGTGCAAACCACCTGATACGGTATAACCACCGCCACCAAATTTGCCACCTGCATGCAGTTTTGTCAAAACGACTTCTACCGCAGACAAGCCCTCTGATTTGATGATGCCGGTTGGGATACCACGGCCATTGTCTTCTACCGTAAGACTGCCGTCAGCATTGATGCTCACGCCAATTTCTGTACAATATCCGGCAAGTGCTTCGTCAATAGAGTTGTCTACTATTTCTATTGCAAGGTGATGCAAACCTTTTTCGCAGGTAGAACCGATATACATACCAGGTCTTTTGCGTACAGGCTCAAGTCCTTCCAGAACCTGTATTTGCTCTTCGCTGTAATTTGCGGGTCTGTCCATTGTCCATTCTCCTTAACGTTAGTATGCTTTTGTCAATCCTTTGCCAAAAGCGTATATATGTGATTTATTTTTTTCTTTTTTGCTCCGCAGGGCAGGGTTTCACAAACCCTGCACAAACGGTATTATTTATTAATTTGTTTTGTAGTGGTTTGTTTTATATTTTAGTTTTTCTTTTATTGAGCAAAAAAGCTTTTTGCTACACAAAAATCTTTTTTGCACGATAAACACGCACTTTGTAAAAGTGCGACAAACTAACTACAAAGTTTTAGCAGATTAGTGTCACACAAAACAAAAAATTACTTTTTACTCGTGACATGCATGTAAAAGTGCGACAAAAACGATAAAATATATAGTGTAGTGGCGCTATATAAAATTTAGTTTGTTTTGTTTCAAGCCCGTAGGGGCGAGCATTGGTCGCCCTCATTGCAATATGCTCATAATTGCAAGAATTTTCAAAACAAACTTTGCTTATACACCAACTTTTTTAATGCATTTTTAATGCCAAAACACCAAAAAACAATATCTTTAAAGCCAAAAAAATCTGTTGACCAAAAAGGTAACGATTTTGCCCTATTATTTAATTGTATTATAACACAATTATACCCTTTTTGGCTTGTATTTTTGCCATATAGTGCCAAAAAAATTTAAAACTTTTTTGGGTGTGCCTTTTTTAGCCCTTTATTTGCCCTGTGTGCCAAAAATTTTGGCTTGTTGCAACAAACTGACGGAAAAAGCATTGTCTTTTGTCTTGTCAATACGGATTTTTTATAAAAATGGACAAAAAATATAAAAGTTACACAAAATTAAAAACATATACCTGTTTGTTTTTAAAGACAAATATGATATAATTAATATGTATGTACGTGCAAAGTGTTTTTGTAAAAAACTATCGCAACCTTAAAGAACAGACGGTTGTGTTAAAAAACGGCCTCAACGTGTTTTGTGGCCTCAATGCGCAGGGCAAAACCAACTTTTTGGAGTGCCTTGTTTTGTCATCTCTTGGCAAAACTCCAAAAAGTGACAAAGACAGAGATATCATCAACTGGAAGGAAAAATCTGCCACAATAAAAACAAACGTATGCACGGCAAACACAAAATCTCAGATAGAAATAAAACTGACCAAAGGCGAAAAAAAGCGTGTTGCCACAAATGGTATGCCTATTGCAAAAATTGGCGAATTGCTTGGCTGGCTAAACGTGATTTATTTTTCTCCGGCAGAAATTGACGTAATTCGCGAGGGCCCGGATGAAAGACGTCGCTTTATGGACATTGACCTTTG
>JAFTHO010000001.1 GCA_017457385.1 Clostridia bacterium | reverse complement strand
GAAAACAACGTTTCTTGTTTTGTCACCGCCAAAAAACTCACAAAGCATTTCGCGTGTTTCAAAGACCATTTCGCCAGAGCTGAAAGAGCCGTTATAAAGACCTCTGTTTATGTTGAAACAGTTTGTTTCTATAAAATCTTTTACAAATTCGGCAAGCCCCGGTGCCTTGGGAAAGGTGGTGCTTGCATTGTCTAAATAAATCATATACTTTATTGTAAAAAAATTTGGCGCAATAGTCAAGAACACATTGCACCAAAAATGTATATTAATTTGCTTTTGTCATTTGTTTTTGCCAAACTTCATTTCTGACACCTGCGACAAAATTATTGCAACAAACATTATCACACAACCAATCACTTCGCGTGTTGTCAAAACTTCGTTCAAAAGCAGGGCAGATGCAAGCACTGCAAACACAGACTCCATGCACATGATGAGCGATGCAATTGTTGACTCAGTAAATTTTTGTCCCACAATCTGCAGGGTATATGCTATGCCACAACTCATCACACCTGCATACAAAAGTGGTATTATGGCATTGCCAATTGCAGGGAGCGAGGGGCTTTCAAACACAAACATGCAAATGCAACTCATCACACCTGCAACCAAAAACTGCATGCACGAAAGTTTAACTCCGTCTACGTCTGGTGCAAACTTTTCTATCATCAAAATCTGCACGGCAAAAAACACGGCGCAACCCATTGCCAAAAGGTCGCCGACGTTTATACCACCAAGGTTTGCAGGATCTATGCACAAAAAGTATAGTCCAACAAAACCAAAGGCAACGCAAACCCACGTGAGCCATGGCACACGCTTTTTAAAAAACAACCCAAACAAAGGCACAAAAAACATATACAACGCCGTGATAAATGCTATTTTGCCCGCGCTTGAATAATAAAAAGAAAACTGTTGCAAATTGCACGCACAAAAAAACACCACGCCAAGCATACTGCCACAAACAAGCAGTTTTTTGTCAAACAACTTTGTCTTTTGACCGTCAGGCAACTTTTTGTTTTGCATTTTGTCACGCACTATAATAAAAGGCAACAACACGCACACACCAAAAATCATGCGTATGCCACTAAAACTAAATGCATCTACGTGTTCCATACCTTCGCTTTGAGCCACAAACGCCACACCCCAGATGAACGCCGTGAGCAAAAGCAAAAACACGCCTTTAAATTGTGTTTTTTGCATAAAAAAACCTCGTTAAAATATCCATATGGTTATACCACAACCTGCCACAAAAAACAACGATTTTGACCATTGACGGCAACAATGTGGATAATATATAATCAATATATGGTATGGCAGATTGCTTTTTGTGTTGTGCTTTGTCTGTGTACGGTTGCATTTGCAGTTGTTTTTGACCGCAACACAAAAAAACTACAAAAAAGTCAAAACGAACTGCAAAATTTTGTTATGCAAGGCAAACGCCCAGAAGTTGTTTTTTTGGGTTTGATTGTTATGCTTGTTTTTTCTGTTCCGGGCATTTTTTTGTGCAGTCAAATACTTTTTGCTGGTTTGTCTGCAATATTGGTTGGCATTTTGTTCTTTTTATGTTGCATTTTTGCATTTATGCAGGAGGTGCAGGTGCACAATGACCAGATTGTCAAAAAAGTTGGCAAAAAGGTCACAAAACAATGCAATATTTGTGACGTAAATTCGGTTACCTGTGCTTTGCGTGGGCGTGGTGGTGGTTTTGTTGTATATACTGTACATTACAACAACAATGGCAAAACAAAAAAGTTGTTTTCTTTCACAGAGTGGGATGTCGGCTCAAAACTGTTTTTGCAAAGGATCAAGCCATATAAAGTTTTAAAACCAATCTATGCAAACAAGCCGGGAGACTTTTTTGCAGAAGTGGTATGCATTATCAAAAAATCAGTTGACAAAAACGTCGCAAGACAAACGTTAAAACAAAAATTTGATCTCAACGACAATCAGGTGGATTATATTTTTTCTTTAAAAATCAATCAGATAGATTATAAAAACAATTATAAAAAAGAAATGGACGAATTGCTTGCAAAAAGGTGAAGGTATATGGATATAAAAGAAAAATTGATTGAAGATATAAATGCCGAAAACAAAAGAGTATTTATGCTGGACCTTGTGGTCAACAAAGAGTTGCAGGCAGGATGTGTTGGGGTATCCATTTTGCTTTTTGTTGCATCAGTCGCTTTTTTTGTTGCGTGTTTTATTGATGATGCCGAAGACCATATTGTGATTTTTTTGATTGCAACTATAGTTATGTTTGCGTTTGCAGTTGCATCTTTTGTTTATGGAATACAATGGTTTGCATCTCAGGCAAAAGGGAAAAAATATATTCGTGATGCAATCGTCGTGGATGCGAAAATAAAGGCAGAGCGATGGATGTCTGTGCTTGTAACAAAAGGAAAGTACGGACCGACCGAACTTGTTGCCGTGCCAAGAATAAGCGTAACTTTTGATTATAATGGGCAGGAAATAACAAAATACAGTGGAAAGACTGGTGAGCCAGACTATGACACAGAGATTACTCCAAGACAATCAGTTTCGCAAAAAAAGGGATATGCAGGAGAGTGGAATTTGATATTGAAAAACAAGCCACTTGTAATGTACAATCCAAAGTATGACAAAGTGCTGTTTGTTTTGGACGAAAGTTTGTTTACAGATGCCAAGTTGAATTAAAAAAGCACCGTACTCACGGTGCTTTTATTTTTGTTTTTAGTTTTTGATGTTTTGTTTATGCAGGCAACGTGCCGGGAAAAACAAACACAAGGGTATACAGTGCAAAAATTGCCACAGGCACAAAAATCATCAGGCAAATTTTGCATGCTTTGTCAATTGCACGGCTTGTCATTTTGCACATGATTTTGCGTTGCACAAGCAAACCAAGGGCAACGCCAAGCAGGTTTGTAATGGCGTCAATCACGTCAAAACCACCCATACGGGCAAACAACTGTGTCAGCTCTATGCCGGCAATCAGCACAAAACCCGTCAAAAACACGTATCTTTTTTTGAGCACAAATCCAGCAATGATGCCAAAGGGAACAAGCGAAACAACGTTTATCGTCTGCTCGACAATATATTGTGTCAAAAGTTCTTGCGTCATGCAAAAAATCGGCAGGCTTTTGCTTGGGTTTATTCCAAACCAAAACCATTCTTCAACGGACATATAGTCTATGTCGTTCCAATGAATGCCACCAGGCACACACAACTTAAACAGCAATATCCATATCGTCAAAAATATGCACACTCCAAACAAAGCCCAGAGCATTTTTTTGTTTGCAAAAAACTTGTTCATAAAAACATTGTATCACAAAGCAATGCAAAAATAAAGGGTGGCAACAAAACCTGTCATATGCAAAAATAAAAGCACTCGCAAGAGTGCTTTGTTTTATTTAAAACAATTGTGCAAAAGGTGGTGTGTTTTGTCTATAGTTCAAGTTCTATTATCAAAAAACCATACTCATATTGGGTCAGGTCAATTGTGACGTATACTTTGTTGTTTGTCCTCATTTCAATCGAAGGGTCGTCAAAGGCAAGGATTCCGTTTTTTTCTGTATAACTGCCAGAAATTGTTTTTTGAATTTGATTTGGCAATTCAAAAGAATATTCCAGCACATAACCGTCTTTGTCAACGTCCAGATGAATTTTTCCTTTCAGGTCATAATTGGTTTCTTCTGCTGTGCCTATATAGTCAATATTTTGCGTTGGATAGTACGATCCGCAATAGGCAGGTTGATAAACAGCGTTTGCATACAAAGCAATGGCAGTTATTACTGCAACAAAAACGACGGTGGATACCAAGGTGCCAACGCGCAACGGACCAATTTTTTGCTTGTATTTTTTGTTCAGTGCTACTTCCAAAAAAGAAAGGCATGCAGGAAAGCAAAACAGTATAAAAAGAAAAATCCCAAAAAAGAAAAACACAATTGACCCTATTGCACCAAATGCAGTGCCAGACAATGCAAGTGCAAAAGAAAAAAACGCAAGGTTTCGGCAACCGCCAAAAAACCAGCTTTCGTCAGATTTTATTTCCCACAATTTTTGGTTTGATTTTGCATTTTTTTCAACAAATCCAAAAGATGGCTCGCTGTTGTCATATTTTGCATAGCTGTCATCAGAGAAAGAGTCATCTTTGCTGTCAACTGCCAAAAAAGCATCCAGAACACCACTTCTTTTTTCTTCTTTTTTGTGATATGGTGTGCGCTCGTGCAAAACTTCTTCAGTAAAGTATCTTTCTCTGCAATGAGGGCAGGTCACCTTTGAGCATTGAGTGTCAACACGCATTGGATAATTGCATTTTGGACATCTTATTTCCCAAACAGGCATGGCGACCTCCTTTTTTGCTTATTATATGCCAAAACGTATTCAATTGCAATATGCAAAACAAAGGTGAGAGCCAAAAAAGGCAAAAAAAAAGAAAAGGTCGGGAAAGTCACCATCGCTCAAGCCTTTTGGGCGAGCCAAACTTGTGAAAACAAGTTTTTAAAACCTTTTCTGTTGATATTATATGCCAAAACACATTCATTTGCAATAAGAAAAACAAAGTTGAGAGTAAAAAGGCAAGAAAAAAAGATGCGATTCCGTCCTTTCGACCTATTCCCCTACCCATTTGGGGCCAACGCATCTTTATGGTTGTTATTATATCAAAAAGATTTAAAAAATAAAACAAAATAGCAAGTCTTTTTTACAGAAAGGATTGATTATTTAAAATATTTTATTGTGTGTGGGGGGGGGTAATTTGGGGATAAAGCCAAAAACACCAAAAAAGGCAAGAAAAAAAGCACAGTGTTTACTGTGCTTGTATTGTGGTGGGGAGTACAGGAGCGCGTAAGGAACGCAGTGACGGATCAGCGAGAACGAAGTGGAGCGTCACCTGTTGACCCCGTTAAACAAAAAAGCCACCGTGATTAACGGTGACTGTACTCAACAAAAAAAAGGAAGATACTTTCGTATCTTCCTTCATACTGTGGTGGGGAGTACAGGGCTCGAACCTGTGACCCCCTGCTTGTAAGGCAGATGCTCTCCCAGCTGAGCTAACTCCCCACAATATGGTGACCCCTGCGAGAATCGAACTCGCGTTACCGCCGTGAAAGGGCGATGTCTTAACCTCTTGACCAAGGGGCCTTATTTGGTAGCGGCGGTCGGATTCGAACCAACGACCTGCCGGGTATGAACCGGCCGCTATAGACCAACTAAGCTACGCCGCCACAACGAAATGGTTGCGGGGACGGGACTTGAACCACGCGACCTTCGGGTTATGAGCCCGACGAGCTACCAACTGCTCCACCCCGCGGCATTGATGCTTGATAAGTATACCCATATAAAAGAAAGTTGTCAAGCAATTTTTTAATTTTTTTTAAAAAATTTTTCAAGCCTTGGTCTTTGCTGATAACAAACATATTTTAAACCTGTTTTTTTGTGTTGTCAAGCATTATTTTTTGCCTTGTTTGCTCAAAAACCAACCTTTTTTGCCAAATTTTGTGTGTATAAAGGTGTTATTTTGTTTTGGCAAGGGGGTTTTGTATGAAAAAAACAAAAACTTGTTTTAAAAAAGAATTTGCAAAAGGTTTTGGACTTTTGTGCATTTTTTTGTGTCTGCGTCTTGCAGGAGTGGATCAATTTTGTTTTGCATTGTGCTTTGGACTTTACGTTGCAAGCATGTTTTGCGGTGTGGGTGTAATCACGTCCTCCGTGGCATATCTTTTGGCGGGCTTGTTTTTTGGCATTAACGTTTTTTTGTGGACGGTCACAAGCTTTGGTGCAAGTTTTGTCGTCTTTTTGATATACAAACTTTTAAAAAGAAAAAGTGGCACAAGATGGTTTTTGACAATGCTTGTTTTGGGTCAGGTGTTTTTTGTGGCATATCTCACTTTTGACACACAAACTCTTTTGCAAAAATGCGGATATGCCTTGTTGTCAGTTGTGTTTGCATACGTGTGTCTGTTTGCAACAAAAAGTGTGTTTGTGCGTGGACTGAGATACAAACTTGGCGGTGACGAAAAGGTGTGCATTGCCCTGTGCGTGCTGTGTGTGGCAATGGGGCTGGCAAATGCAGATATTTTTGGTTTTTCGCTCATCAGGTTTGTGGGTGGCTTTTGCATTTTGTTTTGTCTTTATATATTTGGCAACTTTGCCTGCATGCTGGCTGGGGTTTTGTTTGGGTTTGGCTGTGCGTTTGGCGTTGGTGTGCTTGCAGATGGGTCTTTGTTTGCTTGTTTTGCACTCGTTGCAGTTTTGTTTCGCCCAGTCAGGGCATTGTGTGTTTTTGCATTGCCAATTGCAGACATTGCCGTTGGATATTTTTTCTATGGTCAGATGCCTGCCGTTATGCAGGTTGTGTCTTTGTTGTGTGGTTGTCTTGCCTTTGCACTTGTGCCAAAAAACACAGTTGTGCGACTTGCCGGCATACTGGGGCAAAGTGGTGGCGAATATGCAATACGCAACCTTGTCAACCGCACCAAAACCAATCTGTCACGCAAACTATACGATTTGTCGCAGGTGTTTTTTGAAATGAAGCTGAGTTTTTCTTCTATGGTGCATGGTGTTGTTCCACGCGATCAGGCAAAAGTTATGCTTGCCAAAGAGGTTTCGTCACAGGTGTGCAAAGATTGCAGCGAACGTATACATTGCTGGCGCACTTATATAGAAAAAACAGAAGATGCATTTTTGACAATTATGGACGGTGCGCTCGACAGGGGCAAAGCCACCGTGTTTGATTTGCCTGACGATATGACGCAACGATGCAAAAGGCTAAACGGCATTTTGTCTGCCGTCAATCAGGCGGTGGACAGATACAAACATTATTATCTTGTCACGACAAACAGCGACAACAGCAGACTGCTCATCAGCGAACAGCTTGCAGGTGTGGCAGATATTTTAAAGCACTTGTCGCAGGATACAAAAAGCCAGACGATTTTTGACAGACAAAAAGAAAGTCTGTTGTTTGAGACTTTTGCCAGGTATGGCGTGCTTGTAAAAGAAGTTGTCGTCTGTCAGGAAAAAACAGGTTGCACGGCAACCATAGTGGCAGACACAAAAGACAGCAAAAAAGAGTGCATTGGCAAAATAGTATCCCGTGTGTGCGGTGCAAAAATGATGCTTGCCCAAAGCCAGACAGAACAAAGCAAAACGTGGACTGTTTTGACATTTGTGCCATCGCCAAAGTTTGACGTGACTTTTGGTTTTTGTGCCACAAAAAAGCAAGACAGCAAAATATCCGGCGATACGCACAGTTTTTTGCGTATAGATCACAACAGATTTCTGCTTGGTCTGTGCGACGGCATGGGCAGTGGCGAAAATGCAGAAAAAACCTCCAGCAATGCAATTTCGCTTATAGAAAATTTTTATAAAGCGGGTTTTGACAACGAAACGATATTGTCCAGCGTAAACAGACTGCTCACCTTGTCGCAGGACGAAACCTTTACTGCGGTGGATATATCCGTGGTTGATTTGCAACGTGGGTTGTGTGACTTTATAAAAATCGGGGCAACGTGTGGATTTGTAAAAAATATGGACAAGGTAGAAATCGTGTCTGCCGGGTCTTTGCCACTTGGCGTGCTTGAAGAGATGACGCCATGCATAACAAAAAAGGCACTGTGTGACGGCGACGTCATCATTATGGTGAGTGACGGCATAAGCGATGCGTTTGAAACAAAAGAAAACCTTGCTCATTTTGTTGCAGATTTGTGCTTTAAAACACCGCAACAAACTGCGGACGAAATTGTCAAAAAAGCACTTGCTTTGCAATGTGACGTTGCAAAAGACGATATGACTGTGGTCGTCGCCCAGGTTTTTGAAATTGAACAAAACAAATTAAAAAAAGACGGATAATTTCCGTCTTTTTTGTTAGTTTTTTTCAAAAACTAAAATAACTTTATTTATTGTAGTGTGATTGAATTCTACTTTGATTTTACCCTTGCTATAAGTATAAGTGGCTGCCGAAAAAGTTGGTTGAATAAGGCTGATTGTCAAATCAGGGGACTCATTTGATGAATAAGAGTGCATAGTTGATGAAGAAAACACAAATTTGTATGAATCATCTTTATTTAAAACAAGTTTGCCATACAACGAAAAGTCGGCGTTTTGTTGAGTTTGTCTTAAAGTCATACTGTCATCGGCAGTTATGGTTATTGTGCGAGCAACGTGTCCGTCATTTGCTTTATAGCCGGTATAATTGCCATTTACATATTCTCCGACAGCTGTCCACTCTCCAACCATTGATAAAAGAACGTCTCCGTCAGGATTGTCTTGTGGTGTGCAGCCAACCATGGCAAAAATAAATATAAAAGCCAGCAAAGTTGCAAAAAAATATTTGATTTTACTTTTCATTTTGTTTCCCCCCCCATATAAATTCATTTAATTATAATATAAGGCAATGGGTGTGTCAATGACGGACGTTATTTATATGATTTGCAGTTTGTTTTCGTCAAAAAACAAACGAAGTCTTTTTTGTTTTTTGACCTTGAAAAATAATGTATAAAATGGTATATTGTTATATATGGACACGAGTTATTTATTTGGAAAAAAAGTAGCAGTTGCCGTATCAGGCGGTGTGGACAGCGTGGTTCTTTTGGACAATCTTGCAAAAAATGCCCAAAAGGACGAAATTGAGCTTTGCGTCATCAACGTCGATCACAACATCAGGGCAGAAAGTGCAAGCGACAGTCTGTTTGTAAAAAACCTTGCAAAAAAATATGGTCTGGAGTTTTTTGGTTTTAGTGTAAACGCTCTGGAATATGCAAAACAACACAAACTGTCAGAAGAAACTGCGGCCCGCATTTTGAGATATAAAGTGTTTGACGAGTTTAAAGATGCAGACTATATTGCACTTGCACATCACATGAGCGACCAGGCAGAAACGATACTTATGCACATATTGCGTGGCAGTGGTGCAAAAGGTGCCGTCGGCATGAAGCAGATGAGTGGCAGATACGTTCGACCATTGCTTGACGTCAGCAAAGAAGAAATTTTGCAGTATGCAAGCGAAAACAACATCGAATACGTTGTTGACCAGACAAATTTTGACAACGACAAAACACGCAACTATCTGCGAAACGAAATTTTTCCTCTGCTCAAAAAAGTCAACAGCCGTGTGACGGAAAACATCTGTCGTTTTGGCAAAAATATATCTGGTGACCAGCAGGTGCTTGATGACCTTGCAGACGAACAAAATCTCGATTTTGGCGATGGTTTTGTGCAGTTGCCAGACAGTGTTGCAGACGAAGGCTTTGGCGTATTTTTGCGTTGTGTTTTCAAGGCGATGGCATATCTTGGTATACATACCGACATAGAGAGCAAGCACGTCAACGACGTTTTTGCACTTTATGACAAACAGTCTGGTTGCAAAATAGATTTGCCATACAACCTCAGGGCATATCGTGACTACGAGGGTGTGACGATAATGCACTGGATGGAAAAAGAAAAACTTGTGCATCACGTGGATTTTGCACTTGAGCCAACAATGTTTGGCGACAAGATGATAGAAATCACAAATGCTCTGCCAGAGGACGGTTTGTATTTTGACGGTGACAAACTGCCGGAGGGTTGTGTATTGAGGCACAGACAAAACGGCGACGTCTTTACAAAATTTGGCGGAGGCACAAAAAAACTCAAAGAGTTTTTGATTGACAAAAAAATACCTGCACGCGAAAGAGACGATCTTGTGCTTGTTGCAAAAGACAACGAGGTGTTTATCGTGTGTGGTGTAGAAATCAGTGACAAAATAAAGGTTGACAAAAACAGCCAGAACATTTTTGGCATTGCAGTAAGATAAAATTATGGAATACAAAGAGATAAAAAAGATTTTGTTTGACAAACAACAAATAGAACAAAAAGTTTGCGAAATCGGACAACAAATTTCAAAAGATTATCTGGGCAAAAGGCCATTGGTTGTATGCACACTCAAAGGTGCGGTCACTTTTTATGCCGACCTTGTGCGTCACATCGAGTGCGACGTAGAGTTTGACTTTATTGCAGCGTCAAGCTATGGCAACGGCACGGTGAGCAGTGGCGAACTTAGGGTCAGCAAAGACTTGTCTTCAAACCCACGTGGCAAAGACATCATTTTGGTAGAAGACATCATCGACACAGGTCGCACACTTGCCAACCTTAAAGAAAATTTGCTTTATCGTGGTGCAAACAGCGTAAAAATCTGCACGTTTTTGGACAAACCTTCACGCAGAATTGTGGACGTGCCTGTAGACTACGTAGGATTCAGCATCCCTGACGAGTTTGTGGTTGGCTATGGTCTTGACTATGCCGAAAAATACCGCAATCTCGCATACATTGGCATACTTGATGCAGACGCGATAAATAATTGATAATTTGCGGTTGGAATATTTACAATTTGGACACTATTTGTTATAATTGTATAACGAGGTTTGTCTGATGATAACAAGTATAAAAGCAATCGTGACGGACAGTATCAATCCATTTTATAACATTGCGCTGGAGGCAAGGTTGCTGGACGTTTGCGACGAAAACACAGTATATTTATATTTGTGGAAAAACGACAAAACGGTTGTTGTCGGCAAAAACCAAAACGCCTTTAAAGAGTGCAAAGTGTCTTTGCTCGAAAGCGAGGGTGGGCATCTGCTAAGACGACTCACGGGTGGCGGTGCGGTTTTTCATGACGTAAACAACCTCAACTTTACTTTTGTGGCTCATCAGCAAAACTACAATCTCAAAAAACAACAGACAGTTTTGTTAAAAGCGGCACAAAAACTTGGCATCAATGCAGAGATAAGTGGTCGCAACGACATTTTGGCAGACGGACGAAAGTTTTCGGGCAATTCGTTTTTGACAAAAGGTCACGTCAAAATGCACAACGGCACGGTGCTCATCAACACCAATCACGACGAGATGAGCAAATATCTCACTGTGTCGCAAGCCAAAATGAAGTCAAAGGGCATCGACTCGGTGCGCAGTCGTGTGGTCAATCTTGTCGAGTTTGACAGCACGCTCACCACAGACAAAATGGCAAAAACAATTTTGCAAAGTTTTGGCGAGGTATACGACCTGCCCGTGCAGATTGTGGACGAAAACTCTGTTGGCACAAACGAGATACAAAAACTTGTTGACGACGTGTTTGCAAACGACGAGTTCCGTTTTGGACGAAACCCGACTTTCAGCAACAGCGTTGGCAAAAGGTTTGACTGGGGCGAGATAGAAGTTGTCTATCAGTCAGACAAAGGTGTCATCACAGATATCGAGATTTTCAGTGATGCACTCGACACCGATGCGGTGTCACAGACAAAACAGTTTTTGCTTGGCAAAAACATAGCAGATTTAAATAAACTCAAGTTAGACACAAACAATAAAGTTTTGATAGATACTGTCAGCTTGTTTTGATATTAAGGAGGATTTTTTATTATGAACCAATATGATTTGATTGTAATCGGCGCAGGTCCTGGTGGATACGTTGCTTCAATCAGAGCAGCTCAACTCGGTATGAAAGTTGCCGTTGTTGAAAGAGACGCAGTAGGTGGCACTTGCCTTAACAGAGGTTGCATCCCTACAAAAGCATTGTTGCATGCAGGCGAAATACTCGAAGAAATGAAAGAAGCTAAAAAACTTGGCCTTTCTTGCGACAATATTTCTTATGATATGGCTGCCGTTTACAAACGCAGAGACGACATCGTTAAAAAACTTCGCGGTGGCGTAGAAATGTTGCTCAAGAGCAATGGCATCGACCTTTATCGTGGCCATGGTTCTTTCGTTGACAAAAACACAGTTTGCGTAACAAGCGAAGCTGGCGAAGAACAAATTTCTGCAAAATACATCATCATCGCAGTTGGCAGCGAAGTAAGAAATCCTAACTTCCCTGGTATCGAACTTGCAATGGACTCAGATGATATTTTGGAAAAACACCTTGACATTCCACAAAACGTTGCAATTGCAGGCGCAAGCGTTATCGGCGTAGAATTTGCAGAAATCATGCACGCTCTTGGCAAAAACGTAACTATCATTGCAACTCGTGACCGTCTTCTCCCAAAAACAGACCGTGACTTGGGTGTAGAACTCGGCAAAATCATGAAGCGTAAAGGCATCAAAATCCTTTACAAATCACGTATGAAAGAAATCAAAAAGATCGATGGCGGTGTAGAAGTATTCTTCACAACTCCAGACGGTGTAGATTCTATCAAAACAGAAATGCTCATCGCTTGTATCGGTCGTAGCCCATATCTCCAAGGCCTCAAACCAGAAAACGCAGGCGTTGTTGTAGAAAACGGCAAAATCGTTGTAGACGAAAACCTCAAAACTGCAACAGACAACATTTATGCTATCGGTGACTGCCTTGGTGGCGACATCCAGCTCGCTCACTGGTCAGAAGCACAAGGCGTTGTTGTTGTAGAACGCATTTTGGGCAAAGAACAAAGCTACAACCTCGGCGTATGCCCAGCATGTGTATACACTTCTCCAGAAATTGCAAACGTTGGTTTGACAGAAGAAGAATGTGCAGAACGTGGCATCGAAATCGAAGTTGGCAAATACAACATGGCTGGCAACGGCAAATCTATGATCGTTAACCAGGCTGGTTTTGTTAAAGTATTGTTCGAAAAAGGCACAGAAAAAATGCTTGGCGCATCAATGCTTTGCAACAGAGCAACAGACATCATTGGCGAACTTGCAGTTTGCGTTGCTACTGGCATGACAAGACATCAATTCCTCAAAACTATCCACCCACACCCAACTGTAGTAGAAGGTGTTATGGAAGCGGTAGAAGCTAGCGAAGGTATGTCAATCCACACACCAAAAGCAAGATAACCTATTGACATTAAAACAAAATTACAATATAATTTAATAAATTTAATTTGTTAAAGCAAAATGCTTTAATAACGGAGGATTTTATTATGGCTAAAATTATCGTAGAAGGTATCTGGGCAGAAGAAGGCAAAATCGGCATCACTGCAGAAAAAAGAGAAGAACTTGGCGAAATCGGTTACATCGAACTTCCAGAAGTTGGTGCAGAAGTTGCAGTAGGCGACAAAGTTTGCGAAGTTGAAACTATCAAAGAAGTTGTTGACATCCTTGCTCCAATCGCTGGCAAAATCGTTGCTGTAAACGCAGATTTGGATGACCCATCAGCTCTCAACGAAGATCCAGACAACACTTGGATTTGCGAAATTGCTTAATTGTTTAAGCAATTGCTTAATCGTTGCAATTTAACGACAGATTAACTACTAAAAAATAATAAAGCACGGCTTTTTGCCGTGCTTTTTATTTTTGCTTTTATCAAAAAATTTGCAATGTTTTGTTAACAAACATTTTACTCGTGATTGTGTTCATCTGTAATTTATTCGTGTCCTGCAAACTTTATAAATAATTAAGCCATATACAGTCTTTTGGCATTTTTTAAATGCCTTATGACATGCCAGAAGAAGAAATAAAACCTTCTTCGTCCCAAAGGTCGTCCGGGTCTGGCACAATCATGCATGGGTGTGGGTTTTGTGGCAGGTTGTTAAGGTCAATTTTGTATTTTTTTGTTATTTTGTGTTGCATAGCTTTCTCCTTGTTTTTGCAAAGTATGTGCAAAAAACAAGGCTTTATGCAAAACAAACAAGCATGACTTTCGTGTTTAAAACAAAGTTGAAATCAATCTTGTTTTTT
>JAFTHO010000093.1 GCA_017457385.1 Clostridia bacterium | reverse complement strand
GCCAAAGAAACGATAAAAAACATCAAAAAAAACGTAGACGTACTCACCTTGTCTGCAACGCCAATTCCGCGCACGTTGCATATGTCACTCACGGGCATGAGGGATATCAGCATTATACAGACGCCACCGCAGGAAAGACTGCCAGTCGAAACGTACGTTGTAGAAAGTGTGGATTATCTCATTTGCGATGCCATCATGAGAGAGGTCAATCGAGGCGGTCAGGCATTTTTTGTATACAACAGGGTAGAAACTATTGAGGAATTTGCCTTTAAACTTTCGCAAATGATGCCGGGTGTAAAATTTTGCGTTGCACACGGACAAATGAACGAAGGTATGCTGGAGAAAAAGATATATGAGTTTACCAACGGCGAATATGACGTGCTTGTGTGCTCTACTATCATCGAAAACGGCATTGATATACCAAATGCAAACACAATTTTGGTGTATGACGCAGACTGTTTTGGACTCAGTCAGCTTTATCAGTTGCGTGGTCGTGTGGGAAGGAGCAACCGCCGTGCCTTTGCATACTTTATGTATCGCGAAGACAAAATCCTGACTGCAGACGCAAACAAAAGACTCAACGCCGTGCTTGAATATACCGAACTTGGCAGTGGTTTTAAAATTGCAATGCGCGACCTTGAAATCCGTGGTGCAGGCAACGTGCTTGGCAAAGAACAGCACGGCCATATGGAAAAGGTTGGCTACGATATGTATTGCAAACTGCTGGGCGAGGCAGTGGACGAACTCAAAGGTGTCAAAACAAAAGAGACAGTCGAGTGCACCCTTGACGTGGCAATTGATGCAAATGCAAAAGACTATATCACAGATGGCGAAAGCAGAATGGCGTTTTATCAAAGGCTTTCTGCAATTTCTTCACAACAGGACGCAGACGAACTGCTTGAAGAAATCACAGACGTATACGGCAACCCACCGCCACAGGTGCTCAATCTGCTGGATATGTGCCTGCTCAAACAAAAGGCGTCTCACCTTGGCATCAGCGAGGTTGTTATCAGGCCTGGCAGGGTAGAATTGTGCTTTTTTGCAGTGGGTTATCTGCAAAATCAGGGTGTGTTTGATGCATTGGAAAAATTCAAAAATGTCACCCGTCTTGACGTCACTCACAAACTTGCAGTGGTGTTTGACATCAAAAAGGACAATATGTCAAAAAGTTTTGAACAAGTGTGTCAGTTTGTTGATTGCGCATATGAAAAAAACATTTGATTTTATTGCCAAAGAACAAATTTTTTAGTATAATCATAGGCGACATATTTTATGGAGAAAGCAAATAATGGCTAAATTCAAAAAGTTTTTCAGTATAATAGCACTTGCAGTATTCAGCCTTACATTCCTTGTGGGCTGTGGTTTGTTTGTGCTCAACGAAGACAGATATCGTGACCAGGTGGCTCTTACAGTTGGTCAGGAAACAGTAACTCTTGGCGAGGTTATCGACTATTTCGATACAAACGGTCTTGCTTATATTCAACAAGGTTATACTTATCAACAGGTTTGGGATATGATGTTCCCTGTGTTTGTGCCACAAAAGGTTATGCTCAACGAGTATAAAACAAAATTCAGTGGCACAAAAAACACTGGCACACTTGCAACAGAAATTGGTGGCGACGCTCAATATCTTACAGACAGCGAGCTTGAGTATATCCAAAAAAGCGTATATAGTTCTTTCTATGCAAGACTTGACTCACTCACAATGTCAGAACTCAATGCAGACTTTACTTTTGACGAAGAAAAGGCAGACAACGAATATCCAGAAATGATCACTTATGGAAGTGATTATTCACCTGCAGATGCAGACAAAAAACTTGACGTAGAAAAACTTGACGAACAACTTGCAGAATACGTTGCAAATCAGGACTTTAAATCAGTTAAATACGTTTTTGAACAAAACGATGCAAAACTTGCAGAAATCGTTGCAGACCTTAACGAACGTCTGGTAAAAGACAACGACGACGATGCAGACGTTAGTGCAGAAGACTATATCAAAGCACAAAACAAAGCAGTTTCTACAGTGACTAAAAACATCAAAAACAGCAAAAAACTCACACTGGAAGAATATCTCGCTCAAACAATCGAAACTCAGATTGAATCACGAATTGCAGAAAACTATCTCACAGACATCTATGCTGACAATCAGACAGAAATCACAGAAGAAGTTTTCAATGCAAGACTTGCAGCAAAAATTGCACAAGTGACTGACCAGTATGCACAAAACCCATCTTCTTTTGCAAGCTTTATCACAGGTCTCACAGATGATGATTTTGTATATTGCGTTCCACAACAATACGAAGGTCAATATTACTACGTACGCAGTATTTTGCTTCCATTCTCTGACGAACAGACAGATCGTTTAAATCTTGCAAAAACACGTTTTGGTGCTAACTCTGCTCAATACAAAGACTATCGTAAGACAATGGCAGATGAAATCACGGTAACAGACAACCAGGGCAACGAAGGTATCACTCCTGCACAAGTCAGAGCAGAAATTGACACTTCGGACAGAGACAGCTTTATCCAGGCTACTTACAAATACAACACAGACCCTGGCATGCAAAACCCGGTTCATGCTTATGTTGTGAGCAAAGATCCAACAGACCTTGGTTTTGCCGGTACAAACTTTGTTAAAGAGTTTGTAGATGCATCAAGATTTGCAATCAACCATGGCCAAAAAATGACATATTGCGTTACTGACTATGGTGTGCACCTCATCTGGGTTGACGGCGAGGTTGTTGCAGACAACATCACTTATGCACAACGCAACAATTATGGTGTAGAAGGTGGCTCTGCAAGCTGGAGATTCCATCAGGATATTTATCAGGAACTTAAAGAATTGTTTACTGACGAACAAGTTGCCGCTTTGTACAACACATACAAAACAGAGGGCAAAATCGTTATCAACGGTGACGTAATTTCTGGTTATACAGATACAATCGACGTAGAATTTAAAAACTGAAACAAAATCAAAGCGGACTGAAAAGTCCGCTTTTTTTGTTGCGCAAAAACTGCATAATATCTCTGCCACGACAAAAACTAATCAAAAACGATTTGTAAAAGTTGTTTTTAACTTTTGTGGGGCGTATATATTATTATGCAAAAATCAGTCAACAAAAAACAAAACGGTTTTTTAAAGGGTGTGTTTGTGCTG
>JAFTHO010000092.1 GCA_017457385.1 Clostridia bacterium | reverse complement strand
GGTCTTTTCCTTTGTTACCAACCATTGCAATATAGTTTTGCGCACCCTTTATTTTGCCATAGCGTGCCAGAAAGTTGTCAAAAGCATCGGGATGATTTGCCACCACCTGAATGTCAAGACCGCTTTGCTCGTTGCACTCTTTGGCAAGTGCGTTGAGTTGCGAAATTTTGAAATTTTCTATCTGTTTGTCGAGATAACTCCTGACGGAGTGTCGCTGTTGCATTGCAATCAAAATATCCATAACCTACCTCTGCTATAACAATAGCACATTGCAAAACAAAATTCAAGACACAAAAAAACACACTGCAAAACAGTGTGTTTTTGTTTGTTATGAACGGGCAAGACCGTCTACATGCAAAACTTCACCAGAAATATAACTTGCCATATCGCTTGCCAAAAATACAAATGCATTTGCAATGTCTTCTGGCTCGCCAATGCGATGGAGTGGAATTGAATTGATGAGTGGCTGAATCATACTTTCTGGCAATGCTTTTACCATGTCTGTTTTTGTAATGCCAGGAGCAACTGCGTTTACGCGGATGCCTTTTGGCGCAAGTTCGCGCGCCAAAGCAAGTGTAAAGCCGTTTACTGCAAATTTGCTTGTTGGATATGCAATGCCACTTGGTTGTGCATATTTGCTGACCATACTGCTTGTGCTGATGATAGAACCACTTTGTTGTGAAATCATCTGGTCAACAACTGCACGTGAACAGTTGAAAACTGCAGTTACGTTGAGATCCATTGTTTGTGCAAACATTTCTGTTGTGTAGCTTGTGATAGGTTCTCTTGCAGAAACACCTGCGTTGTTTACCAAAATATCAATTTTGCCATATTTTTGTGCAACTGCGTCAAACGCTGTTTTAACTTCGTCGTAGTTTGTGAGTGATGGGCTGATGCCTTCTACCACCCAGTCGCTGTTTTCTGCTTTGAGCAAGTCAACTGCTTTTTGTGCAGACTCTGGTTTTGAACCACACAAAACAACTTTTGCACCGTGTTGCAAATATGCTCTCACGATTGCAAGACCAATACCCCTTGTTCCACCTGTAACGATTGCAACTTTGTCTTTAAGCATCATAATATAATTCTCCTTGTTTATGAAAAATTCGTTATAGCTATATAATTATACCACACATATCCCACCTTTAAAACAAAAAACCGGGATACAAGTGTTTCTTTTGATCACAGATAAGAAATCACAAGCGCAACCAGCATTGCGATTGGAACTATACTGCTGGATGCATATATTGCCCACAAAAGATAATCTATGCAAAACACACCCAGTGGATTTACAAAAGATATGATTGCCGTGACAACAGCTAAAAACAAGCCGAGCACAAGCAATGGATAGGCCACCTTTTCTTTTGCGGTATAATCCTGTTGTGTGTCTGCGCCACAAAAAACCGTTGCACAGGCATCCGCAAGACACAACACTGCAAGCAGACAGTTTAGCCACAAAATTTTGAATACAAAATAAAAAACAAATGCCAATGCAGTAAACACAACGCCAAATATTATGGACAACACAAATGCTGTGTCAATTTTTTCCATAAACTATCCTTCCTTTGCAACAATTTGCTATTGCCTGCAAATCATTTTTTGTCAGATAACAAAAATGATAACAAGTATATTTATTTTTGAGAGAAAAATCAAGGTACTCATCAGCATATTTAAATTCTTTTTTAACATATGCATCAAGATTGATAACCACCTGGCTATAAAAAAAGCCTTTTTGCACAAATACCTGAACAATTTGTTCTCTCTGAAAAGTTGTCTTTTTTGCAGGTGCATCCAACACCATTTTGTCATCAAAAACAAACAGTCTTGATGACAATAAAAACAAAAATGACACACCACTTAAAATAATTGAACCCACCGAAAGTAAAATTATTGCAACATCAACAGTAACTGCAAAAAATATTGCAACCGCAAGCAACAACACGGCAAATACATTAAAAAGAATAAACAAATTTTTTTCCAAATAAATTTTTTTCATAACAATCTTATTTCAGTCAAGATAGTTTGCCAAAAATGATACAAATTTTTCTGTAGGAACATCAACCTCGTGACGTTGTTTTGAAACGGGCAGAGCATCTTTGTAAGTTTGTTGTACGTTTTGCAAAATTTGCTTTTCGCAACTTGTGCCAAGCGTTGAGTCAACAACGTCAACAAAAGATTTGCCACCATCAAAACTGATTGTATAGTCGTTTTCGTCAAAAGAAAACGCAACCACAACGTTTTGCTTTTGCAAAAGATAGCAATGGTTTTGTTTGTCTTTTTTGAGTCCAAAACCTTTTTGCAACAATGGATCAAACATCTTTTTTGGTCGTGTTGCATAGGCAAAACACAAACTCTCAACAACCAGAACAAGCGTAATGGGGAGCAACACGATTGCAACAATCACCCAAAAAACAACATTGGATATATACTCAAATTTTTTTTGTTTTGTTGCGTCACCAAACATCTGCCCATATTGTATATCGCACTTTGCCTTTATGCCTTTTATTGCAAAAAAAAGCACCACGTCTGCAACAAGCCACACCGGAAAACCCCACAATGGCTCGTCTGCAAAAATGTGATATACTGCCAGAAAAACAAAGGACAGCATTGTGAATATATCAAGGGTAAACAACAATATTGCAAGTCGTCTTTTGTCCATAAAGCCCCCTTATCTCATTTGCAGAATATCGCCGTTTGTCAAAACGTAATATTCCAATGCACGGCTAAAAGCAATTTGTTCTTCTTGCTCTACACGTGCGTTGTAAGGGAAAAACCAAAACAAAGTTGAAGATATTTTAAACGGTTGTCCCTCGTCTTTAAACAGAGTGTCAAAAAAGAGTTTTTCGCCCTTTTTATAAAAGGCAAAAGCCATATTCTTTTCGTCACGGTCAAACACAAGCACAAACTGGTCGTCACAAATATAGTCCATAACACCCTTTAAAACACTTTCGCCCTTGGTGACATTTCCACTGTTGACAAGCGTGAGAAAGTCGCAATAATAGCCACCTTTTGTTTTGACCATAGATTGTTTTGTGCTGCGATAAATGTCAACGTCCACAACAAAATCACGCACGTTGCCCTCTGTTTGTTGCATAGCATTGTTATAAGATGCCTGTAACTTTTTTGTGCCCACTTTGTCTATAATTTTAAAAACCAGGCCTACACCAACAAAAAGCACCAAAAAACCACCTGCTATCCAGCCAGACGTTTTGACATGATTTGAATAAATCTCGTGGCAATCATCAAGTGAAATTATCATTTGACCATTTATACACAGTTGGATGATTTCGTCATCTTTTACAGACAGCAAAAGATTGTCCCCCTCTTTTAAAGAGTTGAGAACATCTTCGTCCATCAGTATTTTTGTGATGATATATTCGTCACCATCCTGACAGACGATTTTGTATTTTGATTTTTGCGAATTTTTAAAAGAGCTGAAGACCTCTTGCTTTTGCGTGAGATCGTCAATTTGTATTTGCGTGTATTGATATTGGTCATACATCATCATGCCATAAAACAACACCACAAATGCAAACAACACCAGCGTAGAAGAAAATTTCAATTTTGTTTTTGCTTTCATAACACAAATATATCACACGGCACGCTAAAAGTAAATACTTGCACAAAATGAAAAAAGCACTTGCATTAAGCAAGTGCTTTTATACTTGGTGCCGAAGGCGGGACTTGAACCCGCACGTTGTCGCCAACAACGGATTTTGAGTCCGTCGCGTCTGCCATTCCACCACTTCGGCGCGATTACCCAATGATAATAGCACAAAGTGAAAGATTTGACAACAAAAAAATGAAAAGTTTTGCAAAAAAAATTATCACAACAACTGATGTCCGTTGATTTGCAGTTTGAAAGAGCAGTTTAGTTTTTGGGCTGCATAAATGCACATTCTCATTCGTGACAAAAAAATCTCGACATAATCCATTGTTGAGCAAATTTGATTGTCTATAACCAAAGCAAGCAAAATTTGATTTTTGTTTTTGTCTATAATCAACTGATTGTTTGTGACGGCAAAATTAACTCTGTCGTGTATGTCTGCACCGTCAATCAAACGACCGTCTTTGACCTTGTCTGGTCTGACCCGTGAGCGATGAACGTCACTTTTGTCTGCCAGAATAAGTGTTGCGGCAGTAACGCTGACGGCAGTGCCCGTTTGTTCGTCATGGTTTGCTATTGCGCACATAACCTCCGTCGCGTCGCCAAAATTCATCCCTCTTTTTGTCAGCAGGTTGTATGCCATAATTGCGCCGTTTTGTGCATGGTTTGGTCTGCCAACCGCATTGCCAACGTCATGCAGCCAGGCAGAAATTTTTGCAAGCAAAATATGTTTGTCGTCAAACCCGAGTTTTGACAAAATTTCGTCTGCCCTGCTTGTGACAATGCCAAGATGTCTTGCACCGTGTTCGGTATAACCAATTGACCTGAGCTGATTTTCTGCCGTGGCAACAAGTGAAATTATTTCGTCGTCGTTTTGAATTAAATCTAAAGTCACCATCTCTCCTTTAACAATTTGTCAAGCAATCCTGCACAGCCGTCGTACACGTCACGATAGGTTGTCTCAAAATCACCTGTATACCAGGGGTCTGCCACCTGACCACCCCTGCTTGTATAATCCATAAGCAGACTGATTTTGTGACTATGCTGACTGCCAAGAATATTGTGCATATTGCGCAGATTTGCGTTGTCCATACCAACAAAATAGTCGTATTTGTCGCCGTCATTTCGTCTGAGCTGGACGGCACGCTTGCCATCGCAACTCAAACCGTGTTTTGCAAGTTCGCGTCTTGCAGGCGGATATACGGGGTTGCCAACGTCACCCCAGATTTCTTCTGTGCTGGTTGCAGAAGATGCTATTATAAACATATCCTGCAAACCTTGTTTTGATACCATATCTTTAAAAACAAATTCTGCCATAGGCGAACGGCAAATATTGCCATGGCACACGAACATAACTTTTATTTTGTCCATAAAACTCCTTTATATACGGCAAAGGGGCAATATAAACTGCCCCTTTATCAATCAAAAATATTATTTTTTGTCGGTACTGCCAAAGCCACCGTTTCGTGTTGCCGTGACGTTGTCGTCAACCGTCACACCAAATGGCAAAAAGATGCCTTGTGCAAATGCCATGCCACAATCAAGTGACACAACCTTGTCCTGTTTGCCATCGTTTGTGATTTTGACAAAAATGTGCCCTTCGTTGTCGCTGAAAAAATAGTCGCTGTCAATTATGCCAACTGTGTTGTCAAGCTGAAGACGATATTTAAAACCAAGACCACTGCGAGGAAAAATTGCCAAAAGCCATCCATCTGCAATTTCTGCCCTGATGCCTGTTGGGATTTTTGCCCCCTGACCAGGCTGCAGAGTG
>JAFTHO010000091.1 GCA_017457385.1 Clostridia bacterium | reverse complement strand
ATAACAAGGCTCTCAAACGATATTGCTTTGTGTTCTCTGTGTTTTTTAGTTTTAGTTACTTACAGAATAACAAGGCTCTCAAACGCAACAGGTGGCACAACTCAAACAAGTGCTGTTTTAGTTACTTACAGAATAACAAGGCTCTCAAACAGTGGCACAACAAACAAATATGAGTGGTGGGTTTTAGTTACTTACAGAATAACAAGGCTCTCAAACGCTGCTGGAATTGGATTGTTTGTTACGTTTGTTTTAGTTACTTACAGAATAACAAGGCTCTCAAACTGCAATTACAAACGCAGACAGGTATGGAGAGTTTTAGTTACTTACAGAATAACAAGGCTCTCAAACCTCAAATCTGAGGCAAAAAGCCACATGTTGACCACA
Organism: Clostridia bacterium; assembly: GCA_017457385.1. GTDB lineage: Bacteria > Bacillota > Clostridia > Christensenellales > CAG-314 > Heteroclostridium. The sequence continues at coordinate 30,134 of JAFTHO010000091.1, read as the reverse complement.
CGGTCACTCTGCAACAACAATTTTTTTATCATTTTGATGAGTGCATCAATTGTTTGCAACAATTTCGCACAAATCTGACGTGATGATTGTCATATGCTCCCCTTTCAATCTTGTTTTTGGTTGAGTGCTTTCTATAAGCAACAAGCCAACCTTTTCGTTTTGGCAGTGAGCATACAACGCCTGCATATCATCATCGTTTAATACACTTTTTAAATTTACAAATACCATAAGCCTGATGTTTTTTAGTGCAACAAGCAAATTGATAAAACATATGATTTTTTCGAGAAAAGTATCGTATGTTTTTTGCACTTTCAATACGGTTTCTTTCAAAACCCCTTGCAAAGACAGCTCGTCAAACTCTATTGCCAGTGGCAACCTGAAAGACAAATTTTGCAAAAAAGTCAATACACATGCATTTATTTCATTAAATTGAACAAACAGGTCTTCGTCACTGGCAAACTCTTTTTCTATCTGCTTGTATAACAGGTTTTGAAGTTTTTTGTCGTTGAGATCAACGTTGAACAAATCTGTCACGAGAAAACCAATTTTGTTAAAACTGACGTCTTTGTCATTTTGTTTAAAAACAAAATCACCATCTTCTCCATCAAGTTGATTTTGCAGTTCGGATACAACAGAAAAAAACTCTGATGGCGACTCTATAACAAGCAGTTGCACCTGTCCATCATCTACTGTCAAGGGGTTTTCGATTTTATAATTAACAATTTTTATCATATTTCTATCAACCTGTCCATACTATCAATCACTGTTTTTTGACCTTCGCCAACAAGATATTCTATACGAGAAAACTGATTTTCTGTAATCTCCAGTAACTCGACCATCCCCTCTGGTGGAAGATTTTTTTTGACCTTTTGCCTCACAGATGCACTTGCAACGTTGTTTGCAACAAGTTTTGTATACACAGATTTTTGCATCATAATAAAACCACTTTTTATCAAAAATTTTCTGAAGTGATTGTAATCCCTTATGTTTTTGTCTGTTTGCATTGGCAAATCAAAAAATAATATCAAACGCATAAATCTATAGTTCATCTGTCAAAAATACTTGCTGCGGAAAAACAATTTTTGTCACGTCACATAACTCCAGTGCCTTGAAAATGCTTTTTGTATATTGTCCTATCGCAATATCTAAAGTTGTCATTTTGTCATCAATTTTTGTTTTGCAATTGAGCAGGTTTATCATTTCCTTTTTGAAATCATCACCTTCTTTTAGGGCAAATGCTTTTTTGTCGACAACAATGCGAAACGGCTCCATAAAATCACACGCAAGATTAAATTCGTTAAACTCATTTTTGTGCCATATTCCTATTTGTGTAAGATATCCACAAGAAACAATTTCTCGATTGAAAGCAGACAACAAAATAGTATAACCATAGTTAAGGCAGTCATTTACAAAACCACCACTCCCTCTGCTTTGACCATCTTGAAACAAACAGTTGAAGTAAACCTTTGCCGCATGACCCTCTCTGTTTGACACGTCACCCGCATGGATATCATTGGCATAGTCATACAGCATATCGGACTGTTGTTTAAAACCAAGTTCGCACAGATGTTGTGCCTGAAATCGTATTTTTTGTGTAATAATTGCATCCCACACGTCATTTTTTGTTTTTTCATTCCATCCCATTTGTTTCAAATATCTTTTGCTTGAGTTGTATGCACCATAATACGGCAACAACTCGCTGGATGGATTGCACTTTTCGTCACAAAAGATGACCTTGACGTTGTTTTTTGTCAACTGGTTTAGCAGAGAGGCCGTCAAAGAAACTGCCGTGCTTTGTATAATGAGAGTATTTATCTCATTGAGAAAAATTTTGTTTTCAACCTCTCCCCTTATCACTAGATAATTAAGTCTGTGTTCAAGTTTGACGCGTGATTTGATTACAACCGTTCTGAAACCCATTTTTATACCTGTTTTTCTTTTATAAACAAACCACAAGGTGACGTATTGATAATTTTGAAATCAACGTTAGTGATATCGTTTGATATTCTGGTGCGTCCCACACTAGAACCTTCTTTCAATTTGCTCAGGTCAAGTGACGTAACTGCATTGCATTTGAGATATTGCACACATTGCAAAAGAACAGCAATCTGATCCAACACAGACAATGACTCGAAATCATTTTTGTGAGCAACAAGCTTGTCTTTTGTATCAACTATAGCATTGATGCCAGAGTAAATAGCCAGGCTCATCTGATTGACAATCTGATTATACAACTCTGTGTTTTTTTGTTTGTTTACAACGAGAGAATCTTTGCCAAAACGATTTGTTTTTATTTTAAACTCTTGTTGTTGCTTTTCTTCTGGAGTGAGTTTGCCATCTTTGTCCCACTGGCTCACCTTTAAAATGGCATTTACATATCTGTCTGTTTGTGCATCTGTAAACCATTGAACAGCATTATGCAAAACTATTCTTGTGTCTTTTATTCCACCCGAAGCTATCCAAGCATTAAATCCATTTACTGAAACAAGTGTTTTTATTTTTACTTTTGGCACTAGTATTTTTGGCTCTTTAAGTCCTCTTGTTGACAGATAGTTTGCAAGTTTTGTTGTATCACCATTTATTTTTTGTTCTGCAAGCACAGGTATTGTCTCTATTGTTTTGATAGTATTGCCTTTTTTGTTTTTTGACTGGACTATGCAAAAATATGCAGTTGAAAGAGATTTGTAGCCACCATATTTAAACCCGCCCTTTTTGTCCTTTTTGTTGTATGGTGCTTTTTCTTTGAGAGGAACGGTTGCCCCACCACCATTGACCTCGCCATATACTGTTGCATCAAAAAACTGACCCTTGCCTGTTGTTGCAAGTCTTGTGACTGCAATGTTTTTTGCTTTTGTAAGAGTGTTTTTTACTGTGTCAATTGTGCAACCAACCTTCCACGCACCGGCAAGATCTTTTGTGAACATCTCTTTTGGATTGAATTTAACTTTGCCATCGTGCTGTGTTTTGCTGTAAAACCATGGGAATTTTGAGTGATATACGTTGCCAACGACCACGTTGAGATATGCATCACGGGCATGGTGCAAATCGTTTGTTTCGCGACATTTTGTCAAATCAAACTCTTTTTTAAAGTCTTCTACGTTGCTGGCTTTGCTATAGATGATTTTTGTGCCATATTTTTGATATTTGATTTTGAGCAACTCTGCAACGGCTTTTGCAGTTTGATTTGTGACAACCAGTTGTCTGTTGACAAAATCATTAAAGTCGTCGTTTGTGAGTGGATTTGTGCGTGTGAGCAAAGCATATTTTTTGTCACTGACAAGTTTTTTGTCTTTGAGCATCTTCCAATAGGCTTGCATTGATGCAAACCCTTGTGGCGCTTTTGTAAAGCCTGCAGGCAATGGATATACGTCTTGTTTCTGTTTGTTTTTAGTGCGCAAAACAAGCACCTTGTTGTCAAGACTGTCGTCTTTGACAAGACTGCGTGGCACGATATGGTCTACGTCATACATATCGCCACTCAACTGATCAAGATTGATATACTCGCCAGAATACATACATCTGCCAAGTTGCATAAAATAGAGATAGAGTCTTTCCTGTCGCAACTGCGCATCTGTTTTGCAGTTGAGTTTTTGAATCAAATCGTCTATATCTTTGCAATCTTTATAAAGATTTTGCAATTGTTTTTGACGAGAAAGTCGTTTTGCACTGTTTTTGCTTTTTGTTTTTTCGTCTTCGTTGTGACGTGTGACTTCGATAAAAATTTTGTCTGGTGCTTTGCCCACGGCAGACACGTATTCGTCTGCCATCTGCAATGCCTGCCATACGCCACGTTTGACTTGTGGTGACACGTAAAGTTTGTCAACAACGTCATAGTCAACAACGTCATCCTGTTGTTTGTTTGCCTGTTGCAAAGCCTGTTCAAAACTGTATTTGTTGTTATACAAAATTTCGTTGAGATTTTGGTTTGTGTCGTAAAGCAAACCAAGTATTGTATATACTTCGCCGGTGATCTCATCAATGCCACCAGACAATTCGCACAAAAACTCTTTTGACAAGCGTCCAAACTCTTTAAAAATATTTATACCCTTGAGCGCTTTTATGTTTTTTGCAACTTGTGAAAGGTCACCATATTTTTGCATAATAAGGCTTTCTACAAGAGATTTGTCTGTATTGAGTGTATGCCACAAAATAATGTCTTCGCAAAGCTCTGGTTTTTGATCAACAATGCCACCCAAAATGTTTTTGAGCGTCACATATGAACTCATTGATGCATTTATTTCGTCATTAATGCCTGTTAAAGATACGCTGTCTTTTTGACTTGCAGGCACAACTCCTTTGTCAACCAGATATTTTTTGATGTTTTTTATGCTGACTTTTTTGTTTTTCAAAAACAAATCGTTAAAGATATCATGCTCGAGCTGAACGTCAATCTGATTGCCATCCAGTTTTATTTTGTTTATCTGGTTGAGGACGTTGTATTTTTGATAAATAACAGAAAATTTTGGCAAAACATCACAATCATGCAGATACGTACACTTGTTTGTCATACGCCTCATAAAATTTTGGTTGCTTTTTGCCCTGTCAATCAATTGGTCAAAATTCCATGGTGTGACTTTGCCCTGCTGCTTGAATTCTGCCCAGGCATTGCCACCATTGCCCTCTTTGGTTTTGTTTTTGTGAGCAGTGTTGATTGGACCTACGTAATACGGGATTTTGTAGGTCATAATTTTTTGTATTTTTTCAACTGCAGAAAAACCATCCGCATCAACAACAGCAAACTCAGGATAATTTTTTTGCATCTTTTGCAAAATTGCATCCATCTCTATCTTGTTTATCTGATAAGGGAACAAACCGTTGTCTGCATGAAGAATTTTTGGCAAAAATTCATCTTCGGCAAGTTTATTCAAAATATATTCACAAGTTGTTTTGTCAGATATAACAGACTCGTTTTCTTGCAAAACTTTTTTGAGGTATTTTATAAAATCTTCTCTTTTGCACGTTTTTAGTTTCTTTTTATCTCCACCCTTTTTTGTATAACCAACGTAATTTGCATAGTTGCATTTTTGATCTGTTGCTTTAAAAATTTTTATGTATACTGTATGTGGCAAGTTGTCAATCACAAATTTTTTGAGCAATGACAAATCTTTTTTGTGCTGATCATAAATTGCAACCATAGATTGCGAAATATAGTCTTTGCCAGATAAAATGTTTTCAAAAGTAAAGTAATCATATACGGATTTGATGCTTTGCAACAATTCTGCATAATCGGCATAATCATTGCATTTTGCCTCAAATTCTTCATCTGTCATGCCTTTGAAAGAAAAACTTTTTTCTTCTTTCAAACCTTCATCGTCAAACAACACACTTGGTTTTGCTGATGCACCAAGCATGAGTTCTGCCATTGCATGCTTTTGTTTGTCTGCTTTTGAAAGGCCAAGCAAATTTGCAACCATCTTCTTTTTGGTGTTGAGTTTTTTTGTCTTGTCCATTGCCAGTTCTTTAAATGCTTTTGTATCCGCAATAACAAAAGTTTCTTCTTCAAAAATGCTAGCAAAAACTTCTTCGAACTGCTTTGCAAGAAGATCAAAATTGTGAATATCGCTTATGCCCTGCCCTTCAAACAAAAAGTGACCACGATATTTTATAATGTGATGCAATGCAAGATAATACAAACGCAAGTCTTCTTTTTTGTCGCTTGACAAAAGATGGTTTCTCAAATGAAAAATTGTAGGAAACTTTTTGTAAAAATCTTTTTCATTAAAATCAACGTCATTAAACAACGTATATTTTGCTTTTGCACTTTCTTCTTTGTCTTCTGGCAAAAAAGTGCTGTTGTTTAATCTGATAAAAAACGTATTGTCTGCCATATACGGAGCAAAAATACCTTGTAACCATTTGATACGTTGCTTTCTTCTCATCAGTCTTCTTCTTGAAGCACGCTTTGTTCTGCGCTCTGCAGCAGTGTTGGCCTGCTCAAAAAGACGTGTTGCTATGAGGTCTTTTCTTTTTGCTCGAAGAAGTTTGTAGTTTTCGTCAGTACACGCCATACCAACAGAACTTGTACCAATGTCCATACCCAAATAAAATTTTGTCATTTTTGCCCCTTTGTATTGACTTGAAGATTTTTTATGCTATAATAAAAATACAGAATAACTAGGCAAAGTTCAAATAAGAATTCATTCTAGTCATTTGTCCGCATTGGCGGTTGCTCCCGAAAGGGAGCTTTTTTTTATTCCTTTTATGTTATTTTAACATTTTGTACAATGAAAGTAAATAGTGAACCTTTTATTACACAGAAAGTTGGGTAATTTGACGGACACTTATTGCAAAAAACACCTTCTCGTCCTGAGTTTTGCAAACAAAAAAGGTACTGTGAAACACAGTACCTTGTTTTAGCCTGGTGGGCAATACTCGATTTTGTTTTGTTTACACAGCGACACTTGCAAAGTATGGTTTACACCCTCTTTACTCGTGGACGTTGCCTGCCGGCAAGTCTTATACGGACTCTTCTCGTCCTGAGTTTTGCAAACAAAAAAGGTACTGTAAAACACAGTACCTTATTTTAGCCTGGTGGGCAATAACGGACTCGAACCGCTGACTTTCTCCACGTCAAGGAGACACTCTCCCAGCTGAGTTAATTGCCCAGATTTTTGATAAGCATACTTATCAATGCTGTTATTATAGCACAAATGATTGTAATTGCAATCTTTTGGCCAAACTTTCTTTTTTGCTGCACAAGACCACGCTCAAACGCCACACCCTTTTTTTTGAGAGTGACAACCATGACAGGCTCTCCCTTTTTTTCGGTGTGGATAAGTTCAAAATATTCGTCTATGGCAAGTTGTTGCAAAATCATACGCAATCCGCCAAGGTCAATTTTGGCTTTTTTTGGCAGATTAGACAAAATTTCGTCTTCTTTGATGATGACGGCCTTTTTTGCATCTGTCATTTTGTCGTATATGATTTGCATAACGATTTTTTCGTTTTTGTTGAGCATGTTAAAATCCTAAATATTTTGCCGCCACAACACCCAAAAATGCAGACAAAAAGGCAACGATGCCAACAATCCAGTATATTTTTTTGTCAAACTTTGGTTTTTCGGTATGTGACGAATCTTTGAGCAAAACACCATATGCCCTTGGTGTGAGCGCAAGGCAAATTTGCTCGTCATCTTCGTATTTAAGCACGATATAGTCATTGCGTTGCAAAAAATCCACAACGTCGCACACGTCCTGCATTGTCATGCCATATCGTCTTGGCATTGCATCTATTATATCCTGCTTGTCCAAAACCTTATACAATCCCCCCTGGCATTGTGTTTGAAAATAGACAAGCACGTGATGAGTTTTTTTGTCAAACATATTATTCGCTGAACAGCTCGAAAGACACGTATTGTGGGTCGCAAGTGAGGTTTATGCCAAGTTTGCGGAATATTTGTGCCTCGCCGTTTGTGATGATGTGTGTTGAGTGAGCCTCGCAACCACGAAGTTGTTTGAGACAATCCATTGCCTGTGCAGCCCTTTCGTCCAGAGATGCAGATACAGACAATGCAAGCAAAGTTTCTTCTGCATTGAGGTTTGACTTTTTGCTTTTGAGAATGTTTGTTTTGAGGTCAATAACCGGGTCGATTGCAGATTGTGCAATAAGTTTGAGATCGTCTGCCATGCCTGCAATACATTTTACTGCGTTGAGCAAAGAGCTTGCAGGTGCACTCAAAAGTTCTGACTGACGGCCAGTGACGATTTTGCCGTTTGGCGTCTGGATAGAAACAACAGGATATCCCGTGCGTTCGCTTCTTTCACGTGCAGGTGGCACAACGGCTCTGTCTGTCGGTTTGAGGTTGAGTTCGCTCATCAGCATTTCGATACGGTCAACTGTTGCCTGTTTTTCTTTGCCGTCACGCACGTCGCACAATGCCTTGAAATAACGGCGCAAAACCTCTTGTTCGGCACTCTTGCACACAGCCTGATCGTCAATGATTGCATTGCCAACCATATTTACACCCATATCAGTTGGTGATTTATACAGTTCTTCTCCGGTGATTTTGTTGATGATTGTGCGCACAACAGGGAACACAGCAAGATCTCTGTTGTAGTTTACTGTTTTTTCGCCATATGCTTCCAGATGGAAGTAGTCGATCATATTAACGTCCTGCAAATCGGCAGTTGCTGCCTCGTATGCAACGTTTACCGGGTGTTTGAGTGGCAAATTCCACACAGGGAAGGTTTCAAACTTGGCATAGCCTGCTTTTACGCCACGTTTGTATTCGTGATAGAGCTGGCTGAGGCAAGTTGCAAGTTTGCCACTGCTTGGTCCTGGTGCTGTGACCACAACCAAAGGACGAGTTGTTTCGATATATGGATTTTGACCATAGCCTTCGTCAGATACGATAGTGTCCACGTCGTTTGGATAACCTTTTGTAAGGCGATGGATATATACTTTTTCCCCCCTGTTTTCAAGTTTTTGTTTGAATGCAAGGGCCTGAGATTGCTCTACAAACTGAGTGATTACAATGCTGGAAACGTAAATGCCATATTCCCTCAGGTTGTCGATAACACGCAAAACTTCGTCACCATAAGTGATGCCAAAGTCTGCACGCATTTTGTTGCGCTGGATGTCGTTTGCGTTGATGCAAAAGATGATTTCTGCATTGTCTTTGAGGTTGGACAGCAATTTGATTTTTGCGTTAGGATCAAAACCACACAAAACACGTGACGCATGAAGGTCGTCAAACAACTTGCCACCAAACTCGAGATAGAGTTTGTTGTCAAACTTTTTGATCCTTTCTAAAATATATTGACTTTGTTTTTGTACGTACAGTTCGTTGTTAAATCCCTTTTTCATAACTATCCTCTGTATCCCATTTGTACTTTGTCATATCAACGACAAAATTGTCGTCAACAAACACGCCTTCGTCCATGAGCATTTGTTTTTGAACACATATGCCACCAAATGCAAAACTTTTTGTAAGACTGCCGTCTTTCATCACAACTCTGTGGCATGGTATCTGCCCCGGATATGGATTGACGTGCAGTGCCCAGCCAACCTGCCTTGCCATTTTGCTGTTGCCCGCAAGCCTTGCAATCTGACCATAGTTTGCCACTTTGCCTGGTGGTATCATTTTTACAACTTTGTAAACTTCTTCAAAAAATCCCATATTAATCTATTATAAAAATTGTAAATTAATTTTTTATAATAATCAAGGGCAAAAAGGAAAATTTTGACAACATTTTTTGGTGCTTTTTTGTTGACAATTTTGCAATCCGTTTTTATACTAATACAGTATCACCGTTGGGGTGTCGCCAAACGGCAAGGCAGCGGACTCTGACTCCGTTATTTGCAGGTTCGAATCCTGTCACCCCTGCCATTGATCGTGACTACGGCTGTAGTCAAAAACAAAAAGCACGATAACAAATCGTGCTTTTTTTGTTTTGTTCCATTAGCCTCCGTCACTCTTTTGCTCACAAACAGGATAATCGAAATAACGTGACGCTTCACTTCGTTTCGCTGCTCCGTCACTGCGTTCCTTACGAATCCTGTCTTTAAAACGTTTTGACAATACTTTTTTCTGTGGTGCTTTTTGTTTTGGTTGACTTTTGGGTTTATCTGCTCTAAAATTGTCCACAAGGTAGCGAACTCAATCAACGTTGTTTGATTGTTTATTGTCGGCAATTTATTTGTTCCGACCCGCAAGAAGCGAAGTTTCTTCACTTCGTGACGAGGCTAGATGGGAAAGCCTCAAAAAGAAGCAGACCTGTGGAGTTGATGACTACCGCCGATAGGCTGCTTCTTTTTTTATTTCTTTAAACCAACCCTCTGTTTGTTTTTAGCACAAACAACCAACGGATTAAAATACGAATATTAATTGAAGTCATAAAAAAAGGCGGTCGGTTGACCGTCTTTAATTTTTCTGTTTTAAATTATTTTGTGCCGAAAAGTCTTTCGCTCACGTCGCCAAAGCCATCTTCAATAAAGCCTTTTTCGTTGAGGCCGTCAACCATGCTTGCGCAATAGATTTTTACGTCTGGGTGTGCGGCGTTTACTCTTTCGATGCCTGCTTTGTTTGCAAGCAAAGTGAGAAATTTGACGTTTGTGCAACCAGTCTTTTTGATTTCGTCCACAGCGGCAACTGCAAGTGAGCCTGTTGCGAGCATTGGGTCACAAACGATAACCTCTCTGTCGTCGATATCCTGTGGCAATTTGCAGTAATATACTACAGATTCTTTTGTGTCCGGGTCGCGGAACGCACCAATGTGACCAACTTTTGCATTTGGCATAAGTTCGAGCAAACCGTCAAGCATGCCAAGGCCACCACGCAAAACAGGCACGAATGCCATTGTGCGACCAGCAACGATTTGTGTTTTGATGAGACCGATTGGTGACTCAATTGTTGCCTGACGAAGTGGCAAGTCACGAGTGAGTTCATAAAACATGAGCAAAGAAATTTCTTTTACCAATGATTTAAAGTCTGTAGAATTTGTGTGTTTGTCTTTGAGCAAAGACACTTTGTGAGTGATGAGCGGATGATCCATTACAAAACAGTTCATATTTCACCTCTTATTCATTTTCTATAGCCATGAGTTTTTCTACACGGCGTTGGTGACGGCCACCTTCAAAAGGTGTGTCCAAAAACATATCTACAATTTTGAGGGCAAGCTGGTTTGAAATAACTCTTGCGCCCATAGAAAGCATATTTGAGTCGTTGTGTCTGCGAGTCATTTCGGCAGAGAACAGGTTGTCGCAAAGAGCACATCTGATGCCTTTTACTTTGTTGGCAGCGATTGACATACCAATGCCTGTGCCACAAATAAGGATGCCTTTTTCAACTTCGCCAGTGGCAACTTTTTTTGCCGCTGCATAAGCATAGTCTGGATAGTCGCAAGACTCTTCGCTGTACGTGCCCACGTCGATAACGTCAAAGCCACGTGATTTAAGATGATTGATAACGTTGTTTTTCATTTGCACGGCTGCATGGTCGCAACCGATAACGATTTTTTCCATATTATCCTCTCAAACATAAAATAATAACACTTATAGCAATTATATTGTATTTGCCACAAAAAATCAATAGGCAAATTGGCTTTATTGCAAAATTATAATTAATCTTTTTTGTCAAAGTGCAAATCAGCAAACTTTTGCAACGCTCCCCTCATCTGCTGATAGCACAAATTGTAAATTGACTCGTCATATCCAAACGGGTCGGCAACGTCTGCACTGTCTGTAACTTCGCCAAGAGTGACTATTTTTGGTGATTGTGGCAAAAACCTTTTGTGGTTTTGAGTCATACACAAAACTATGTCACTGTTGTCAAGCATGCCCTCTGTGATTTGTCTTGACACAAAACCGTCACAGCAAATGCCGTGTTGTTGCAAAACGCTTTTTGCATTTTTGTGCATAACGTCACCCTCACGCACCGCAAGACCGGCAGAAGAAACGTTTACGTCTGTCACTCCCTTTTGCGCAAGGATGTCTTTTAGTATAAACTCTGCCATTGGCGAACGGCAGGTGTTGCCTGTGCATACAAACAAAATATTTTTCATAACCATACCTAAATGATTTTGCCACCACAGCTTTTGATAACACGATTGAAAACGCCGTCAGCCTCTTCGCCAACAAGGTCCCACACGATGAGCAGTTTGTCACACACCTTTTCTGCATCGCGAAGTGCCGCAAAAATGTTGTGAGCACCGCTTTGAGCATCCTGACCCAAAGAGAAAAACTTTTGAGTGAGGTTTGCATATTTGTCAACCGCAACAAGACCTGCGTTTTCGTTTGATGACAAAAAGTCTTTTATCTTTTGCAAATCTCCGTCCACGTTGAGAAATGTTTCGCAACAAGGGGCATAGTGTTTGTATCTTATGCCAGGAGAATTCATACTTTTGTCGATAGCGTCAGGAAAGTATACCTCTTTGCCCAAAACGGCCTCTATTTCGCTTTTTGTGACAATGCCTGGTCGCAAAATGAGGGGTACGTCACGGCTGAGATCGAGCACAGTTGACTCTATGCCCACCTGACAATCATCCCCCTTTAGTATAAGAGGAATTTTGCCATCCATATCTTCGGCAACGTGTGCCCAGCTTGTTGGGCTTGGTCTTGAAGAGGTGTTTGCGCTTGGTGCACAAATCGGGTAGCCCACTGCCGACAGAAATGCCTGCGCCTGACTGCTTGACGGCATGCGTATTGCAACTGTGTCAAGACCACCTGTCACGCAATGCGGAATAGTGCTTTGTTTTTTGAGCACCATTGTGATTGGGCCCGGCATGAGCTTGTCCATAACTTTGACTGCATCGTCTGTGACGTGACTTGCAATTGAGTATACCGCCTGTTTGTCTGCCACGTGCACGATGAGTGGGTTGTCGCTCGGACGTCCTTTTGCCACAAATATTTTTTTTACGGCAACCTCGTCAAAAGCGTTTGCACCAAGACCATATACCGTCTCTGTCGGAAAAGCAACCACTTGGCCATCTGCTATATATTTTTTTGCAAGATCAAGACTTTGCTTGTCTATATTCAACACTTGTGTATCCATATTTTTTAGTATATGACCATTTTTGTTTTATGTCAATTTTTTGCCTTTTAAATACAAAAAAGCCACGACTTTTCGTGGCCTTTTTTAGTTGTCTTTTATTTTGAGCATATACGTCTTTGCACCCTGTTCGTTGACCTGGTCTACCTTGACGGCAAAAATGTCAAGTGCCTTGATGAGGTCAGACAGTTTTTTGTATCCATAGTTGCGCTGATCAAAATCAGGAAAGAGTTTTGTCATGCGGTTGCCCACGTCAGACAGGTTGACCCAGTCTTCCTCACGATCGGCAACTGTGGCAATGAGTGCATCGATTTTTTCTTTGCCAAGTTCACCAAGCAAATCCATATGTCTTGTTTCTGCCTTTGACTGCTTCTTTTTGCCACCTTTTGGCAGTTTTTTTTCGTTTACGTCCAGATATATAAACTTGTCGCATGCGTTGATCAGGGCTTTTGGCGACTTTTTTTCGCCCATTCCATAAACAACCTTGCCATCCTCACGAATGCGCATGATAAGGCGTGTAAAGTCGCTGTCACTCGAAACAATGCAAAAACCGTCTATGTTTTTGCTGTACAAAATGTCCATTGCATCAATGATGAGGGTTGCATCGCTTGAGTTTTTGTTGCTTGTGTTGTGAAACTGCTGCACTGTGAGCAAAGCGTTTTCTGCAATAAAAGGCTTCCAGCTGGCACTGCTTGGTTTTGTCCAGTCGCCATAAATGCGTTTTGTTGTCACAACGCCATATTTAGACAACTCGTCAAAAATAGTTTTTGTATATTTTGGTGAAATGTTTTCTGCGTCGATGAGCAACGCAAGTTTGCAATTTTCTGCCATAATGCTCCTTTTCAAAAAAAAAATCCCGTGATGGCTGCATTCAACCTGCCTCACGCAGGTGGGTGAACTGCCAGCACTTGCTGTCTTCCGTTCGGCTCTCGCACTGTGCCTTTGTTTAAAGACACCGGCATGACATCCATGCTAAAGGACCCGTTCTCCCTTTTATAAAATGTGGTTGACGCACAAGCCATATATCACAGGACAATTAAATTATATAAACAAAAAAGCATTTTGACAATAGCAAAATTAAAATTTGTGCCTTTTTTTGTTTGAAATTTTTGCAAAATATGTTAGTATATATTCGCAACAAATTTGCCCTCATGGTCAAGCGGTCAAGACGTAGCCCTCTCAAGGCTGAATCAGGGGTTCGATTCCCCTTGGGGGTACCATTTTTACCCGTGCACAAATGCTAGCTTTCTAGTAGTTGTGTATGGGTATTTTTCTTTTACCCCAATTTTGCTGAGTGTTTCAGCAAAATCCTAGACTACACTAGGATTACCTATGGTTTACACGGCAAATTTTATGCAGTCTATGTCAAACCTGACCCTGGAAGCCTTGTATTTATGGGCAACGTTGTCTCTTTTTTCCTGAACTGTCAGGAGCATCGGTGTCAATACGTCCATAAGTCTGTGCAGATTGAGTATCACTTCTACCTTGTCGTTGTCTACGTAGATTATACGTATCAGCGAGTGATACAGCTTTTGCAGTGACTTAAACTCCTTGACTTTGAGTAGCTCATAAAAAGCCTGTGCCTTCTTTTTGACAACAAACGGATTGAACAGAGGATAAGTCTTCAACTGGTCTATTAACTCATCCAGCCGTTCGTTTACCTCATCTGTATCTGCAAGTATAGCTCTGTACTTATCTGTCAGTTCGTATGGGGTATCTATCAATTCCTTGTTGTTCTCACCCAATTCAATCAACTGCTTGTTCAACTGTACCAATTGTTGGTGCAGTTTTTCTTTTTCTTCTCGTATTTTGTCATAGCCACTCAGATACGCATATTCAACCAAGTCTACAAGAGACTGTCTGTTGTTTGGAGCTAACAACCCCTCAAACAGCAATGAGTAAACGTAGTCGTCCAAGTAGTCGGTGGCAATACCTTTTGCAGTGCAAATCTTAGCACCTTTTCTGCTGCATCTGTAGAAAGCATATTCAATACCACTTCTGGTACTTTCTTTGCCACCACATACTGCATTGCCACAGCTACGACAACGTATCAATCCAGACAACAAGTACTTTCTGTTTTTGCGAGGCATAGCCATTTCTTTCCTTTTTCTAGCATCAAGTATCTGTTGAACCTTATTAAAGGTGTCTTCATCTATCAGCTGAGGCATACCACCTGAGATACGTATTATCTCATTTTCTGCCCTGACTACCTTGCTATTTCTAGAACCACCCACCCTTTGTTCAAGCCTGTTGTATATGTACTCCCCAAGGTACTTTCTGTTCCTGAGTATGTCGTAGAAGTGCGAAGTATACTTGCTACCATCAGACCTTCTGTAGCCGTTATCGTTCAAGTAGTCACGTATATGTGTGTATCCGTGACCTTCCAGCACCATATCAAAGATAATCTTGACAGCCTTAGCCTCGTTTTCGTCTACTACGTAGTGCTTATTTTTGACCATATAACCTAGCAATGGTATACCACCATGTACCTTGCACTCCTTGGCATTTGCTATCTTGCCAGCCGTTGCTTCTCGGGATAGTTTCTTTGAGTATAGCTCTGCCATACCCATTGACATAAGCTCAAAGAACTCGCCTTCTGGTGTGTCGTTGAACCCTTCAATAGCACTTACTACCTTTATGCCGTACTTGCGAAAATGCTTTTTGTAGTACCTAGCATCGTCTACGTTTCTGCCGAATCTATCCATACGGTGGACTATGACCATATCGAACTTTCTACCTTCTGCATCTTTGACCATCTGTTGAAAGCTCTTTCTGTTAGCTGATGTACCTGTCTGTGCTTCATCTATATACTCATAGGACAGGTATATGTTGTTAGCTTTGCAAAAGTTACGTATTGCTGCTAGTTGTACAGTTATGCTTGACTCTTGCTGCTTATCTGATGAGTATCTTGCATATGCAACTGCTACTGCCATTGTCTTCTCCTTTTAACTTTTAAGTTTAAATTTTTAAGTAAAAAATACTCCATAGGCCATACACCTATGGAGTTTTTTGCATTATTTGAAGACGATTGTTATATCGTCGTTTGCGTCGTCAATCTCGATCTTGTCGATATATAGACGGAACAAGTCACGTGTTATATCTGTCGAAGTGAAGATGTCTTCAACTGTTAACGTTGCCTTATTTGTATCTTGAAGAAGACTTTGCATAGCAGTACAGCTATTTTGCAAGTCTGCTATTTGAGACTCCTTCTTGGCCTTGGTCTCTAGCATAACCTCAGCCTCTTCCTCGTACCTTTGAGCTAATAAGGCACTTGTTGTAGATGCTGCTTTGACCAATAGGGCAGATACCTTCTTGTCTAGCTCGGCAATTCGTTGCTTGAGCTTGCATATCTCACTTGATATATCCTTGCTCATACTTGCATAGACCTGTGCAGCACCTGACGTGTTGATATAGTCGTTAATGCTGTTGGCTATCATATCCTTGATAGCAGTCTCAATATACTCTGCACGTATATTTTTTGTCTTGCAAGTGCTACCACTTTTTGAGCTATGGTTTGGGCAAGCATACGTTCTGTACTTGTCCTTAGTCTTGCTTACATGCTGTGTTGAACCATGCATATTCTTGCCACAAGACTTGCACACCAACAGTCCAGTGAGAACATATTCTGGGTGCGAATATTGTTTTGCTTTGTTTGAATTTTCTCTCATAATCGTTTGAACCTTATCGAACAAATCTTTAGATATAATGGCAGGTATGGCATCTTGCGTGCGAATCTCGTCAAAATTCTCTATAAGAACTCTGTTCTTCTTACGCTTGCCACCAATGCGATTGTAAACCAATGTGCCATAATACTTGTCGTTTTTAAGCATTGCGTTGATTGTTGTAGCAGAAAACTTTCTGCCAGCATTTGTACGATACCCTTGTGTTTCAAGCAAGTCTGCAATTCGTTGGTAGCCCCAACCCATCGCAAACTTCTCGAACATAAGCCTTACTGCAGGTGCTTGTTCGTCATTTATCTCATAACGTTTGGCAACTATCTGCAAACCATATGGTGCAAAGCCACCAGAGGTCTCGCCTTTGCGTGCATTGTTGCACTCTGCAGCCATAACGTCACTTGCAGTTCTTCTTGCCACGTATTGGTTTTGAGCAAAGAGGACGTTTCGCATAAATTCGCCAGCTGGGGTATCTGCACTGGCAACGTCGTCACCTGCCAAAAAGTGACAGCCATATACCTTGAGTAGTTTTACTGCAGTTGTAGCATCGCTCATATCACGAGCAAGCCTGTCTAGCTTCATGACAACAATTACGTCAATCTCTTGGTTTTCTGCCATAGACATAAGTTTGTTGTACTCTGTGCGTGCTTCCGTGAACATACCACTCTTGTTGTCTTCTTGCAGAATATGTGCTACCTCAAAAAAGTCATATTGACTCACGAAGTTGATGCACTCTGCTATTTGCGTTGGAATAGATGTCTCTTTAACGTCTTCTGCACTCTTACGTGAGTATATGGCCACACGCAATTTTTTAATAGAATATTTAAGGCTACGTTGTTGTAGCGTAGCCTTGAGTTGCATTATTTCTTTGTCATCAAGTGTTCTCATCTGTATCTTGGTCTCCCTGGTTGAATTTATTCAATATTGCCTTTGAAATCTCATCTGTTAGCTGTTCACGTTCGAACTCTGGCAGATTTTGGACATAAGGAAAGGGCAGTGATTCAAACTGCCCTTTGCATTTGAGAAGGTCACTTCTCTTGATGGAAATTATTGTCATCGTGCAACCCTCCTGATTTGGGATGCACCCAACTTGCCAACAGGTGCAATATCTGTGCAAGCATCGTTGTTGATTACAACAGGTGGTTGTGGTTGTTCGTCTTCTGCAGGTTGTCTCCAATGAGAAGTATCTACTCCTGCATCGTTAAGCAAGCCAGTATCGAAAACAAAGTGGACACACCTTCTGCTGAGCTTTTTGCAATCGTTTCTGCCATTGTCACATACAGTGAGGCCTTGTTCTTTCCACTTGTTCTTGACTGTAGCAACCTCAGCGATTTTGCCATTTCTGAGTACCTCTTCAACCTTGGCTGTAGCGATATATACGTGACATTGTCCTTTTTTCTGCTCAATTGTACCAAAATCATCACAATTTTGAGGCACAGAGTAGCTATAAGTTCTTTCGTCAACATAGTTGAAGTTGCGAAGTTTTTGGATAACAAAGTCTTTGATAAGTTCAATACCTTTTTTGGCAATATCTCTATCCAAAACTCTGTCTTGTTCTGGTTGAAGCAATATTGACATAAGCTCTGTTTCGTCAATGTTGACATTAAAAAACTCTCCCATAAGTTGGAGAGTCAAGCATATTGTTGTATATTTGAGCTCCAATCTATCTGATAGATTGTCTCGTTTTTTCATGATGCCATGCACGATTTTCTGTGCATCATCAAACCTGTCGCATAGTGTTGACAATGGAATATTGCCAACGTACTCTGCAAACTCTCTGCCTGTATAACCATAATGCTTGAGAACTGTGCTCTTGATGAGAGTTGCAGTCTCGGCATCAGGAGTCCACACAATGCCTTGTGTTTGCAACACACGAGCTTTGAGACCTTGATTTTGACTGTTGAGTTCTTCAATTGGAGTTTCGCTTGAAATTATAACGGTGCCACTCCAGCCATAGTTCTGTTCCTTGAGCTGGCCAGAAGTGTCACAACGACCTTTCTGCTCGCCACTTGCAAGAGTGTATACAAGGTTTGCTGCATCCATATTTGGGTTTGTTGTTATATCGTCAAGTACGATAGGGAGACCATGGATGCCATCAATACCTGCAAATATTGCGTTTTGAGTTGCATGGAAGGTACGAACAAGACTTTGCTTGTTTGAGATATCTGGGCAAGCAAAGGGACTTACCATAAGTTGTTCTGCCGTTGTTTTGCCTGTGCTGCTTGAACCACAGAGGTTGACAACTATTGTGCCTATATCTCTTTCGTCCTTTAAAAGCGAAGCTACGGGTGCAGAATAGCCAATTGCCATTGCCAATGTGAGAGTCTTGCAAGGATATACAACGTCCTGCAAGAATTTTTTGTAGTCTGCTTTGCTACCTGCTTGGAACTTCATGTTCCTTGTCGTTGTTGAAGTGAGGCCGTTTACGTTGTTTGTATCCATAAGATACAGGTTTTTGCCTTGGTGCTTGTACCATCCAAGTTGGTTGTGGTAGTAGTCAACCATACCATTTTTGCGACAGTGCTGATAGCCATCATGCAAATACCATTGCACCGATTGTTCCATATATGGCATGACCACTAGCTTGTTTGATGCTAGGGTTGACAAGAGGTTTGAACCATAAATGTCTGTTGTTGTCAACGTAAAATCGAATTGAGATTGATTGTAGTCGTTGACCAAGATTGTGATTTGTTCTGGGTTTTTACCCATTTCCAATTGCCTTGTGATTTTTGTTACTTTGAATGCTGGTGAGACGTCGTCGATTACCTGATTTTTCTTGCCAACGAAGTCCATGCATCCATTTTGTTGGTTGTAGTAGAGCATTTCCTTTTTGCCCCTTAAATATATTCATACAAACCCATAACACTCGACCGTGCCTGTTTTTCATCGCTTTTTACCTCAAGTTTTCTCAAAATACCTTATTTTTATGGCAAAAAACGGCAAATTTAACAAAAGTCTGTATAATGTATTGTTCCGAGGCTTCCTTAACAGTTGGGAATTGACAGAACAATATATGTCATTTGTTGAATTTGAAAAAACACGAGTCTGTATAATATATTGTCCCGAGCATTTTGCACAGTTGGGAATCGACAGAACAATATATGTAGGTTGTGGAAATGCTCTATACCTTTTTAACCTGCCTTCTGGATAAATCTGCAGAGTTTTTCTGGCATTTTTTTGTTGGATATATACGTCTTGAATCCATCTCCAACTCTGACCAAAACTCTTGTAGTTGTTGGCAGATTGTAAGTCTTTCCATCAAGAGGAGACTTCCAGTTTTCTTTGCCCTTGTACTCCTTGCTTTCCAAGGTAAGATAGTTCTTTTTTATAACCTTATAGCCAAGGCGAACGTACTCCATAGTGAGCTTTTGCTCTTCTTCAATAACGGTCATTACGTCAACCAGCTTGAGATTGAGCTTTTGAGCAATAAGCCTTGCAAAGCTCAGTTGGTCAATTGTTCTTTGTGGGGTTAATTTTTTAGCTTCTGTCTTTTTCATGATATTCTCCTTTAATATTCGTGAGAGTAGAGAATTGTGCTGCGGTCTACGTCATCTATAACGAAGACAGTTTGAGACAACAAATCTTTATACTCTTGCCTGTAGTCCATATAGACTATGGTTGTGTGTTCTGGTTGTTCTTGGGTGTGTGTGATTTTGAGCATGGAGCCTTCCTGGCTGAACTTGAAGACCTGAAGATAATCCATTTTTACACCCAGTGCAATATTGCTATCAATGCTGTTCCAGATAGCTAGCTGTACCTCAATAGGCAACGTCTCACTGATGCCACGAGTCATGTAGCGAGTTTCGCTTAAATATTCAAACATACCTCAAATCTCCTTCTCGTTACGTGATTGTGGTACCTGTGGGCATTGTTGGGCCTCTGTGTGACGATTTGATACATTGTTGACACGAGATTGTGTTTTGCACACGCCTGTCACAGGGCGAATAAACGGCTCAAAATGGCATATTTTAAAGAGGGCAATTCCGTCTCCAGAGTCAGACGAAATAAAGACCTGTTTTTGCCACGTGACGTTATTTTGCGTATCTGTTACGTCTATGTCGGGGAGTACGTCTGCAAGGTTATATTTTGACATTACAAATGCCATTTCCTCGTCGCTTTCTACTAGCACCAGTGCTGCAATTGCATTGTCTACGTTGTTGCGTATTAGCTCCACAGCCAAAAGAGAGGACTGCAACGAGTCCTTGAGTTTTGAGGGATAATTGCACCTTGACAGATGCTCGACCAATTGGTCTTGAGTTAAAAAAGTTTTCATACCATATCTCCTTTGGATAGCAAAAAAGGGTTGCCGCAGTTGGGCAACCCTTTCTTATATTTCGTTCTATTCTACTATCCATAGTTATGATATATGTCCGTAAAGAGGAGTTTTGCAAAAAAGAAAAAGGCTACTCATTTGAGTAGCCCTAAAAGGAATTTTTACAAATTCTCACATCACAATATAGCAAATCCCACGTTTGTTAATAAATCAACTTCACTATATTTTTTGATACAAAATATTCACAATTTCTACTTGAATTTATAATTTTAAACGTTTAATAAGTTGCGCAGCAAATTTTAGCGCAATTTCATCGCAGGAATACTTAGATGAATCTAACGCTTGAATATCCGCAACTGCAGGATATTTTTTTTGCAACTGTGTAACTGTTATGTTGTGCAATATTGGCAAAATAATCTTTTGTCCATTGCGATTCTGACGATTCAAAAAATCTGTCAATTCCTTTTCTGTCCATTCGCGACCAAAAAAATTATCCGATATCACAATAATGGCAAACTCAGCTTTCTTTACGCCTTCTAATATCTTATTTTTCCAATTGTCACCCCATTCAAGAGTATCTTTGTTATAAAAAACTTGAATATTGAGCTTGTCCAATGACTTCTTTAAGTCATCTACATATATAGCCTTATCAGCATTTGCGTGTGAAATAAATACGTCATACATAGGTAACTCCTTAGCCTTATACTGTGGAACGGAAACCATTTTCTGCTCATTAGTATCCCAAAATTCGAAGTCATTATATACGCTATCCAAGCATCCTAATACCGATGGAAGCGTGGCGCTATTGTTAAAAAACAACGCATCATTTATCATTTTATGAGCAGGATGACCTTTCAAGTAGCGATGATTATATGTTCTAATATCCTGAATCCACTTATTGTACTCTGTTTCAGGCGGGGTAAAACAAGCTATTTGAAAAGCGGAATGTATAGTATTTATATCGTATTTTTGATTTTGAAAAGCATACCCACGATCAATCAGCTCTTTCAAATATTCTCTTGCAGTCTGCATTATAAACCTCCCATTTAATTACCATAGTAAATTGCAATTGGATGAATTACACAAATATTTTTTTCTTTAGTCGGGAGCAACTTTCTGAGAATCTCGTTTGAAGCATGTTGTAACGTAGCGAAAATATTATTCTCATCGCAAGGATCGCAATCTTCTCCAATAATATTGGTTATCATACCAACACAAGTAATTTCTCCGCCATATTTAAAACCAATATCAGAGTAATCAACCCTAAAATATTTATCTGATAATGGAATTAAATAACCATCATTTGATATAAGCATACGATTATACGGAACCATGCTGCGCATCGCCTTAATTATTTTGGCTATATCATCATACTGTTTATTGCTCGCAGCAATCATCTTTTTTATTTCTGTTTTTAGATTATTGCTAGCCTTGCGGATTTGATCTCTATTTATCACAGCTTTAATATTTTCCGCCTCTGCTTCTATTTGATTAGCCGCACTTTTCTTAATAAACTCAATAATACCATCAGTAGCAAAAAATCCTTCAAGATAATCAAAATCCACGAAATCAAACACACGGGTTAATTCCACGTAGTTTCCCGTTTCAACGTAGGATTGGTCACCCATTGATACGATTTCTAACGGAATTTTCGAACAAGCTATATCAAAAGCAGCATCGTGCAGTGTTTTTGCAACTATTTCACGGGATGCATATGTAGTTGTTCCATTTACCACACCTTCCAACTCACCCGTAATATCTGCTTCAGCCTTTACCAATTTAAGAAGTGATCCACCAATTTTTCCTGTTGTAGCAACAGTAGAGGAAGACATTATTTCCTCTGTATCAGATACTTCTTTTTCATTAGATGTTGATGTTACAAGTCCCTTTTCTGCCTGAGCAATTATTGAATTGACTATATCTGTGTCAAGATATAAAAATTGTTTCATAGTATAACCTCCAATATTATGCTCCTAACATTGTCATTGTTACAGTACCCAAAAGTTGGACAATTGTCCCATAGAACCATTCGTGTTTTGCAAAGTGGTCACCAATACGCTGAAAAAGTTTCTTCTGTTTAGGAATAGTTCGGCTTGTCCGTATGTTTTCAAGAAGTTCCTTAACTTCTTCTAAAATTTCAAGCAATTCTTTCTTGTCATCACCACCCAACTTGTCAACCATGCGCTCAACTTCGTGAATAGAATTATCTACTGATAGTGTAGAGTTTGACACGTTACCAAAGACCATATTACCATAGTTTATGATATTTTCCACAGACATTTGCTTTTGTTCCTCCTCTTGCCTTTTCAACGCTTTTTCTTTGTTTGAAAAATAAGAAAATCCTTGTGGCATAATCGCTGCTTCCCACATAGCTTTTTCCCAAACACAAGGAGAAGCAATGACCCCATATAAACTTAATTTTTCAAACTCAAGTGAAAGAGAGGAATGATATGAAACAGGGATGATATCAAAGTTTCCCCTGACCAATCTTTCATCATTTGCCTGATAAACAGACAATAATATGTTCAAAATTTCTTCAGCAGCTTCATCCATAATAAGCATTCCGCCAATTTTGGTCTGACCATTTACAATAGTCATTGCTTTTTCGCGCATGGCGACTTTACGAGCTTCAGCCGCTTTTTCTCTTGCTTTTCTGTCTTCGTCTTTTTTCTTCTTTGCGGCCAGTTGCTTGTCTTGCCTCATTGTCTTTTCAATAGCTTTTTCAAAATCACTTTTTGCCATTATTTACCTCATTTTAACATATCACACAAAGCGAGGAGTTCTTCCACGCGTGAGGTAATACGTTTTTGTTCTTCTAGTGGAGGAAGCGGAATTAACAAATTGCTAATAGAAGTAGAATTAAGTGTTTTTCCTTTGACAGCATTTTTAAAATCTCCAGTTGAAGCAATCAATGGTAAAACCTTAAACAAATATCTTTGTATAACTTCTTTTTCTTCTCCGCAAGCAAAAGGATAGATACTAATAATAGCCTCATTGTGAACAGCATCACTTCCTAGAATTGAAATTTTTCCAATAGTGAGCTTAAAACTCATAATCATTGTTCCTGCTGGAGATATCTTCCCAGAAAAACATTTTTCAATCGCTTTACTACTGACGCATTCCTTTGTATTAAAAGTTACACCATCGGAAACCATATCTGCAATAGAGACCCATGGATATGTAGCATTACTCCAATATGAAGAATCTTGACGTTGTGGTGTTTTTCCTGCATTAAATGCAGCTATATCCGCAAACCGTATCCATCGCCAACTATCTGGTAAATCATACGGCAAAGACTCTTCTTCAATCGGATCTGCTGTATGCTTTTTATCTGCAACATAAAGCCCTTCTCTAATGCGACGATTTTTTTCTTCCTCAATACGCTTTAACAATTCAGATGCGGGCTCATCTTGTGGGCTACGTTCCGTGAGTTTGCCTTGGACGGCTTGTTTCAAAATAGACTTACGGAGCTTGTCGGGAAACTCTGCGTTTAACAAAGTTAGCCGTTTTTCAACTTCATCATATTCATTTATGAAAGGTAGGAGCTCTTCAATTTTGGCAACAATTCGCTCTTGTTCGGCAAGCGGTGGAATTGGGATAGTGATGCTTTTGATTTTCGCCGCGCCGACACCTCCGATGATTCCGGTCATTAAAGCAGTAAATGACGAAAAGAACGCAGGGGTTTGCAAATAATAATAAAGGTACTTGTTAAATACAGCAATGGGGGTAAAGCAACACAGCTTATTTCCAAAGCAAACATCTTGATCCAAAATACCGATTTTTCGACCTGCACTGCCGCCCTCCATGCACATCAAAACACTTCCGTTAGGTGCTATTTTAAATTCTTCAAGTCCAAAAGGGATATAGATTCCATTTTCATAGTCAATGGTATAATTAAAGCTAACATCTTTTGTAGCAATAAAACTATAGCCATCACATTTTTTTGCATATTTTTGTTCTTTTTCTTGAGCGTTTATACTATTTCCATTATAAATGCAACAAAAGTCTCCCAAGCGAAACCACATCCAACTATCGGGAATATCAAATGGTTTTTCTTCATCCGATATAAGTGGCAACGGCTTTTCCTTTTTGATTTTACCCTCGGCAATAAGCTTGGCTTTCTCCATGCGAATTCGCTTCAAAAGTTCTGATGCCGGTTCGTCACTCGGATCTTGCGGCACAAGCTTACCCTGCACAGCAAGCTGGAGAATTGAACTCTTTAAGTCTTGCGCGGTCATATTATACCCCCCAACTTTGCGGTGATTTCCGCCAATATATGGTCAATATTAGCGTTAAGTTCGGCACGTTCTGCTTGATAGCGTGCAATCAAATCGCCAGGCTCTAAAATTTCTTCTTCTTCGTGCGGGAAAGGACAGCATTTATCAAAATCGTAGTTCAAACAGTTTTCGCCGAGTTCTTCTGCTGTAAAGAACCTTGCCTTGTCTTTGCCGTCCACTTGGATAGGTTGTTTATCATCCCACCATTCGCGAACGGGGTCAAAGTGCTTGTCCTGCATAGGTTTTGTTTTGCTGAAACTTTTTACGCCTTCGGGTAAATCCAAACGATAAAACCATACACCACGACTTCTAACTCCTTTTTGGAAGAAAAGCAGATTTGTGTTTACACTTGCATAGGGTTTGAAGACTTGGGGCAAGCGGATAATTGTATGCAAGCCGTATTCTTCAAGAAGTTTTTTCTTTATCGTCGCTTTTACACCGTCACCAAACATAAAGCCGTCTGGCAATACGATACCGCAACGACCTTTGTCTTTGAGCAAATGCATAATCAGCACCATAAACAAATCTGCCGTTTCGCTAGTTTGAAATTCTGACGGGAAGTTTTGTTTGATTGCAACGTCTTCTGCTCCACCAAATGGGGGATTTGCCACGATGACGTCAACACGTTCGCTTGCAGAATAGTCTGCCACTGGTCTGCTGAGAGAGTTGCCGTGTTTGATTTTTGGTGTTTCGATATCATGCAAAAGCAGATTTGTCATAGCCAAAAGGTACGGCAAAGGCTTTTTCTCCCATCCGTTGATAGTTGTTTGCAAAGTTTCGAGCTCTTCGGTAGTGTTGATTGCGCCGATATGTGCAATGGTGCTTGTCAAAAAGCCACCAGTACCACAAGCAGGGTCAAGCACAATCTCACCGAGTTTAGGGTCTATCTTTTCTACAATAAAGTTTGTTACTGGACGTGGCGTGTAAAACTCGCCAGCTCTACCTGCACTTTGCAGGTCTTTAAGCATACCTTCGTATAATTCGTTGAAGGTGTGTTTTTGTGTGGCATCTATAAAGTCAACCTTTTCGTTAATGCGATTAACCAGCTGACGCAGATATATGCCTGATTTCATGTAGTTGTTGGTATCTTCAAACACGTTTTTAACAACGTATTTTCGCATATCGCCATCTGACGCATCAAGGTTTTGCAATTTTTCAAAAAGTTCGTTAACAAACTTTACGAGAGCATCACCTGTAATTCCTTCTTTATCTTCTGCCCAATCGCGCCAACGATAGCCTTCTGGTATAACACCGCGATTGTTTTCGCGAAGTTCCCATTCCATTTCTTTTGCATCGAATGCTTTAAGGAACAAAAGCCAGGTTATCTGTTCAATATACTGTGCATCACCATTCAAGCCTGCATCTTTGCGCATTATATCTTCAAGTGATTTAATCATTGCTGACATCGCCATAGTTTCTTATCTCCTTATGCAGCATAAATAGCTGTTTGCAAGTCTCTTATTGCTTGTCTAAAATTTTGGATACCGCCAAAAATCTTGTTGACGATATATACTTGCGTGCCAAAAGCACGAATAGGGTCTACTTTGAGAACGTCTACGTTTTCAAGGTCTTCAAGACCACTCTCTGCATATTTTTCTAACAATGCTTCTAGCACAGCAGCGGCCTGTTCACCATACTTAGTAAAGTAGTTGCGTTTGCGCACATTTTCTGCACGTTCTCTTCTTGTCAATGGTGGTTGGTCAAACACTATGTGCAGAACCATATCAAATGGGTCAAGGTCTTTACCTATTTCTTCACACAAAGCCTCAAAAAAGACACCTTGCTTTTCAAGTTCTTCTACAACTGCTTTCTTTTTATCTGCTTCGTTCCATGCTGTCAAAAATGCGTCAAGAGAAGCAAACTTTGTGAGCACGTTACGTTTTGTATAGTCAGTCAAACTTTCTGTAATAAGCTTGCCATTTGTATCAAGGTATTGTACGTGCTTTTGAGCCACAGAAACTGCAGTATCACCGAGTACGTATTTTGTTTTATGTCCACGCCTGCCGTCATCACCTGGGTCAACTGGTTTAGGTGGTGGAGAATATCTGCTTGGGTCATAGTCGTCGTCTTGCTCTATTGGGCCATCAAAGTCAGGGTCGTGAAACAGGCGTGTTACATCACGGAAGTCAAATATAGTAAAGTAGAGTTTACCCAAGTCTTCACGAACGCGTGTTCCACGTCCTATAATCTGCTTAAATTCGGTCATAGAACGAATATTTGAATCAAGTACAATATACTTGATCGTCTGCACATCAACACCTGTTGAAAGCAGTTTTGACGTTGTTACCAAAACAGGATATTTACTTTCTACATTACGGAAGTTATATAACTGTTTTACACCTGCCTCATCATTTGATGTTATACGCATTACGTATCTGTCATCAATTGCGCACATATCTGCATTTTCGTTTACCAAAGCTTGACGCATACGGTCAGCATGCTCTTGGTCAACGCAGAAGAAGATAGTTTTATCCATTCTGCAGTCGTGCTTTTTGAGATAGTCTGACACTGTTTTGGCAACGAGTTTTGTTCTCTTTTCAAGAACCAGATTTTTATCAAAGTCGGTTGTATTGTATACGCGATTATCTATCACTTCGCCATTGTCATCCAACTGTCCGTCATAAGGAACAAAGCCTTCTACGTCTTTGTCAAAAAATACACGTATTACACGATATGGTGCCAAAAAACCATCATCTATACCCTGTTTTAACGAATAAGTATATATAGGCTCCCCGAAGTAATCGATATTAGAAACAGAATCTGTTTCTTTTGGTGTTGCCGTCAAACCTATTTGAGATGCGGATTTGAAGTACTCCAAAACCTCACGCCATTGGCTGTTTGCTTTTGCACTTCCACGGTGACACTCATCTACAATAACCAAATCAAAGAAATTTGGACTAAACTGTTTGAACAAACTATTTGCATCTTCGTCTTCACCTGTTAACCCTTGATACAAAGCAAGGTATATTTCGTGAGCAGTGTCAAAGTTTTGCTTAGTTACCCACGTCATCTTGTCTTTAAACGGAGCAAAGTCATTTGTAAAGGTTTGATATATCAAAGCAGTTCTATCAGCAAGGAACAATATGCGCTTTTTGATACCTGCCTTCCACAAACGCCAAATGATTTGAAATGCAGTATAGGTTTTTCCCGTGCCAGTAGCCATAACAAGCAATAACCTGTCTTGACCATTTGCTATTGCTTCAACCGTTTTGTTGATTGCATTGATTTGATAGTAGCGAGGTTTCTTATTTGGATTATCTGTATAGTAAGGCTCTGAAATAACCTTTTCTTGAGCAGGACTAATATTCTCTTTTTCCTGATACATTTTCCACAACTGCTCAGGAGATGGGAACTTATCAAGAGCCAATTTTGTTTCAACATCGCCTTCAGTTATGTATTTGTTATGGAATAAAAAACCATCACCATTTGAGCTAAACACGAAAGGAACGTCAAGCATTCTTGCATATTCAAGTGCTTGTTGCATTCCGTCTCCAAGTGAGTGCTTGTTGTCTTTTGCTTCTACAACAGCAATAGGCTTGTTAGGCTTGCAAAAGAGTACGTAGTCTGCCTTTAATGGCGCTTCACGTTTGCATACTTTTCCACGTGCGATAATACGTCCCTTAGTAACAGAGTATTCTTCACGTACTTGAGTATTGATATCCCAACCAGCCTGCTTAATGGCAGGAGTTATGTATTTAGTACGAATATCCATTTCGGATAAGGCTTTTTTGTTAAAAATATCCATATTACAAAGCCTCCTTTGTCGCATCCATAATGTCACCAATGTTGCAGTCTAAGACATTACAAATTCGGATAAGTACGTCCATTGATACGGTTTCGTCTTTTCCCAGCTTTGCAAGTGTTGTTGTGGAGATATCTGCAGCTAGTCGTAATTCTGTTTTTGTCATCTTCTTATCGATTAACAATTTCCATAGCTTGTTGTAACTGATTGACATACAAAACTCCTTGTAAGAGATTTTTTTATATTGTACTACATGTTTTATCGAATATCAATATTATATCCGCATTTATAAACATTTTATCAGCAAAAGCTTACTGCATAATGGCCTTTCTCTTGTAATCAATATCTCTTGTCAAACGACACAACCTATCTGCAGAAAAGTAGTTTAGTATGTTGCTGTCGGTATCTGTAAAGGCTTTGCAAGCAGCATTGGCTCTGTTGGTTACATGGCTATATGTGACTACGTATCTGTGACCAAATGCAAACTCTCTGTGCTTGAATAGGTGGTTAAGTGGCTTTTTCCATCCTTCTGCCACGTTGCCTGAGGTATAGAAGATAAACACACTCTTAGCCTGTTGTGGTTCGTATTTCCTTTGATAACGTATCACTGTATCTAACGTATCTAAGCCCACAGACAACATAGGGTTGCCCGTTGGAGTGATACGTTTGGATAAGTCTGTTATCCTTGCTCTGTCGTTAAAACCTATTACGTGTAGCTTTGTGTTTGTCGGCATAAAAGGCTTTGCTCTGTGTATGCTTATAAGCATTTTTTGTAGTTTTGGCAAGCCTTGTTTTGCATATATAGAAGTGTCTACAAGCAAGTAGACGTTGATTGTTTTTTGCATAGTTATCTCCTTTTTGATAAAAAGAGGGGTGAGCATCTCCCACCCACCCCCGATAGATTTTTGTAAAAAATAGCCTAGAAATAAAAATAACCCCTTTCGGGGATTTTTGCAGATTATCTCTCTATACCGTTTAACTTGGGGAATTCGGGGAAATCGGGGATTTCTGCTATTATCTCAAACGTATCTATTCCTGGTGTAAGGGCACAGCCACCCCATGTGCCATGTATCTGCTTGGCATCGTCAATGTGTGTAACTACTCCTTGTCTATTTGTGTATTGAGGTTTTCCCTGCATATATACGATTTTTATTCTGGTACCTACTGATATTTTCATAATTATTCTCCTTGTTTGCACCTTCCCCAAACTCCCCAAAATCCCCGAGATTTTCGGGATAGAGTCACTCAAAGCAAAAACCACCTGTCTGTTTTTGCCAATGCCTGACGATATCTGACCATCTCAAAATCTCACGGAGTTATACTTGGGTTTTAAGGAAGATATTTGGTCTGTTAGGCATAGTCTCAACCACAGCTGAAACCACCCTTATAAAAACAGGCTACACCTGGATTTTCAGTGGTGTAGCCGTCTTTTGATATGATAAATTATGGGTTGTGCACAGGCACGGTAAGCTCCCCCTTGGGGGGTACCATTTTTACCCGTGCACAAATGCTAGCTTTCTAGTAGTTGTGTATGGGTATTTTTATTTTTACCCCAATTTTGCTGAGTGTTTCAGTAAAATCCTAGACTTCACTAGGATTACTTATGGTTTACACGGCAAATTTTATGCAGTCTATGTCAAACCTGACCCTGGAAGCCTTGTATTTATGGGCAACGTTGTCT
>JAFTHO010000090.1 GCA_017457385.1 Clostridia bacterium | reverse complement strand
TTCGATAAGGTTATCTTGGTAAGTTTTAGCACCTGCAGATTTAGCAGCTGACAAATCTTTCATGATGTTAGCTTCTACTCTCAATTCTTCTTTTACTTCGCTGTTGAAGCCACCCAAAAGGTCAGGGTTGAAGTGAGCAACAGTTACGCCAAGTTCGTTAGCAGCTTTGTTAGCAGCTTGGAATCTTGCTTTTGCGTTGCCAGTTTCATCATCAAGCATGAGCAAAAATGCGCTACCATTGTTGATGATATTTTGAACACCAGAGTATGTTACTGCAAAGACTTTAACTTCGTCTTCGAGTTCGTACTTCACGCCATAGTAGTTGTAGTCGTCAGCAGGGTTAGAACCGCCACAAGCAGTCAAACCGAAAACGCCAAAAACCATAACAACTGCCAAAAGCACTGTCAAAAGTTTCTTTTTCATATTGTCCTCCTGAAATAATACATCATACTGCTCATGTATGAGTTTATCTTTCCACTAGTATATTTATTCGGGAGCAACTTGTCAATAATAATTTTTTGCCACAAGACCCCCTGTTTTTTTGACTTTTTTAAAAAAATTTTTTTGAAATTTTTGACGAATTTTTGGCAATTTTTTTAAAAATTTTTGCGTTTTTTGCAATTTTTTTAAAAAATTTTGCAATTTTTTTCAATTTTTGAAAAAATTTTTTTTTGCTTTTTTTGAGCAAAAGCAACATTTTGTTGCCCCAATGCAATAAAACATCTCACAGATTTTTGAGGTTTTTTTGCCCATTGCAGAGTTTTTGTGCAAACAATAAAAAAAGATACAAAAATTTTTTCATTTTTTAAAAAAACTTTATCTTTTTTTGCCATATTTCACGCGCGCGTATATGCGCGCACGTGCGTACGCATGCACGTGTGCATACGCATGTTTATAGTAAGAAAGGTTTTGTCACCAGGATGCATTTAACCAAAAAATAAAAGCCACCCGAAAACGAGTGGCTTATGCATTTTGATATTGAGTTTCGATAACGGATTTTGTCCGCATGCAAATCAGTTTTTATACCGATTTAAAATTAGATCTGTTCACAGAAAGAAACACCGTGGTCTTCTTCCAACATGATGTCGAGGATTTCTGTATCAGTAGAGCGCATACCTTCTGCTGCCATACGACCAACTGCTTTGATTGTGTCGTCAACGTCGATTTTGAGAAGACCAGTATCAGCTTCGTACTGTTCGTCGTTCATAGCGATCTGGTGAGCCATGATACCGCAGTCAAGTGCCGTAACGATTTTTGCTGCACAGCTTGCTTTTGCACCGTCACAAACGATACCAGTTGCGTTTGCCAAAGAGTTTTGGACAGCCATAGAGATTTGGCAATCTGTGCCACCACGCATAAATGTCATTGCTGCGGCGATTGATGTAGCAGATGAAACAGCTGCACAGAATGCTGACATACGGCCAACGTATGCTTTTTGATAAATTGTCATGAGGTCTGACAAAATGATTGAACGATAGAGAGTTTCTGCATCTATGTCTTCTTCGCGAGCGTAAACTACGAGCGGAATGCTTGATGTGATGCCTTGGTTGCCTGAACCAGAGTTTGTGATAACTGGCAATACGCAACCACACATACGAGCTTCGCTGCCGGCACCTGTATATGCTTTCATTTTTGTCCAGACTGATTGACAGTTTTGAGAAAGAATTGTAGGTCCAAGGCCAACACCATAGTTGCCTGTCATGCCTTCGTTTGAAATTGCAGTGTTGTATCTGATTTGTCTTTCGATAAGTTCGCCAACGTCGTCAAGGTTTACTTCGCGAGCAAAGTCGATGATGTCGCCAAGGTTGAGGCATGAACGATCTGTCATTACACCGTAGTAACTGCCTGTGTTTGCAGCTTCGCCAGCCTGAACTTTTGTAACTTTGTCGTTTTTAACGATTTTTGTAATGTTGTTGTGCAAGTCGCGAATTTCTACCATACTGCTGTCTTCGCCAGCATAGCAGTACATTTTGATGTGCAATGTGTGAGTTGTGTTAAGGAGTTTAACTTCGCAATAGTCTGTTTTTACCAATTCTTTAGTTTCTTTGATAGCTTCTGGTGTAACTGCGCTCAAAACCTGCAATTCTCTATCTGGGTCGCCGCCGAGTGCGCCAACGATTGCAGCTGCGCTGATGCCAAACAAGTTGCCAGAGTTTGGTACGATAACGCCTTTTACGTTTTTAACGATGTTACCGCTGCATTCCGCAACAATTCTTTCTGGTTTTTTGCCCAAAACTTGCGCTGCTTTTGCTGCTGCAAATGCAATTGCGATAGGTTCTGTGCAACCAAGTGCTGGTACAAGTTCTTCTTTCAAAATATTTACGTAATTTTGATAAGTTTCTTTACTCAATGCCATAATAATCGCCTCT
Organism: Clostridia bacterium; assembly: GCA_017457385.1. Classification (GTDB taxonomy): domain Bacteria; phylum Bacillota; class Clostridia; order Christensenellales; family CAG-314; genus Heteroclostridium. The sequence goes on along the minus strand of JAFTHO010000090.1, from coordinate 8,067 downwards.
TTTTTTTAAAAATTTGCGGAACGTAACCGTAGTGCCCCGTTTGTGCACATACTCCTTCCACTATGTTAGTTATAAATATATTATCCTATTTAAAACCATTTTGCAAGTAGTTTGTTAAAATTTTATTGTTCAAGGCATACTTTCTCTTTTTTAATAGAGAATATCAAGCAAATTTTATCATTTTAGGCACCTATTTTTTTCAAATCTATTGACAATAGGGCTTGATTACATATAATAATCTTGTTTATTAAAAGCAAACTTTAAGTTTAGTTATACAAAACTTTTTGGTGTTTATATGGAAATCGGATCAAAAATCAAGGCGTTGCGATTAAAACGCAACCTCACTCAGGAAGAACTTGCCGACAGATGCGAGTTGTCTAAAAGCTTTATATCACAGCTGGAAAACGACTATACCAGCCCTTCGATAGAAACACTCAACGACATCGTAACGGCACTTGGCACAACTCTCAAACAGTTTTTTGACGACAAGCAGGAAAAAATCGTGTTTGCCAAAGAAGACCACTTTCAGCGTGAAGACGAAGACTCTACCGTCACCTGGCTTGTGACAAACAGTCAAAAAAACGAGATGGAGCCAATACTTGTCGAACTGAAGCCTGACGGCGTGAGCGAAAGCGATATGCCACACGAAGGCGAAGAGTTTGGATACGTGCTGGAGGGCGAACTGACACTGGTTGTTGCCGACAGAGAAATGACCTGCAAAAAAGGCGACAGTTTTTATTTCACGGCAGACCAGGTGCACTATATAAAAAACACTACCGACCGGATGGCAAAATTTTTGTGGATTTCAAGTCCGCCAAACTTTTGATTTTGCCAAGGAGTTTTACAAATGAGCGAAAAAATTATTCAACTTATTGACGTTTATAAAGAATATGACAAAAACGTGGCTGTAGAAAACGTAACCTTTTACGTTAAAAAAGGCGAATTCGTGACTTTTCTTGGTCCTTCTGGTTGCGGAAAGACAACAACACTGCGTATGATTGCCGGTTTTGAAATGCCAACGGGTGGTCAGATTTTGCTCAACGGCAAAGACGTAACGAGCATCCCTCCGCACAAAAGACCAATCAACACGGTTTTTCAGAGATATGCACTCTTTCCTCACCTTGACGTTTTTGACAACGTTGCTTTTGGTTTGCGCAACAAAAAAGTAAAAACCACAAAAACAGACAAAAACGGCAACAAGGTAGAAAAACTTGCAAAACTGTCTAACCAGGTGATTGCACAAAAGGTAACTGACGCACTCAAAATGGTTGACCTTGAAGGTTTTGAAGAAAGAAATGTAACAACCCTTTCGGGCGGTCAGCAACAACGTGTTGCAATTGCACGCGCTATTGTAAACGAGCCTGAAATTTTGTTGCTTGACGAACCACTTGGTGCGCTTGACCTCAAAATGCGCAAAGACATGCAGATTGAACTTAAAGAACTGCACAAAAAACTTGGCATGACCTTTATTTACGTTACGCACGACCAGGAAGAAGCTCTCACAATGAGTGACACCGTTGTGGTAATGAAAGACGGTATGATACAGCAGATTGGCACGCCAATGGATATATACAACGAGCCTAAAAACGTGTTTGTTGCAGACTTTATCGGCGAGAGCAACATTTTGTCAGGCATTATGGTTGGCAAATACAAAATCAAATTTTTGGGCCACACTTTTGATTGTGTTGACGACTTTGCACTCAACGATCACGTTGACGTAGTTGTAAGACCAGAAGACATAAAAATGGTTGATGCAGATGACGGCATGATAAACGGCGTTGTAATTGACAGCATTTTTAAAGGTATGCACTACGAAATGACGGTAAAAGTCGGCAAGAGCGAACTCACCATCCAAAGCACAAAAGAACGCAAGGTTGGCGAAATGATTGGCATGAACATCCAGCCGGACAACATCCACATCATGGCAAAAGAGTTTACTACAAACGTATACGACGGATATATCACCAAAAACAATACCGTTGTGTTTGGTGACGGCGAGTTTGACGCAGACGTAACACAACTTTATCCTGGATCACATCTTGACGAAGAAGGATATCTCATCACAAAAGAAGGCGAACAGATTGACCTCACCGACGTGGACGTACGCGTAGAAGTTGGTCTTAAAGACATTGACATTGACGACATCACCGACGAACTTGAAGAAACTGCAAGTGCGGTCGGCAAAATCATTTCTATCATTTACAAAGGCGACCACTATCAGCTCATTGTTCGCACCGAAGAAAACGAAGAAGACTACGTATTTGACACAGAATATCTGTGGAACGAAAACGACACGGTTGCCATCAGCATACCAAAAGACAAAATCAAACTTTCACTCAAGGCGGAGGTTAAAAAATGAAAATGCATTTTAACCGAAAACACCTTGTTATTCCATACGGTTTGTTTTTGGTGTTGTTTGTCATTATACCGCTTGGTTTTATAGTTTATTATGCTTTTACCAACGGCAGTACAGGCTCTTTCAGTCTTGCAAACTTTATCAAGTTTTTTGCAAGCCCAACGAGTTTGTCTACACTTCTTTTGAGCATAGGCGTTGCCCTTTTGACAACGGCGGTGTGCCTTTTGATTGCATACCCTATCGCCTACATCCTTGCAAGAAGCAAATTTAAAAAGAAGAGCGTTTTGCTCATGCTTTTTGTTTTGCCAATGTGGATAAACTTTGTTTTGCGCATCAACGCACTGAGAGAGTTTCTGGACCTGATTGGTCTGCTCGATCAGGCACATCTTTTCAACACAATACTCGGCATGGTATATGACTTTTTGCCATTTATGATTTTGCCGTTGTATACAACACTCATCAAACTTGACAAAAGCATGCTGGAGGCATCTGCCGACCTTGGCAGTCATCCGGTGTCTACCTTTGCAAAAGTGACTTTGCCACTTTCTATGCCGGGCATCGTATCTGGCATAACAATGGTGTTTATGCCAACAATGACCAACTACGTAATAAGTGACACACTTGGTCTTGGTCACGTGACAATCATAGGCAAATTTATTGAAGAGTGCTTTGGCGCAAGAAGTGACTGGCACCTTGGCTCTGCAATAGCACTTGTGCTTTTGATGATAATTTTTGTTTCTATGCTGGTGTCTGGTGGCTTTAAAGAAGAAGACAATGGTTCGAGAGGTGCAGGATTATGGTAAAGAAAATTGTAAAATGCAGTGTCCTTGCACTTGGACTTTTGTTTATATACACACCAATTTTGTTGCTCGTTGTTTTTTCTTTTACACCGGCAACAACTCTCGGCGCGTGGGAAGGTTTTTCGTTTGACCTTTATATACAGCTTTTCAACAACGCAAAGATAATGAACATTGTTAAAGACACTTTGCTTTTGGCTTTGTTCAGTGCCGTCATTTCAACAGTGCTTGGCACTATGGGTGCGATTGGCATTTTCTATTCTAAAAAGCGTGTTTCTACTGCTGTAAACGTGATGGCACGCATACCTGTAATAAATGCAGAAATCGTGACCGCAGTTGCACTTGCCCTTTTGTTTGCGGCGGTGTTGCCAAACAAATCTTATTTTACTTTGCTCATGGGTCACGTGGTAATCACAGTTCCTTTTGTTGTTTTGTCTATCATGCCAAAACTCAAACAGATGGACGGCAACCTTTATGAAGCGGCCCTTGACCTTGGTGCAACACCAACCAAAGCATTGTTTAAAGTGGTTGTACCAGAGATTTTGCCAGGTATGCTTTCTGGCTTTATGCTTGCAGTCACTTTGTCACTTGACGACTATATCGTAACTGCCTTTACACGACCAACAGGGTTTGAAACTATCAGCACCTACGTATACAACTCTATCAAAGTGCCACAACACTCTGCCCTGCCACAACTGAGAGCATTGTCTGCAATAATTTTTGTCGTCATCATTGTTGGCGTAATTGTTGCAAACATACCAAAAGACAAAAAACGCAAGGAGAAAGTATGATGAAAAAGATTTTGACTTTTGCCATTGCTTTTATACTGGCGTTTGTGGTGATTGCACCAAACACAACTTTTGCCGTGGCACAACAGGACGTGTTGCGTATTTACAGTTGGGAAGACTATATTTATACCGACGAAGACACGGGCAAAACACTTGCCGATGAGTTTGCCGACTGGTACAAAGCCAAAACAGGCAAAACAATACGTGTAGAATACTCTACCTTTGGCACAAACGAAATAATGTACAACGAGCTTAAAATATCTCCGGGATCATACGACCTGATTTGTCCGTCAGAATATATGATTCAAAAAATGATAAACGAAGATATGCTCGTAGAATATTCGGCAGAGTTTCTGGACGAAAGCAATCCGGAAAACCACTACGTAAACAACGTATCAGGCTATATCAAAAATCTGTTTGAAAGTCACAAAACGTCAAACGGAAAAAGCTGGGCAAACTATGCGGCAGGTTATATGTGGGGCACAATGGGCTTTATTTACAACCCACAAAAAGTATCCGAAGAAGATATTGCACACTGGGAGGTTGTGTGGGACGAAAGTTACAAAAACCAAAGCACGTTGAAAGACAGCGTGCGCGACACCTACTTTATGGGTCTTGCCTACGTATATTCTGACGAACTGACAGCACTTGCAACTCAGTTTAAAAACAACCAGCTTGATGCACAGGAATATAACGCACAGGTTAACGCAATACTCAACCGCACAGACGACGACACTATAGAAAAGGTAGAACAAGCCCTTATCGACGCAAAGAAAAACGTGTTTGGTTTTGAAGTTGACAGTGGCAAAAACGATATGATCACAGGCAAAATCAACATAAACTTTGCATGGAGTGGTGATGCCGTATATGCCATTGACGAAGCAGAAGAGCAAGAGGTATATCTCAACTACAGCGTACCACAAGAAGGCAGCAACATCTTTTTTGACGGCTGGGTAATGCCAAAAGGCGCAAACACAACTTTGGCAGAAGCTTTTGTAAACTATATCTCTATGCCGGAAAACGCCTGTGCCAATATGGACTACGTCGGATATACAAGCGTTATTGCAGGTGACGAAGTTTTTGACCGTATGGTTGACTATTTTGAACTGACAACAGCACAAGACTATGCAAGCCTTTCTGACGACGAAAAAGCAGACCTTGTTGCAGTTGACCTGAGTTACTTTTTTGACGACCTGACGGACGACAGAGACGCCACAGTGTATACGGACGTGATCGGCAGACAGTTTTATGCACAATATCCTGATCTTGACACAATAAACCGTTGTGCAATAATGAACTATTTTGACAACGAAACAAACGAAAAAATCAGCATCCTGTGGGAAAACGTAAAAGGCACCGAATTGCCAATATGGGTACTTGTTTTGCTTGGTGCTCTTGTTGTTGTATACGTTGGTCAGATAATCGCCAAAAAGATATACAAACGCAACCGTGCAAAATATATTGCCAACACAAAAAAATAAAGCAAAAGACCTGACAAAATCAGGTCTTTTTTTGTGCCAACGACAAACAAAAAAGGCAACCGACATGGTTGCCTTTTGTTTTTTAACGTGTATGTCAGGGCACTTGCGTCCCTTTATTTTTTCTTTTTTTATTTTTGACAGTTCGGGATAAGATCTGCAATCCACTCTGCATTTTTGTCAATTTCGTGATATTTTGCCATGTTATGTCTTATTCTTCGTCAAACTCTTCTTTCAACAGTTCGGGATGATGCTGATACAATATTTCCAACGGCTTGTAAGAACATTGATTTTTGATATCTGCTATATAATTTTTATACTCAAAAACAAATTTGCATCCAACAAAGTTTGATATTTTATATTCCGCATAATAAGGTTCTTCTTCTGTAAAAGGGCTGATATAGTTATCTGCACACACAATATCATCCCCATCCAGTTTTGCTGACGTTATTGTTTCATCCGCAGAAATTATAACAAGCTCTTTTTCCTGATGTTTCCACGGAACAAAAACCAGACAACACTTGCGTTTTGTTGTGGCAAAAACACTTTTTATCCTGCCAAACAATCCTTTTGCAGAAACAAATTCGTTATCTGTCATATCAAAATGCGCCAACAGTATTGCAGGCACATGCCTGTTGTTGTATCTGATGAGTATTTTTTTCATATCAACAACTCCTTTTGATATGTTGGTCAAAACTGCCTAAAAACAAACTTTTGAGTTTTTTCCAAATATCCCTGTCATACGTGTGGCAGACATATGCCGTGACTCTGGCAATGGTATGCCACAAGGCTGGCATAAATTATCCTGCATCAAAACAAACTTCTATTTTCATCCATCATATCAACGACGTTTTGCAAACCATCCTGGCTGTCCAGATATTGTATTTCGTCATATTCAACACCAATGACATAATAGAAATTTGTATCCATATAAATCCAGTCTGAACATTTGATTTTTATTACGTCGCCAGACACAAAGTTGTCATAAAAATCGTTTTGCAAAAGTATTTTGCTGTTTTCTGGCAACACATGCAACAAGACAATCCTTTTTGTTTTGCTTCCATCATCAAGAAAATACTCTCCATCACAAAAGGCACTTTGTGGCTCAACACCCAAATATACAGATGCTTTCAAGCAACTGTCATCATGAATGGTTTTGTCGTATACTTCGAGGTTGTCGGTTTTTTTGTTGCTGACGTATATGTTGTCAATCACAAACTCATACGTTTTGTAATTTTGTTTTTCGCTGAGATGTTCATACATGATTTTGTTATATCCCGAACACCCCGAAAGATTTAAAACAAGCAACAAACAAAAAGAAATAAACAAAAATTTTCGTCTCATGGTTTTCCTTTATTTTTTATACAAAAATATACTGCAACGTGAACAAGACTATAAAAGTTACATTTGCAATCATGCCAATTCCAGATCAACAAATTCCTTTTTTTCATCGGCAAACTTTAATGAAAGCCAATCAAACCCAATCGACTTTGCCTTTTCCCAATCCAAAGTCCCATACGTCAATATAACTTCGCCATTTTCGTTGAACTCATATTCTTCTTTTTCATCTTCATAATCAATTGAAAAACCAATGGTAATTTTCACTTTTCCGACACCATGCTCATAAAGTTTTAATTCACGCTCTGCATCACCGCAAGCCTGGTTGCAAAACATAGCATCATGACCATGTTTCATTCCGTCAAAGATGGTAAACGTTTCGCCAGTTGCAACGTCTTTTGCAATTATCAAACAAGGCAGTTCGGCATCTACAATATGCGGTATTTTTTTGATTTTTACAGTATCCCCATAAAAATATATTTGCAAATTTGTGTTTCCTGCAGAAGACGCCAGAATACCGGCAGTAGAGTCTTTTTTCTCTTTTACGTTTGTGATGTGGTTTTTCAAATAATAAGGAATCATTTTCTACCCCTTTTGATATACTGGTCTAAACTGCTGTAAAATACACTTTCAGTTTTTGCCAAATATCCCTGTCATACGTGTGGCAGGCATCTGCCGTAGCCGTGGCACTGGTATGCCACAAGGCTGGCAGGCAAATTTGCCGTTATTGTTTATTTGCCTTTTGCATGCTCATTTCAATCAAAGTCAAAAACTCGTCGTTGGTTTTTGTTTTTGTGAGCATATCCAAAATGTTCTCTATGCCGTCGCCGTTGTCTTGTTTTGAAAGCATACGTCGCACAGCCCACATATTTGTGAGTTCTCGCTGGTCATAAAGCAAATCTTCACGTCTAGTACCAGATTTTTCAAGGTCAATGGCAGGAAAAATTCGTCTTTCGCTGAGTTTTCGGTCAAGATGCACCTCCATATTGCCAGTGCCTTTAAACTCCTCGTAAATGACGTCATCCATACGACTGCCGGTGCCAACAAGTGCAGTTGCAATTATCGTGAGACTGCCACTGTTTGTTGTGTTGCGTGCCGCGCCAAAAAACTTTTTAGGCTCCTTGAGTGCAGCCACGTCAAGACCACCAGACAAAGTGCGTCCGGAGTATTCGCCAACCTGATTGTACGCCCTTGCCAGCCTTGTTATGCTGTCTAAAAGGATGACAACGTCTTTTCCGCTTTCTACAAGGCGTTTTGCCCTTGCAAGAGTTTGTTCTGCCACAAGCACGTGATGTTGTTGCTCCTGATCG
>JAFTHO010000089.1 GCA_017457385.1 Clostridia bacterium | reverse complement strand
TTTAATACAATCATTATCTTTTTTATTTGCAAAGCAATTTACAACTTGCGTAAAATGTGATATTATAAGCATATGGAACAAGAAATAATAAATCAAAACAAAGAACAATTTTTGAAAATTGCTCGCGACAATATCAAAAGAGACGGTCTTGAAGAACTTTTGAAATGGCTTGCTTCAACTGATTTTTTTGAAGCACCAGCATCAACAAAGTTTCACTCAGCTGAAGCTGGTGGACTTTGCTTTCACTCAATAAAAGTTTATGAAAGACTACTTGCTCTTGCAACTGCCGAATGGGGCGAAGAAAACATCAGCAAAGAAACTATTGCTATTGTTTCGCTCTTTCATGATGTTTGCAAATGCTGTTTTTATAAAACAGAAATGCGTAATGTTAAAGAAAATGGTGAGTGGGTTCAAAAACCATACTACACAATCGACGATATGCTTCCATATGGTCATGGCGAAAAATCTGTTTATATGATCAATGGCTATATGCGACTCACTCGTGAAGAAGCACTTGCCATCAACTGGCATATGGGTGGTTTTGACAAACGTGTGCTTGGCGGAGATATGCAATTTTCAAAAGCATACTACAAATATCCAATTTGCACTTTGTTGCACCTCGCCGATGTAATGGCAACATATTTAGACGAAACTCAACCAAACTAAAATTTACTTATCAGGAGAATTATTATGGATTATCAAAAACTTGCAAGTATATTATATAAAAATGTGCACACCACACCTGAGTATTATTATGAAAAATTCCCAGAAAGACAACTTGCACCAAAAGCAGAAGTTACAAGAATTGCTCCAAGTCCAACAGGTTTCTTTCACACTGGAACACTTTATGGTTCAATGATTGACAAGTTTATGGCAGACAAATCAAACGGCGTGTTCTTTTTAAGAATTGAAGACACCGACCAAAAGAGAAAAATTCAAGGTGCTGCTGACATTGCTTATCAAATGCTTAAAAAATATAACACTTCACCAGACGAAGGTTTTATGGGTGAAGGCAAAGAACAACTTGGCGATTATGGCAGCTATGTTCAATCTGAAAGAGTTGAAATTTATCACGCATTTGCAAAACGTTTGGTTGAACTTGGACGTGCTTTTCCATGCTTCTGCAAACAAACCGAAGGCAAAGAAGACGTTAAAGAACGCCGTGCAAAACAACTTGAAGAAACAGGTGCTATCATCGACCATGACGTTTGTCGAAATCTTGATATTGCAGACATTGAGCTCAATATCAAAATGGGCAAGCCTTGGGCTCTCAAACTTTTGTCTACTGGAGACCCAGACAAAACATTCAAATTCACCGACCTTATCAAGGGCGAACGTGAAATTCACGAAAACACAAAAGATATTGTTCTCGTAAAAAGCAACGGTATTCCACCATATGCCTTGGCTCATCTTGTTGATGACACATTGATGCACGTAACAACCGTTGTTCGTGGTGAAGAATGGTGGCCATCACTTGCAGCACATTTAGAGCTTTTTAAAGCTTTTGGTTTGAAAGCTCCAAAATATGCTCACACTCCAGTAATTTGCAAACTTGATGAAAAAACCGGAAACAAACGCAAACTCAGCAAACGTTATGACCCAGAAGCAGATACT
>JAFTHO010000088.1 GCA_017457385.1 Clostridia bacterium | reverse complement strand
GTTTTTTTGCAAGCATGATTGCATCTTTGACGGCAGAAATCATCACGTGGTTTGCAGAGTCACAAATTTCGCACCCTTGCACTTTGCCTGCAAAAACCCTGTCAAAAACCAAAAGCGCATTTTTGAGAATGATTGCAAAAGCATGTGATACTCCGTCAAGACAAAACTGATAGGCAAGGTCAAGATCGCACAAAATGACGTCTGGCGCTTTGCCAGGCAAAATGTTTTTTGACCCGTTTTGCCACAGACAGGCATAGTCGGTTGCAAAATCGTCACCGTCAGGCAACAGATTTACAAACACCCACTGTACGCCAAGTTTGTTTGATGCATATTTGCCATACTGACAGGCATTGTCGCCACCAACGCACACAATCACTTTGGTTTGTTCTTTGGCCTGTGACAAAATTTCGTCACAATAGCTTGCGTCAATCATATTTACGTCGTCGAGTATGCTTGTGGTCACGTCAAAAGTTTTGCCAAATTTTTTAACAACCTTTTCGTGTGATTGTTCGTACACCTTTTTTTCAAACACGAGATGCATTGTACGTCCCATTTTTTTTGCAAAATGAGCAATATGGTCGCAGGCATCAGGTTTGACTACGATTTCTTTTACAGAAAGGTTGTGCAAATTGCCACAGCGACATTTGAAAGACAAACCACCCCAATTGACAAGTGGCATTTTTGCAAGTTTGTTGTCTGTCATAAGTCAATTTTCTCCCATTTTGATTATTGTAGCACCAAGTTGTTTTTTTGACAAGATACATACGTGCCGAAACAAAAGTATGCCTGTCGAATTTTGCCAAAACAAAAAGGGACTGTTTGTCAGTCCCTTTGCATTTTGTTATATAAATCTTGCCTTAGTTATCAGAGCAAAACGATTTTAGCCATTTCTGCTGCGTCACCTTTGCGAGGTCCGAGTTTGTAAACAGCTGTGTAACCGCCTTTTTGACCTTCTTTAGCTTTTTCTGCATATTTTGGTGCATATACGTTAAAGATTTTTTCAAAAAGTGGGTGTTTAACGTCTTGAGTTCTGAGTTTGTATGCTGATTTAGATTCCTTAGCGCCTTTTTCTTCTTTAAGGTCGTTGAGGTTTGCCATGAGCATACGTCTAGCAGCCAACTTTTGTGGGCCATCGTTTTGAACTTCTACAGAAGTTTGTTTGCCATCAACGATGCGTGTTTTGCTTACTGTGTAAACGTCTTCGAAAGTGTTTACAGCGAGTGTGATATATTTTTCAGCGAGTTTTTGAACTTCTTTAGCTCTTGCATAAGTAGTCACGATTTCGCCTTTCCACAAAAGGTTTGATACCTGATTTTTCAACAAGGCAATTCTTTTGTCTGTTGCTCTACCAAGCTTTCTCATTTTTGGTATCTCCTCCCTTATTCATCCTTTTCTTTCAATTGAAGACCATAACTCTTGATTTTGCCCAAAACTTCGTCAAGTGATTTTCTGCCGAGGTTTCTAACTTTGAGCATATCTTCTTCTGTGCGTTGGATCAAATCTGCAACAGTTTTGATACCAGCACGGTTCAAGCAGTTTTGGCTTCTTACTGACAAGTCCATCTCGTCGATGCTCATGTCCAATACTTTTTGTTGTTTGTCTTCTTCACGGCTCTTGAGGATATCAATGTTTTTACCCAATTCTGAAAGGTCAACGAACATTTTGATGTGATCCTGCAAAACTTTAGCCGCAAGGCTTACAATTTCAACTGCGCTGAACGCACCGTTTGTTGTTACGTCCAAAGTCAACTTGTCAAAGTCGATGTTTTGACCAACACGTGCGTTTTCTACGTTGTAGCTGGCTTTTTTAACCGGAGTAAAGATTGAGTCGATTGGAATATAGCCGATTGGATAGCTAAGTTTCAAATCTTTGTTTACTTCTTTGTTTTTGTCAGCTGTTACGTAACCTCTGCCTCTGCCAACGTGAAGTTCTGCTTCAAAAACAGCACCTTCGTCAAGAGTGCAGATATACAAATCAGGGTTCAAAACTTCTACTTCTGCATCAGTTTCGATATCTCTTGCAAAAATTACGCAAGGACCCTGTTTTTTGATGTTGATAACTTTCCTGAATGAGCAGTCAGTAGTTGCAGTTTTGAGAGCGAGGTTTTTGAGATTCAAAATGATTTCTGTAACGTCTTCTTTAACGCCAGGAATAACTGAAAACTCGTGTTGAACGCCTTCAATTTTGATACCAACTACAGCCGCACCAGGAAGAGATGCGAGCAACACTCTGCGGAGAGCATTGCCAAGAGTAATACCAAACCCTCTTTCAAGTGGTTCTACCACCAATTTGCAAACGGCACCATCAGCGCTTTCTTCTGTGTGCATATTTGGTTTATCAATTTCCATCATAAGAGATAAAATCCTCCTTTTATAGGGTTAAGCTTACTTGCTGTACAATTCGACGATAAGTTGTTCGCGAATATCCATACCGATATCTTCTCTGAGTGGAAGGGCAATTACTTTACCGCTGAGGTTTTCCATATCAGCTTCCAACCATTTTGGAACGATACCGTTTGGTTTTCTCTCCTTCAATTGTTTAAAGAAAGTGTTGTTAACTTTGTTTTCTTTAACAGCAACAACGTCGCCAGCTTTTACAATGTAAGATGGGATGTTTACTTTTTTGCCGTTAACTGTGATGTGAGCATGGTTAACAAGTTGTCTAGCCTGGCTGCGAGAAACGCCAAAACCAAGACGATAAACAACGTTGTCAAGCCTTCTTTCGAGCAAAGACAACATGTTTTCACCAGTTACGCCCTTTCTTCTGTCAGCTTCTACGTAGTACATGTGGAATTGTTTTTCACTTACACCGTAGATTCTTTTTGCTTTTTGTTTTTCGCGAAGTTGTGTAGCGTATTCAGTCACTTTTTTGCGAGCCGCACCGTGTTGACCCGGAGCAACAGCTCTTTTATTCATTGCGCAGCTAGCTGAATAGCATCTGTCGCCTTTAAGGAAAAGTTTTGCGCCTTCACGTCTGCAAAGACGGCAATCAGGTCCTGTATATCTAGCCATTGTCTGTAATTCCTCCGATTAAATTCTTCTCTTTTTAGGTGGACGGCAACCGTTGTGAGCGATTGGTGATACGTCTTTGATGAGAGTTACATCAATTTCTGCTGTTTGCATAGCACGGATTGCAGATTCACGACCTGCACCTGGGCCTTTTACAAAAACTTCTACGCTTGACAAGCCATATTCTTTTGCAGCCATTGCAGCTTTTTCAGCAGCTTGTTGTGCAGCATATGCAGTGCTTTTTCTTGAACCTCTAAAGCCCAAAGCACCAGCTGAACATTGGCTCAAAGCGTTTCCTTCCATATCTGTGATAGTGATGATTGTGTTGTTGAAAGATGCTTGAATGTGTACTTGACCTTTGTCAACGTGTCTCAACACTTTTCTTTTTTTAGAAACTTTTTTTACTGCCATTTCAGTTCTCCTTACTTCTTCTTGCCTTTAGAAACGGTACGTTTTGGACCTTTTCTAGTACGAGCGTTTTGTTTTGTTGATTGACCTCTTACTGGCAAGCCTTTGCGGTGACGGATACCTTTGTAAGAACCGATTTCCATCATATGTTTAATGTTCAAAGCAACTTCTCTTCTGAGGTCGCCTTCAACTTGCAAGTTGTGTTCGATATATTCTCTGAGTTTGCTAACGTCAGCTTCTGACAAGTCTTTAACGCGGATGTCAGGGTTTACGCCTGTTTCTGCGAGAATTTTGTCAGCTGTTGGTCTGCCAATACCAAAGATGTATGTGAGACCGATTTGGATACGTTTTTCTCTTGGCAAATCTACGCCGGAAATACGAGCCATCTGATAAATTTCCTCCTGAATTTTTGTTTAAAAAAAAATCTATGTCACTTTTACAAGGGCAAAAAAGATAGATACTGGAATGTTTTTTGCCGGTGCAAAAGAATTATTTTCGGGTTTAACCTGTTGTTACAGGATTAGCCTTGGCGTTGTTTGTGATTTGGATATTTTGAGCAAATAACCATAACTCTGCCGTTTCTTTTGATGATTTTGCATTTGTCACACATCGGTTTTACGCTTGGTCTAACTTTCATATCTGTTTCCTCCGTTATTTTTTACTTCTCCAAGTGATTCGACCTTTTGTCAAATCATAAGGACTCATAGCTACTGTCACGCTGTCACCAGGAAGAATTTTGATATAATTCATTCTCAATTTTCCTGAGATATAAGCTGTGATGACAAGTCCGTTAGTAAGTCTGACTTTAAACGTCGCGTTACGCATGGCCTCTTCAACGACGCCTTCTACTTCAATTACATCGTCTTTCGACATAATAATTCCTCCAAATTTTAGCGATCCGCTTTGATGAAGTTTCTCAAACTGCTGTTTAATTCGCTATCGAAAACCTTTTTGCTTTCTTTTAGCTTTTGAGCGATAACGTCCAGCGTATCCCCCGTGTGTTTGAGATGTTTGATGTTTTTCTTTTTTGGTTTGCACAGTCTGTGGGTTTTGCCGTCTGCGATCAGCACAAACTGTTCGTCGACGACGCCCACACACAAATACAAATTGTTTTTGTCTCTGCCCTGTTTTGACAGGACTATTGAGCCTGTTGTGATTTCAGTTGACATAATACTCCCTTGAAAATCAAAGTGTAAGGATTTCGCATCCATCTTTTGTGACAACCAAAGTGTTTTCGTAATGAGCGCTTGGCTTGCCGTCGATTGTCACACACGTCCAACCGTCGTCAAGAAACTCTACTCTGTAGTCGCCCATATTAACCATAGGCTCTATAGCAAGCGCCATACCCTCGACAATACGCATGCCTCTGCCTGCCTTGCCGTAGTTTGGCACGTCTGGCATTTCGTGCAGATTTTGCCCGATGCCATGTCCGACCAGCACCTTTACGGTAGAATAACCAAATGACGTAACGTAACTGTCAACAGCGTTGCCGATGTCGCCAAGTCTTATGCCTTCTTTGATGATCTTTGCAGCCTCAAAAAAGCTTTGCTTTGTAACGTCAATGAGTTTTTGCTTTTCTGCAGAAATCCTGCCGACAGCAAAAGTTCTCGCTGCGTCGCCATGAAAACCATTTTTGTACGCACCGATATCAATACTGATTATACTGCCTTCCTGCAATACCCTTTTTGAACTTGGAATTCCATGCACAACTTCGTCATCAATTGATGCGCAGATGCTTTTTGGAAAGCCGTTGTAATTCAAAAAAGATGGATAAGCATTTTCTTTTGTGATGTAGTCGTATACGATTTTATCCAGGTATTCTGTTGTAACACCCGGTTTAACAGCTTGTCCTGCGAGTTCCAGTGCATTTTTTACAATACGGTTTGGTTCTCGCATGAGAGCAATTTGTTCGCTATTTTTTAAGTATATCATAGATTGTCCAAAATTTGAACTATTTTTTCATATACTTCGCTAATTGATTTTGCAGCATCAAGATTTTTGAGTGTGCCTTGTTGTGCATAAAAGCCAATGAGCGGTTTTGTTTGTTCGTCATAGACCTTGAGTCTGTTTGCAACGGTTTCTGCTGTGTCGTCCTTTCTTTGATAAAGTTCGCCACCGCAACGAGTGCATTTTGTGATGTCACCCATTGTTGATTTGTGGTATGGAGCACCACATTCTTTGCATGTCCAACGGCCAGTAAGTCTGTCCATCAAAATGCTGTTGTCAACGTCAAAGTTCAAAGCGACGTCTGAGCCAATTTCTTTTTCGAAGGCTTCGGCTTGCGGAATAGTACGTGGAAAACCATCCATAATAAAACCGTTTTTGCAATCGTCCTGATCAAGTCTGTCTTTAACGATTCTAAGTACTACTTCGTCGGGAACCAATTGTCCTTTAGATGCATATTGTGCAAACAACTG
>JAFTHO010000087.1 GCA_017457385.1 Clostridia bacterium | reverse complement strand
TGCCCATTTCTCTGTTTGTGATAAAAAACTCAAAACGTTCGGTAAGGCGTGGGTCTTTTACTGACTTTTTGGCAAGTGGTGATACTTCTACCGGATAGTCATAGATGAAAGTTGGTTGAACAAGGTGTTCTTCTACCTTTTGGTCAAACACTTCGTACAAAGCATAACCCCATGTTTCTTTTTTGCTGTCGCATGGGCAACCGAGTTGTTTTGCCGCTGCAACGGCTTGTTCGTCAGTCATGTTGCTGAAGTCTACGCCAGTGTATTGTTTTACTGCTTCGATCATAGTGAGGCGTTGCCAGTTGTCGAGATCTACAACAACGTCGCCGTATGGAATTTGTCTTGAGCCGATTACGTTGTCTGCGATGTAGCAGAAAAGTTCTTGCGAAATGTTCATCATTTCTTCAAAGTCAACGTATGCCTGATAGAGTTCTACTGTAGTGAACTCTGGGTTGTGACGAGTGTCCATACCTTCGTTGCGGAACAAACGACCCATTTCGTATACCTTTTCAAAACCACCAACGATAAGACGTTTGAGATAAAGTTCTGGCGCTATGCGCATGTACATATCGATATCGAGTGTGTTGTGATGTGTAACAAATGGTCTTGCTGTTGCACCACCTGCAATTGTGTTGAGAATTGGTGTATCAACTTCGATAAAGCCACGGTTGTCCAAAAACTCACGGATGCAACGGATGATTTTTGAACGCAAAACAAAAGTGCGTTTTACGTCTGGATTTGCAATAAGATCAACGTATCTTTGACGATATCTCAAATCGTTGTCACGCAAACCGTGGAATTTTTCTGGCAATGGCAAAAGTGATTTAGAAAGCAAAGTGATGTTGTGTGCTTTTACTGATACTTCGCCCATGTGAGTGCGGAAAACTTCGCCCTCAAGACCAACGATGTCGCCGATGTCCCATGCTTTAAAGTCGGCATAGCTTTCTTCGCCAACCATATCTTTGCGAACGTAAATCTGAATTGTGCCTTCGTTGTCCAAAATGTGACAGAAACTTGCCTTGCCCATGATACGGCGAGAGATGATTCTGCCTGCGATTTTGACCATTTTCACTTGGCCTTCAGGCATATTGTCGTCAAATTCGTCCACAACTTTTTTTGAGTTGCTGTCTATATCGTATTTTGTGATTTCGTATGGATTTTTGCCGTTTTGTACAAGAGTGTTGAGTTTTTCACGACGAACTTTTACAACTTCGGTAAAATCTTGTTCCATATCCACAACCTGGTTGTTTTGTGGTTGTTCGCTCATAACCTGTCTCCTTTTGTTTGTCAAGAATTGATTGCCAGAATTTTGAGTTGAATTGTGCCGGCTGGGCCTGCCACGTCAACAACTTCGCCTTCTTTGTGACCGAGCAATGCTCTGCCAACAGGTGATTCGTTGCTGATTTTGTTTTTGAACGGATCTGCCTCTGTTGTGCCAACAATGCGATAAGTCAATTCTTTGTTTGTTTTGTAGTTGAGTATTTTTACTTCGCTGCCAACAACAATGATGCCGGCGTTTGCCGCATTTTCATCGATGATTTTTGCATGACGAAGTTTTGCTTCTATTTCAATAATTTCCCCTTCGATGTGGCCTTGTTCGTCTTTTGCAGCATCGTATTCTGCATTTTCAGAAAGGTCACCTTGTGCACGGGCTTCTTCGATGACTTGTGCAATTTCCTGTCTTTTTTCCGTTTTGAGCACGTGAAGTCTTTGTTTCAATTCGTCGTAGCCCTTTTGGGTCAAAATTACTTCTTCCATTTTTGCCTCCATAAAATAACAAAAACCACCCGTCGCCATACAGGCAACGGATGCTTGTTTTGTATAATACACTATTTATATAATAAAGTCAATTATTTACATGTTTGGATACGCTTTTGCAGGTTGCAAAAACAATCGTTTTTTGTCAGTTTTGCTCGCTGTTGATTTTGTAAGTGAGCAAAAACAAACTTTCGTTGAGATGCACGTTTTCTACGTGAACGCCGTCAAGCTTGATCTCTTGAGATGCAAAGTTCCAGATGGCTTTTATGCCACAATCTTTAATTTTTTTCGCAGTCTCGAGAGCAACCTCTTTTGGAGTGCAGATGATTGCAATGTCAATTTTGTTTTTGGCTGTATAGTCTGCAAGTTTTTCTGTGTCAAACACGTCAATGTGACTTGGCACTCTCACGTGCCATACCTCTTTGTCAAAAACGGCTTTGATATAAAAACCAAGTTTGTCATATCCGCCATAGTTTGCAAGAGCCTGACCAATTTTGCCACCACCAACGATAACAAGGTTGTAAGTTTTGTCAAGACCAAGTATTGACTGCATTTGTTCGCACAAATATTTTACGTCATAGCCATAGCCCTGTCTGCCAAAACCACCAAAATTAGAAAAGTCTTGTCTGACCTGAGATGCAGTTGTGCCCATCATCTCTGAAATTTCGTTTGAAGAAACGTGAGCAACGCCCTTTTCTTCCAGCTCAGAAAAAAGTCTGAGATATGCCGGCAATCTGTTGATAACTGCTGTTGAAATTTTTTGTTTTTCCATAATAATTGACCTTTTTTAAATATTTTAATAAAATACCATTAGTATATACAAAATACTACCGATACATTTTAGCACAATTGTTTTAAATTGGCAAGTTTTAGACAAAAAACAAAAAACTGTGTTAATTTTAACAATCTTTTTTGGAGAGATTTATGGAATTGTGGGCAAAACTGATAACAAACGAAAAGATAACTAAAAGCACCCTTGTAGAGGTAGAAAACCTCAACACTTTTTCAGGCATAACAAAAGCCTTTATGGACGTGGCAGAAGCACTAGGCGTGCCGACGCCCGTGATAACACGCACAAGTGCGCAGTTCTTTTTTGATTTTAACACGGTGCGTTTCAAACAGGATGATTTTGTAGAAAGTGTTGATTTTGACTCTCTTGTGATAGAACGTGCATAATTTTTGCGACTATGCAAACACTATACGCAGGAGGTAAATATGAAAAATTTTTTAACCATTCTTGCGTTGATACTCGTGATAGTTGGCGCTCTCAACTGGTTGCTGGTTGGCATTTTTTCGTTTAACCTTGTGAGCTATCTGCTCGGCAATATGACAATGGTTTCACGCATTGTATACGGTGCCGTTGGCGTGGCGGGCATCTGGCTTTTGGGCGCAACCATTTTTGGACACGGCAGACTTGTGAGCAAATAATCACATCAACAAAAAAGGCTTTTCTTCAATGGAATCCAAATGACACGGTATGGAGCAGGCAGGAAGAGTCGACAACGTTTGCTGTGTTTAAATCACAACGTTGCTCAAAACAAATTTACGTTATCTCTCCCTCAGTCACTGCACTTTGTTGCGTGACAGCTCCCTCGGTTGCGTTTTGCCAAAGCAAATTCGCAATGTTACAGATGGAGCCTTTTTTATTTGCCTTGCCGTTTTAAATTTAAGCATTTTTTGTTGCAAAAAAATCTTTTTCGTGCAATAATACACTCAACCAAATAATGATGGTACTTAGCCACCCATCACTAAAAAAAACTAGGAGGACAGCAAAGTAATCCCGGTTACTTTGCGTTTTTTGTTTTATGAAGACAAACGTCACAAAATACATAGCAATGAATGCCGTTATAGCGGCACTTTACGTTGTGCTCACAATGCCTTTTGGCGTGATATCCACTTCTGCAGGGTTGCAGTTTCGCCCGGCAGAAGCCCTTGCAATTTTGCCCTCACTTATGCCATACGTCACACCCGGCCTTGCCATTGGATGCGCAATATCAAACATGGTGTCTGCCTTTGGCATTGCAGACGTTGTGTTTGGCAGTCTTGTGACCCTCGTTGCAGGATACCTCTCAGGCAAAATAAAAAACCCATGGCTTGCGGCATTGCCACCTGTTTTACTCAACGCAACACTTTTGCCACTGATATGGCTTTTGGCAATGGGTGACGCAGGATATATCGTCAACGCAGGCAGTCTGCTCATCACACAATCTGCAGTTATTTTCGGCCTTGGCGTGCCACTGCACTACGTCTTTAAAAAACGAGTGATGCCACTTTTGAATCAAAAAATATGACGACAAAAAAAATAAAAGCAACGGAATTTTCCGTTGCTTTTTTGTTTGCATAAAATATTTTTGTTTTAACAAAAGTTTGCCAGTCAAATCATCTTTGCAACTTATGCCACGTAGTTGATTTCTGTGCGGATTTTTTCTGCAAGTTCGGCATCGCTGGCATAAACCTCTACAAATTTGCCACCATTGTACCATGCGTCGTATACAAAACCGTCGCCCGTGCCTTTGATCATGCCAAGCTGATAGAACAATGCGTTTTTGTGTTCGTATTGACCGTCGGCATATTTTGCCTTTTGAATTTCGGCATATTCTTTGCTGTCTTCTGCATCTTCAAAACTGTACCAGATGATTGTTGCATATCTGATTTCTTCTGACACGGCAGAGTTTGTTTCTTTTGTGCAGAGCATCCAGTTGACCTGAACGTATTTTTCTGCCTCGTCCATAGCAACTTCGTCAAGGTTTGCAAATGTTTTTTCAGACGGTGTTTTTGGATTGCTCACCGTGCTGCCAGGCAAAAGATTAAAGTCTTTTTCCTGCGTATCTTCGTCATATTCGTACCAGACAGCCCACACGTCCTCGCCTTGTTCTACGTCTTTGATGTTTGTCTCTTCAAACACGTTTTTGATTGTATCCACGTTGCCAGGCACCATGCAGTTGTAAAACATTGGTATTTTTGACCCAACAAAAAACGCAAGCAAAATAAATGCAACCACCGCAATAGTGATGCTGATGACTTTGCTTGGTTTGCGAATTTGTCTGTCACCAAAAGCCACCTGATATTCGCGTTGTGCCTTTTTTTGTGCTTCTTCTATAGTCTTTTTTTCGTCTGCAGAAACCTCTTTGACGTCTTTGTTGATGTCACCCACAGGCACTTCTACCGGTGGCGCAGGCTGCACGTCCGCAGGTTGTTGACCAAAACTTGCAACGTCACCCTCCACTTGTGATTCAACTTCAATCACAGGCTGGTTTTGCGCAACGTTTTGTTCCTTTTGCAAATTGTCTTTGTTTTCCATAACGTCCTCATTAAAATCTTTTGTTGACAACGTCAACCTTTAGATTGATTTTTCAATTTATTTTATTATACACAAAAACACAAAAAAAGCAACTGCATAGCACAATTATCCACCATCAGCAAAAGACAACAGGCAAAAGTGACAAAGGCAAAATCAATTTTGCACAAAACAAACGTAAACATTTTGTTGACTTTATCAATTTTTGTTGTTTACTTTTGTGGCAAACTGTATTAAAATATATTTGTATATAATTATACTCACACTACAATTTCACGTAAGGAGACTTAGTTATGAAAATTTCATCATTGCAACAAGCCAGATACGAATATTCTCCAAAACTTCCTGGCATGCTCAGAAACGGCATTGCAGACATTTGCGTAAACGAAGGCGGAGAAACTCAAAGCGTGGCTGACCAAGAAAAGATCAAAGCCCTTTTTCCAAACACTTATGGCAAAAAAGAAATCACTTTTGCAAAAGGTCAAAACACTTCTGTTGCTAAAAAGCAGGTAGTTGGCGTTATTCTTTCAGGTGGTCAGGCTCCAGGCGGACACAACGTTATCTGTGGTTTGTACGATGCATTGAAAGCAACAAATAAAGACAACGTTCTTTATGGCTTCAAGGGTGGCCCAAGCGGTCTTATCGAAGACGACTATATCATCTTTGACGACGAATATATCAACCAATACAGAAACACTGGTGGTTTTGACATCATTGGTTCTGGCAGAACAAAACTCGAAACAAAAGAACAATTTGCAATCGTAAGTGAAGTTTGCAAAAAACACGGCATCACTGCAATCGTAATCATCGGTGGCGACGACTCTAACACAAACGCAGCTGTTTTGGCAGAATATTTTGCAGCAAACAACACAGGCGTGCAAGTAATCGGTTGTCCAAAAACTATCGACGGCGACCTCAAAAACGAAGATATCGAATGTTCTTTTGGTTTTGACACAGCAACAAAAACTTATGCAGAAATCGTTGGCAACATTGAAAGAGACGCTAACTCTGCTAAAAAATACTGGCACTTTGTAAAAGTCATGGGACGCTCTGCATCACACGTTGCACTCGAAACTGCTCTCAAAACTCAACCAAACGTTTGCTTGATTTCTGAAGAAGTTGCAGCAAAGAAAATGTCACTCTCTCAAATCGCAGACTACATTGCTGACTCTGTTGAAAAACGTGCTGCAAACGGCATGAACTTTGGTGTTGCAATCATTCCAGAAGGCGTTGTAGAATTTGTTCCTGAATTTTCTGCATTGATCCACGAAATCAACGAACTTTTGGCTGGCAGCAAAGCAGATGCATTCAACGCTCTTCCAACCTGGGCAGAAAAATATGCCTTTATCGAAAACGGCTTGACTAAAGAATCCATGGCAGTATTTGCAATTCTTCCAGAGGCTATCCAACAACAACTCTTCCTCGAAAGAGATCCACACGGCAACGTACAGGTATCTCTCATCGAATCAGAAAAATTGTTCTCTGGCATCGTTGCTGACAAACTCAAAGCACGCAAAGCAGCTGGTACATACAAAGGCAAATTCAGCGCTCTCCACCACTTCCTTGGTTATGAAGGCAGATGTGCATTCCCATCTAACTTTGACGCAGACTATTGCTACTCTTTGGGTTACAACGCATTTATGCTCATCCAATATGGTTACAACGGCTATTTGTCAAAAGTGTCTAACCTTTCTGCTCCAGCAAGCGAATGGGTTGCAGGCGGTATGCCAATCACTAAGATGATGAACATCGAAAGACGTCACGGCGAAGACAAACCTGTTATTAAAAAGGCTCTTGTAGAACTTGACGGTGCACCATTTAAATACTTTGAAGAAAGACGTGAAAAATGGGCAGTTGAAACTTGCTACGTTTACCCTGGCGCTATCCAATACTACGGACCAGAAGAAGTTTGTGACATCACAACAATCACTTTGGCTTTGGAGCAAGGCAAATAATTAAATACAAAAATTAAAGGGACGGTTTTCCGTCCCTTTTTTATTTTACAAATTTAGTTATACAATATCGTTTATTAAGGTTTGTTTTAGTTTGATCAAGCCACCTATTGTCATGTTTCGGCAAATGTCGGCAACTTTATCTATGCCAATTTTTCTTCCACTTTCATGCCAATAGGTCAACAATCCAACAAGTGCTGACGTTGCATAGGCAATCACGTAGTCTTTGTAGACACTATCCTTTTCATTTTTAAAAACCAAGTTAAACAAAACTGATGCACGTTGTCGCAGTGATGAAACAAAGTTTGGGTCACCATTTTTGCCAAGCAACAAAAACAGTTTTTCGTCATATTTTGCAAGTGTACGCAAGACGTTTTCTATTGCTTCGTTAAAGTCTACTTGCAAACCGTTTGACAATGCTGTTTGCATGTTTGTTTGAAGAACGTCTAAAATTTGTTCTTCTGCCTGACAAAGCAATTCGTTTATATCAACAAAATAGGCATAAAACGTGGCTCTATTTAAACCTGCTGTTAAAGCAACTGCATTGACTGTTACGCCCTTTATGCCGTATTGTTTTGCTAGTTGCCAATAGGCATCTATCAAAGACTGTTTTGTTTGCGCTGTTTTTTCTGGTTGTTTTTTCACGATACACTCCCTTTCAACCAACATTTTGACCTTTTTTGTTGGTTGATAACGTCAATTTTGTATGTTAAACTGATTATACAACACAGTGTTGGGCAATGTAAATATCAAGGAGATTTTTATGAAGACGTTTTTGAAAAAATATTATCTCGAATCGCTGACTTTAATAATGTTTTGTATGGTGACGATATGCGCCATATTTTTGACACACAAATCCTTGCCACAAATGGCAATTTTGTCATATATGTTTCTTTATACAGTACACGAGTGGGAAGAAATCAGGTTGCCAGGTGGCTTTTCTGACTTGATGATGAAATTTACAGGGATAACACCAAACAAAGACAAAGAAAGTTTAAGTCATACCCCTGTGGTAATTTTGCTTTTGTTGATAACCTTTGTACCTTTTTTCTTTGATGAAATAATTATTTTGACTTTGATACCACTTTGTCTTGCCTTGTTTGAAGGCTTTGTGCATATAGTTGGCATTTTTATCCATAAAACAGGCAAACCTTATACCCCTGGTATGATTTCTGCCGTTTATCTTGCAGGTGTTTCGGTCTATTGGATAATAACCTTTAAATCAAATGGTCTAACTGTTGGCACAGATTATTTGTTTGCTGCAATAATCACCTTTGTTTGTTTTGCAATAATGCAAAGATGCGTACTTGCAATAATGGGATATGGATATAAAGACATGATAGCAAACGTAAAGAAAAAATTTAAAAAATAAAAAACACCCGATTTGATTTTTGTCAAATCGGGCTTTGTTTTTAAACAAAAAAAAGCAACTGTAAAAAACAGTTGCTTGATTTTTTGTATTGCAATCCACAAACGATTAACGTTTTGAGAATTGTGGTGCACGACGTGCTTTTTTGAGACCGTATTTTTTACGTTCTTTCATACGTGGGTCACGTGTGAGGAAGCCAGCAGCTTTGATAGCAGCTTTGTCTTCGCCAGCGAGAACCAATGCACGAGCGATACCGTGTCTGATAGCACCAGCCTGACCTGTGAAACCACCGCCAACAACGTTTACTACAACGTCGTATTTGCTGAGTGTGTTTGTGAGAGCCAATGGTTGTCTAACGATATATTTGAGAGTATCGAGACCAAAGTAAACGTCGATATCTCTTTTGTTGATTGTGATGTTACCACTGCCAGCAGGGAGCAATCTTACTCTTGCGATAGATTTTTTTCTGCGGCCTGTGCCCCAGAATTGGATTTTTTTGCTTTTTGCTACTTTTGCCATAATTTCACCTCAATTATACCAATTTGAGCACTTCTGGGTTTTGTGCTTGATGAGCGTGTTCGCTACCTTTGTAAACTCTCAATTTTTTGAGCATTTTGCTACCAAGGCTGTTTTTAGGAAGCATACCTTTTACTGCACGATATACAGCAAATTCTGGTTTTTTTGCCATGATATCTTTGTAGCAAGTTTCTTTGAGACCTACGTAGTGAGTGTGTGTGCGGTAGTATTTTTGAGTAAGTTTTTTACCTGTCAAAACTACTTTGTCGCAATTTATAACAATGACATGGTCACCTGTATCAACGTGAGGTGTGAAGATTGCTTTGTTTTTGCCTCTCAAAATTGCAGCAACTTGGCTTGCAAGACGACCGAGTGGCATATCAGTTGCATCTACAACGTACCACTTTCTTTCAACCTCTGCAGGCTTAGCCATAAAAGTTTTCATGATTTTTCCTCCATATTATATAACGAATGCTGTTTCACGGACGGAAATCTGCACCTGTGGGGAAGTGCCTTGGTGGAAGGGCTAATTCCACAAATTTCCACAGCTGATATATGATACAACAACTAAAATTTTTAGTCAAGCATTTTTAACCTTTAAAATGCCTGCTTTTTTAAAAATTTTTAACCTTTTTTGTCTTTTTTGACAGGTTGAAGATATTGCAAAAATTTTTGCTGATACTTGACAGATTTGAGATAAAGTCCTTGTGGCTCCATTGTTTTTCCACCAAGCGCACGGCGTTTTTGCTCTATCATTTCTTTAACCTGTTGTGGCGGAATTTTGCCCTGACCAACCTTTACCAGAGTGCCAACGATTATGCGCACCATATTATACAAAAAGCCGTTGCCAGTCACCTCAAAATGCACTTCGTCGTCAACCTGCTTTATATCTATATCATACACTGTGCGGACAGTTGTTTTTGCATGGCCACCACGAGCCATAAACGCCTTAAAGTCGTGTTCGCCAATGATATATTGCGATGCCTGCTTCATTTTGTCTATATCCAAAGGAAAATAAAGCTGTGCGTGAGTAAAGTGCCTCATTGGGCTTGGTGTTGGCGAAATATATATCTTGTACAAATAGGTTTTTGCCTCTACCGAAAACCTGGCGTCAAAATTAGACGGCACTTCGTAACACTCTTTTACCGAAATGTCCGGTGGCAGTTTTGTGTTTACACCCATGCACAAACCCATTGTTGAAATTGTTGAGTCTGTGTCAAAATGGGCATATTGCCTGAGTGCATTTACGCCAAGGTCTGTGCGACCACTTACAAAAAGCATAACGTCGTGGCAAAGCACCTTTTGCATTGCCTCTGTCAGTACGTCGCATATTGTATTTTTGTGTTGTTGTGCCTGCCACCCCTGATAATTTTTGCCGAGGTATTCCACAACGATAACAAGTCTTCTCATAACCCTTTTATTTTACAACAAAAGACGGCAGAACACAATCTGCCGTCAACAAATTTTATTAAAAATACATCCAAGGCAACGTGCCTGCAAGTTGTCCACTCAAAAAGTTGAGGGAAATCACTCCGCCAAAAAACGCCACGATGACAAACGCACCCACAAGATCACGCCACCCTGCTTTGAGCACTCTCATTTTTGTGCGTCCCTTTGAACCTTTGTAGCAACGTGAGTTCATTGCGTTGGCAAGGTCTGCCGCACGCATAAACGAACTGATGAACAACGGTATCAAAATTGGTATAAATGCTTTTGCACGTTTGAATATATTGCCAGACTCAAAATCGGCACCCCTTGCTTTTTGCGCACGGATGATACGGTCTGTTTCGTCAATGAGTGACGGTATCATACGCAATGCAATGCTCATGATGAGAGCAAGTTCGCTGACAGGAAAGTGTATAACTTTGAGTGGTTTGAGCAATCGCTCTATGCCGTGAGTGAGGTCCATTGGCGTTGTTGTGAGTGTGAGCAAAGATGCACCCATAACGATGAGCACAAGTCTAAGCACAAGTTTGCCGGACAAAATGAGACCACCGCTTGTTATGCGAAAAATCCACCACTCTACAAGCACCTCTCCGCTTGGGTTGAAAAACAGGTTGAGCACTGTTGTAAACACAAGCAAAAAGATAATTGGCTTGACAGATTTAAACACGCTTTTTGCCGGCACACCGGAAAAAGCAATCATAAGTGCAAGCAACACGAAAATGACGCCAAAACCAAAAAAGCTTTGAATAAAAAACATACATACCAGATAAACAACGGCAAGCAGGATTTTTATTCTTGCGTCCATTTTGTGCAAAAATGACTGACCAGGATAATACTGACCAAAGGCAACGTCTTTAAACATTTGCACCTCCTTTGGCCTTTAACCTTGCAATACACTCTGTCATTTTTTCAACCGTAAGGCAATCGTAAGGCAGTTTTATACCCTTTGATTCCAGATAGTTTTTGAGTTTTGCAAGAGTTGGAATATCAAGACCCATTTTAACGAGTTGATCCTGTTTTTCAAAAAGTTGTTGTGGTGTGAGCACGTATTGAACACTGCCCATATCAAACACGGCAACTTTGTTGGCATATCTTGCGACTTCGTCCATATCGTGATTTATCATGATGATGGTTGGAGTCATTGTTTTGTGCAGTTTTGTGACAAGATCCAGAATTTCTTTTTTGCCCTGTGGATCAAGACCCGCAGTTGGTTCGTCAAGCACAAGTATTTTTGGTCTCATTGCAATTACACCCGCAAGTGCCACACGACGTTTTTCGCCACCAGACAACTCAAAAGGTGATTTTTGATTTACGTAGTCAAAATCAAGACCAACAAGTTTTATTGCTTCTTTTACTCTTTCGTCAATTTCCTGTTTAGAAAGTTTGAGGTTTTTTGGGCCAAAAGCAACGTCATCATACACCGTATCGGCAAAAAGCTGATACTCAGGATATTGAAAAACCATACCCACAGTGCCACGAAGTTTTTTGTAATCTATCTTTTTTTGGCTCAGGTCGATACCATCCACGATGATAGTACCACTCTGAAGTTTTACCAGCCCGTTGAGGTGTTGAACAAAAGTAGATTTGCCACTGCCCGTATGACCGATGATGGCAAGAAAGTCACCTTCGTTTAC
>JAFTHO010000086.1 GCA_017457385.1 Clostridia bacterium | reverse complement strand
GTTACAGAAGAAGCTCCATCAACTGACGCTGGTTCAACTGGCGGTTCAACTGGTGGTTCAACTGGTGGCGGTGCAGCTGGCGGCGGTGACGCTTGCTAATCTGTAATCCTTGAGATTAAACAGTCTAATATTTAGCTAAATTAATGAGCAGGCTGGCTTGATGCTCACAGGTTACAGCCAATAACAAACAAAAAATTTAAAGGACGGATTTTTTCCGTCCTTTATTTTTTTTAATTTTTTGCAAACTACAAAAAGCCTTCATTTGCAACATTGCGCATTGCTACTGCTTGCAGTCAATGGCAAACAATGGGGGCTTTTATATTGTGGTTTTGCAACAAACCATAAAACGCCTCTGTATGACAAGGGATTGTTGCAGTTGTTTTATTGCAACAAACCAAATCGCAAAAAACAAATTAAAAAAATATCAACAAATTTTGCAAAACCCCTTTAAAATCTTTTAAATATAAGTTAAAATAGGATATAGAGTTTTTTGGAGGTGGTTTTTATGCCATTGGTAACAACAACCGAAATGTTTAAAAAAGCCTATGAAGGCGGCTATGCAATTGGTGCTTTCAACATTAACAATATGGAAGTAATCCAAGGTATTATCGAAGCTGGTGCAGAAACACGCTCACCACTCATCTTGCAAGTATCAAAAGGCGCAAGAGACTATGCAAAAACAATTTATCTCCGCAAATTGATGGAAGCAGCTTGTACAGAAACTGACTTGCCTATCGCTTTCCACCTTGACCACGGTGACAGTTTTGAACTTTGCAAAGACTGCGTAGACAATGGTTTTACTTCTGTTATGATCGACGCAAGCCATTATTCTTTTGAAGAAAACATTGCTATCACTAAACAAGTTGTAGAATATGCTCACGACCACGGCGTTGTAGTAGAAGCAGAACTTGGCAAACTTGCAGGTATCGAAGAACACGTTGTTAGTGATACTCACCAATTTACAGATCCAGACGAAGTAGAAGAATTTGTATCTCGCACAGGCGTTGACAGCTTGGCAATTGCAATCGGTACTTCTCACGGTGCTTACAAATTCAAAGGCAAAGCAGAACTTCGCTTTGACATTTTGGAAGAAGTTTCTAAACGTCTTCCTAACTTCCCAATCGTATTGCACGGTGCATCAAGCGTTCCACAAGAATTTGTAGAACTCATCGACAAATACGGCGGAAACGTTAAAGGCGCACAAGGTGTTCCAGAAGATTTGTTGCGCAAAGCAGCTTCTATGGCAGTTTGCAAAATCAACATTGACAGCGACATCCGTCTTGCTATCACTGCATCTATCCGCAAACACTTTGCAGAACATCCAGAACACTTCGA
This sequence comes from Clostridia bacterium, assembly GCA_017457385.1. Classification (GTDB taxonomy): domain Bacteria; phylum Bacillota; class Clostridia; order Christensenellales; family CAG-314; genus Heteroclostridium. Next base: position 1,053 of record JAFTHO010000086.1, on the reverse strand, counting down.
CCCAAGACAATATCTCAAACCTGCTCGTGCAGCTGTTAAAGATATGGTTAAACGTAAAATTATCAACGTTTTGGGTTCTGACGGCAAAGCATAAGATACTTAGAAAGTATCCAACAGTATGACTCAGTATAAGCACTATGAAAGCACCTTGCTTTTATGGTGCTTATTTGTTTTGTCGAAACTATATTAAAACCACTGTTGCAACAAAGCCATGTTTCAAGCCCGTAGGGGCGGTCATTGACCGCCCGCATTGCACCGCACTCATCACAGGCAGGATGATATCCTCCTATACGATATTGTGTTTAGTTGAGTTGCAGAAATAAAATCTACACAAAAAGCCACCATTGTGCAACAAGTTTTGTTTCAAGCCTGTAGGGGCGGTCATTGACCGCCCGCATTGCACCGTACTCATCACGGCGGGCGACCACTGGTCGCCCCTGCGACATTTTATACAGATGAGTTATAAACAGATGAGTTATAAAATTTTTAGGGCTAAGAAAAAATCTGCAACCATACAAAAGCCTCCCTCTGGCGAGGGAGGTGTTGAGCGAATGCGAAACGGAGGGAGAGCAAACGTAATATTGGTTTATTCAACAATGTATCTGTAACAAAGCCAACCTTATCTCTCCTTCCGTCTGCTCCATACTGTCGCATCCACCTCCCCCGTCAGGTGGAGGTATTTTTTATGGTTGAATTTTTTATAGTTGCAATTTCTTTAACATACATTGTTTTGTACCTTATTGACTAAAACTGCCATTTTAAATTATAATAAAAACAACACAAGTGCATTTGCACAAAAAAAGGGGAGAAATTATGTCAGCAGAAACAAAAACTGCAAAAGCACCTTTGACTAAAGAAGAAAAACGAAATCGCATCATTTTGACGATTTTGTCTTCTGTTATCATTTTGCTCATTTTGGGTGGCTTTATTTTTGGCAGTCCATATTCTATCAAAAGGAACAATTACAGCAGTTTTGAAGCAATGGTTACCGAAAATTATGACAGGCCAACTGTTATTTTCTGCACAAAGCCAAGTTGCCCTTATTGCGACAAG
>JAFTHO010000085.1 GCA_017457385.1 Clostridia bacterium | reverse complement strand
AGCGTATATGGCTCTGCACTTGAAACACTTGCATTGGGTGCAAACTTTGTGGCAGACAGCAACCTTGTAGCAACAGAAGACGTAACGTTGGTAGCAGTTGACAGCGAAGGAAACGCACTCACAAACGTATCTGACGCAGGCGTATATGCAGTAAAAGCAACAATCACAAATGACAATTTTGTATTTGCAAATGGCACAAAAGAGCTTTCAATTGCAAATGCATACGAAATCACTGCACGTGAAGTTGCCGTAGAAAAATCTTATACAACAACTTACAACGCAGGCGTATTTGAAAAAGCATTTGAATATACAGTGCCTGAAACTGGTCACGTAATTTCTGTTGAAATTGCAACTGCAGGCAAAAATGCCGGAACTTACGTATACGGCAATGCAAACGAAAAAGGCATTGTTCTTGTTCAGTCAATCAGTGATGGCATCAACGCAATTGCAAACAGCAACTACGACGTTTCTTATGACGTACATGTTGAAATCGAACAAAAAGTTGTTGATGTTCAACTTGCAAACGATGCAAACAAACCAACAAGCACATACGGCACTTTGATGTCTTTGGCAGATATCAAAGCATTGTATCTTGCAGACAAAGGTGGCGCATTGCAGACAGAAGCATCATCAGCATTGACTTTTGCTTATGCAAACGATCTTTCTGCAACTGCAAATGCAGGCAAATATGACCTTTCAGCAAGCCTCGATCCAAACGGCAACTTCAAGTTTGAAGACGAAACATACGTTGCCCAATTGTCACAGGCTTATGAAATCACACAAAAACAAATCACTTATACATACAGCGCTTCTGTATTGTACGAAGCAACAAACAACTATGGTCACAGCGAGGTTATCAGCAACAGCGCAGACTTGCTTGCAGGTCATCGTCTTGAAATCAGCGTGACAATGGACGAAAACGTAGCAGTTGGCATCTATACTTTCGAAGGTCAGTATACAGGTGTTGGCGCATACGAAAACTTTGCCGAAATTTCTGCATCAGTTATCGGTGACGAAAACGTAACAGGCAACTACAAAATCATGCTTGACGTTACTTACCACGTAAGTGACATTGCGTTTACTGCAAACAACTGTGACAAAGAATATGACGGCAATGCATATGGCATTGTTCTCAACGTTCAAAACGTAGATGCTTCTTATACAATCGAATACAGCACAGACGAAGTGGAATGGAGCGCAGTTGCACCAACTTATACACAAGTTACAGGTGCAGCAAAGACTGTATACTTCAAAATCACAAAAACAGTTTCTGCCGACGAATCAGTATCTGTATCTGGCAGAGCAACAGTAACAATCAGACCACGTCAGATCAGTGTTGCGGCAAAAGCAAATGCAAGCCTTGTATCAACTTATGGCGAGGCTCTCATGACAGGCGAACAACTCAAATCACAATTTGATATCAGCCTTGTCAACTCAATTGACTCATCTGCAGACCAGACACTTATCGACCAGGCAGGCATTTCATTTGCAATCGAAGACGGTGCAAAAAATGCAGACAATTATGACGTTGTTGCAAAAATCACAAGCGAAGCTATCGGCAAAAACTTTGTATTTGCAAACGGCAATTCACAAGCAGTATTTGCAGACGTATACACAATTGAAAAAGCAGTCGTTAAAGTAATGTTTGAAAAAGAGCTTTATACTTCAACTTATGGCGAAAATACACAATTGAGTTACGTATTCAGCAACGTACTCCCTGAGGACGAAAGCGTTATTTCTGCATTGCATATTGCAGTAGAAAAAGACGGTGAAGAATATATCGACACTGTTCTTCTGGATGCAAAAGCAGCATATGAGATGACAATTGCATCAATCGAAGGAACACAAAACTATAACTTTGATATTGAAGATGCAAGCACGATTGTAAAAGTAGACAAACGCACAATCACAATAGCAAAAGCAAGTGTAACAACAGGAACGTATGGCGAAGAAGTATCACCAATCAGTGTAAACAGCTTTAACGTACAACTTGTTGACATTACAAACGCAACAGTGCTTGCACAGGCAAAAGCAGGATTGACGTTTGAAGAAAAAGACGTAACAACAACTTCACCAACAGGCGAATATGACGT
>JAFTHO010000084.1 GCA_017457385.1 Clostridia bacterium | reverse complement strand
TAGGAGGAAAAATCCAATGGCGTTTTATTTTACAGAACCATCTCATACTTTTAGTGAATATTTGTTAGTACCAGGTTATTCAGGCACAGATTGTCAACCACAAAACGTTAGCCTCAAAACACCTTTGGTTAGATTTAAAAAGGGCGAAGAGCCTGCAATTTCTTTGAACATACCACTCGTATCTGCAATCATGCAATCAGTATCAAACGATACAATGGCTATTGCACTTGCAAAAGAGGGCGGTGTGTCTTTTATTTATGGATCACAATCAATCGAATCACAAGCTGCAATGGTGCGCAGAGTAAAAGCGTACAAAGCAGGTTTTGTAGTGAGCGATTCAAACCTTGTGCCAGACAACACTTTGGCTGACGTTGTAGAACTCAAAAACAAAAAAGGTCACTCTACAATGGCAGTTACAGATGACGGCACTGCAAACGGCAAACTCCTTGGCATTGTTACAGAAAGAGACTATCGTCTTTCTCGCATGGCACTCGACACAAAAGTCAGCGAGTTTATGACACCGTTTGACAAACTTGTTACTGCACAGGTTGGTGTTTCTCTCAAAGAAGCAAACGACATTTTGTGGGACAACAAACTCAACTCTTTGCCAATCATCGACAAAGATCAGCACCTTGACTCTTTCGTATTCCGCAAAGACTACGAATCAAAAAAGACAAACAAAAACGAACTTCTTGATGACAAAAAACGTTACGTAGTTGGTGCTGGTATCAACACTCGTGACTATGCAGAACGTGTTCCTGCCCTTATCGAAGCTGGTGCAGACGTTTTGTGTATCGACTCAAGCGAAGGCTTTAGCGAATGGCAAAAACTCACAATCGAATGGATCAGAGAACACTATGGCGACAGCGTAAAAGTTGGTGCCGGCAACGTTGTAGACGCAGACGGCTTCCGCTTCCTTGCTGATTGCGGTGCAGACTTTATCAAAGTTGGTATCGGTGGTGGCTCTATCTGCATCACTCGTGAAACAAAAGGTATTGGTCGTGGCCAGGCAACTGCTACAATCGAAGTTGCAAAAGCCCGTGACGAATATTTTAAAGAAACAGGCATTTACGTTCCAATCTGTTCAGACGGTGGCATCGTTCACGACTATCACATGACTTTGGCTCTTGCAATGGGCAGTGACTTTATCATGCTTGGCAGATACTTCTCACGTTTTGACGAATCTCCAACAAACAAAGTTATGATCAACGGTCAGTATATGAAAGAATACTGGGGCGAAGGCAGTGCTCGTGCACGCAACTGGCAACGTTATGACCTTGGTGGCGAAACAAACCTCAAGTTTGAAGAAGGCGTTGACTCTTACGTGCCATATGCAGGTTCACTCAAAGACAACGTTGGCATCACACTCATCAAAATGAAGTCAACAATGTGCAACTGCGGTGCGCTTTCTATCCCAGAATTGCAACAAAAAGCAAAACTCACTTTGGTATCTTCAACAAGTATCGTAGAGGGTGGCGCTCACGACGTTGTGCTTAAAGACTCTGTTGCATCACGCAATCAATAATTTATGCTTTAAAAGCACTCTCAAACGAGAGTGCTTTTTTGTTTTGCCTATTGAATTTTTGTTTGCGGTTTTATATAATATAAAGGATAAAAATCTGCAAGGGGTTTTGTATGACTATAATTACTGCAATATGTCTTGTCTATATGATTTTGGTGGCAGGCATTGTGTTTGTGCGCTTTGTCATGGCAGACAGCAAACTCAAATTTGTAAAAGGGTTTAAAAAGGGTTGGTTTGCACTCATCTATTTTGCTGCAATACCACTTTTTGCAATGGCTCATCACTACAATGGTGTTTCTGTGGATGGGTCGTTGTTCAGCGCAATCAAATCCACGATGGATCTCATCGTGCTTGAATATGACTACGAAACAATAGCGTTGCTTGCAAATGCAAACTTGTTTTATATGATCACAACTTATATCTGCTTTGTGCTTGTTGCAATCAATGCAGGTTTGTTTGTGTTTTCTTTTGCAATACAAATTTTCAAAAACTGGCG
>JAFTHO010000083.1 GCA_017457385.1 Clostridia bacterium | reverse complement strand
TCGTCATCAATCTGTATGACGAAGTATGCCGTTTTTGTTACAAAATGCCTGGCATCTTCAACGTATACAACCTGCTTGCAAGTGCAACGGTATGTCGCATTTTTGGTGTCAAGGCAAAACAAATTGCAATGGCACTAAAAGATATAAAGGGTGTAGAGGGCAGGAACGAAACTGTATTTTTGCCAGACGGCACAAAAGCCGTGGTCGACTATGCTCACACACCGGATGGCTTTAAAAACATTTTGTCACACCTCAAAAAAAGCACAAAAGGCAAACTCATCTGCGTGTTTGGGTGTGGTGGCAACCGTGACAAAACCAAACGAAAAATTATGGGGCAGGTATCGTCACAATATTGCGATTTTGTGTTTGTAACAAGCGACAATCCACGGTTTGAAGATCCGTTTGAAATTATGTTTGATGTGCAAAGTGGTTTGTCCGTCAACCACAAACTGGTGTGCAACCGCAAAGATGCAATCACGCAGGCACTTGACATGGCAAAAAGTGGCGACACAGTTGCAATACTTGGCAAGGGTCACGAAAAATATCAGGAAATCAACGGGGCAAAATATCCGTTTTGCGATATGGACGTTGTGCTTGGATATACAAAATAATCAATTTTTACAAAGGGGCAAAAATGCAAAAAATCACCTTTGCTTTTATCGTCTGTTTTGTTGTCACTTTGCTTTTGGGTTTTGTGGTGTTGCCACTTCTCAAAAGGGCAAAGGCAAAACAGCAAATTCTCACTTACGAGCAGGAACACAAATCAAAAGAAGGCACACCAACAATTGGTGGTGTGGTATTTATCCTTGGCATTGCCTTTACCTGTCTTCTTGTGTTTGACGGCAATTCGTCACTTGGTATGCTTACTCTTGCAATAACTGTTGGCTATGGCATAGTTGGCTTTCTGGATGATTTTATAAAAATATTTTTCAGACGCAATCTTGGGCTAAGGGCATATCAAAAAATTTTATTGCAACTTGCCGTTTCGCTAATAATTGGTTTTTTTGCGCAAAACAGCATGCTTGTCGGTGGCGATTTTTATATTCCTTTTTTTAAAGTCACCGTCAACTTTGGCGTATGGACTGTGCCTTTTGTGGTGTTTGTTTTTCTGGCAACAACAAACGGTGTCAACCTCACAGACGGTATGGATGGTCTTGCCGCAAGTGTGACAAGTGCGTTTATGGCAGTTTTTGCAATTTTGCTTTTGGTGCAAAGTTTTAATCTGGACCAGAGTGGCTTTGTTTTGCTGTCATACGAATACAAAAACCTTGCATATTTTTGCATTGCATGTTTTGCAGGCACTCTTGCATATCTGCTGTTTAACGTCTTTCCTGCAAAGGTGTTTATGGGGGATACCGGCTCGCTTGCGCTTGGCGGTGCGGTTGCGTCTGTTGCGGTGCTTTCAAAAAACACCTTGTTTATACCAATTGTGGGTTTTGCTTTTGTGTGGTCGGTCACGTCAGTTGTGTTGCAGGTGGCAAGATACAAACTGACAAAAAAAAGATTTTTTCTCATGGCGCCATATCATCATCACCTGCAACAAAAAGGGCTCAGCGAGCCACGTATAGTATGCATTTATACCACAATCACAATTTTGCTTGGTGTTGTGGCATTGTGTCTTGGTTAAGGAGTAGTTTTATGAAAAACGTTTTGATATATGGTCTTGGCAAAAGCGGTGTTGCAAGTGCAAAACTGCTGTTAAAACAAGGCTATCGTGTGTTTTTGTACGACGGCAGACAAAACCTTTCGCACGAGGTTTGTCAGCTTGCAAAACAAGGGGCAATTTTGCTTGATGATTTGCTTGACGATCTCATCACAAAATTGTCTATGGCAGTTGTCAGCCCGGGTGTGTCGGTATATCACAAGGATATACAACGCCTAAAACAAAAAACCAAAGTGATAGGAGAAAGCGAACTTGCTTTTTTTAATTGCAGGGGACAGGTTGTTGCCGTCACAGGCACCAACGGAAAAACCACAACCTGTTCCCTGATACATAATATTCTGCAACTTTCTCACAAAAAATCTTTTTTGCTTGGCAACGGCGGAGTACCTTTTTCAACTGCGGTTGAGGTCATACAAAAAAACGACGTCGTCGTGCACGAAACGTCAAGTTTTCAGCTTGAAACAACAGATATTTTCAAACCGTATATAGGTGCTCTCATCAACGTCACGCCAGATCATCTTGACAGACACAAAAATTTTGACACCTACGTCAAAACAAAACTGTCTTTGTTTAAAAGGCAGGATCAAAACTGTTTTGCTTTGCTCAATTTTGACGACAAAATCATCCGTGCAAATCAGGATGAAATAAAGTCGCAAAAAATATGGTTTTCAGCAACAAAAAAGGCAGACGTATATCAAAAAGACGGATGGGTGTTTTTCAGGGGCAAGGCAGTGGTCAAAATTGAAAACCCGTTGTTCAAACCAAAACACAATTTGTCAAATCTGCTTTGTGCCGTTGGCGTGTGCAAACTGCTTGGTGTAGCAGATGAGGTTATAAAAAAAGGAGTGGATAGTTTTTGCGGTGTGCCACATCGTTTGCAAATTTTGGGTAATATAAACGACGTCACTTTTGTGAACGATTCCAAGGCTACAAACGTGCATTCTGTTTTGCCTGCACTCACGGCTTTTGACAATATTTCGCTCATTTTGGGTGGATGCGACAAGGGTTTTGCTTTTGACAGTCTTTTTAAAAAAATGCCACCAAACGTAAACTTTTGCATTTTGTATGGTCAGGCAAAAGACAAACTTTTTGC
>JAFTHO010000082.1 GCA_017457385.1 Clostridia bacterium | reverse complement strand
TTGTGGGCGACAAAATGGGCTGGGCTTTTGAAAAGACAAACAGCAGTTATGGCTCTGCGTCAGAGTATGAGGGCGAAGACCCTGTCACAGCATCATATATCCCATTGTTTGATTGCGCAAGGAGTTTTGCATCATGAAAATTTTGGTAATAAACGGCGTAAACCTGCATATGCTTGGCAAACGCAAGGCAGAGCACTATGGAACAATGACGCTTGCTCAGCTTGAAGATATGGTGCGTGACCACGCATCAAAACAAGGTGTGGATACCGAGTTTTTTCAATCAAACTGCGAGGGCGCACTTGTTGACAAAATAACAGGCAACGACAGCGATGCAATCATAATAAACGCAGGTGCATACACACACTATTCTTATGCCATTGCAGATGCACTCGAGTGTGGTGGCAAACCTGTGATAGAAGTGCATTTGTCTGACGTAGAAAACAGAGAGGGTTTCAGAAAAATCAGTGTGCTCACACCTGTGTGTGCAGCAAGATTTTTTGGCAAAAAAGAAAAAAGCTATTTTGAGGCTGTCGACTGGCTGGTAAAAAACGTATGAAAAGACATATAGCAATTGTTGGTGTTGTTGGCGAAATCAAAAAGCAAATTGCAAAAAGTCTTGCAGATTTGCTTGATATGATGGTTTTTGATTGTCAGGAATATATTTCTTTTGGCAATGCAATGACTGTGCAGCAACTCATCAAAAAAACAAATGTGACCTATTTTAAAAAGCAGGTGTCAAAATCGATACGCGAGCTTGACGATTTGCAAAATATGGTTTTTGTCAGCAGTGACGTCAGCTTGCTTTCGGTTGACGATTTGCAAAAACTTGGTGCAAATTGTTACGTGGTGCATTTGTTTGACGGCACCTGCCTGTCAAATGACGGCCAAAATCAGGCTACAACGGACGAAAATTTTGCGCACAAAAGTCTCAATGCTTACAAAAGATACCGCAATCGTTGCGATTTTTCGCTCGATATCAATGGTTTGGGTGCGGATCAGGCTGTGCAAAAAATATGTTTGTTTTTGCAAAATCAGATATAACAAAAAAACTGTCACTTTTTGTGGCAGTTTTATTTTTTTAACACATATATTTGGCAAGTTCAGTTTTGACATTTGTGTGTTTGTTTGGTACAATTTCTATTATGGAAAATGGTGCAAAAAAACTGTCCGCAAAAACAAAAGTTGCCTTTGCACTTGGTGACGTTTTTGGCGGTGGTTATTTTAATATAGTCAACTTTATGTATCCTGCATATGCCGCACTCACGCTTGGGCTTGGTGCGTCGCTTGCTGGCATAATTGTAATGATATCCAAAATATGGGATGCCATTATCGACCCGGTCATGGGGCAACTCAGCGACCGCACGTCAGGCAAAATGGGCAAACGCAGGATATACATTCTCATTGGCGCACCACTTGTTGTTGTGGCAATGTTTTTGTTGTTTTTTCCGTGGAGTGCAAAAAGCACAGGGGTGAGGTTTGCACTTGCGCTTGTGTCTTATATGTTTTTTTCTGCCGTGCAGTCAATGGTCATGATACCATATTATTCGCTGTCAAGTGAAATTTCGGCAGACTATACCGAAAGGGCAAAGGCAAACACTTTGCGACTTGGTTTTTCTGTATTTTCTTCTATCATCTGCGTTGCTGCACCAAACCTTATCGTAAACGCAGTTGGTCAGCCAGACGGGTATATCGTCATGTCACTTTGCTTTGGCTTTATGTTTATGCTGGTGCTGTTGTGCACTGCATTGTTTGTCAAAGAAGAAGTCGTTACACCAAAAAGCACGCAAAAATTTTCGCTCAAAGCATTTGTCAAACCGCTCAAAAACAAATGTTTTCGTCAGTATATGACAATGCACGTTTGCGCAAGCCTTACAATGGCGGTTATGAGCAGTATCTTTTTCTTTTACGTCATGTACGTGGTAAAAAGTGGCAACACCCTTGCAAACGGTGGTGTTGGCGACGGTCTTGGCACGCTTGCTGCCGGTGTGATGTTTGTTATGCAGATTTTTGCATTGCCGTTTTATCTCAAAATGATAGGCAAAAAGGGCAAGGCATTCACCTATCGTTTTGGAGCAACGTGGTGGATTGTTGTGGCTCTCACTTTGTTTTTTGTGCCTGCCAATATGCCAGACGGTCAAAACTGGATTATATTTGTTATTTGTGCCGTGTTTGGCTTTGGTGTGTCTGGTGCTGTGCTTGTGCCACACACAATGATTGGCGACGTAAACGATGCGTGTGAGTTGCAGTTTGGCGAACGTACAGAGGGGGCAGTATCCGGTCTGCTCAACTTTGCAAATCAAACGTGTCAGGCGATTGGCGTTGGCGTTGCACTCAATATACTCGAGCTTGTGGGTGGTTTTGTCAATCCCGACCCGGGGCAGTTTGTTTCAAGTCAGCCACAGTCTGCACAGACAATTTTGATGCTGTTTATGGCGCTCACGCCACTCGTTGTCATGGCAATTGGCATTGCCGTGTCTTGCAGATACAAAATTTCAAAACAAAAACAGACACAAATTTTGCAGTTTAATCAAAAATATAGGGAACAAAAGGACAAATCACTTTTGCAAAAACAAAAGGAAGATTTGCTTGATACTTTGTGATGAAAATAAAAAAAATAAGCAACGTGTTGTATTTTGTTGGACAAATTTTCAACAAAAGCAAGTTGAAAAAACTCAATTTTCAACTTAACGACAACGCAACGGACAAAATGAACAAAGCGCATATCGTGCTTGCAAATCATTGCAGTGTTATGGATTATCGTATCACTACTTTTGCAATGCGCAAAAAAAAGGCATATCACGTTGCTGCAAAAAACCAGTTTGCAGGCAGAAAGTGGCTCATGCAACGAGTGGGTGGTTTGCCAAAAGTTCAGTTTGTGCCAAGCCTGGCATTGATAAAACAAATAAAGCAGGTTGTGGATGATGGTCATCACGTGCTTGTTTTTCCAGAAGGAGCAATGTCTTTTGACGGCACAAACCGCATAATTACGCCAACTGTCGCAAAACTGATCAAACGTCTCGGGGCACCCGTTGCCGTGCTTAACATAAAGGGCACCTATCTTGCCAAGCCAAGATACAATGAAAAAAAGTTTAACAAGGTGGACAAACTTGTCGCCGATTTTGACATTTTGCTTGACGAAAATCAAATTGCAAATATGTCTGTCGAGCAAATATACGACAAAATAAAACAAGGTTTGCATTTTGACGTATGGCAATGGAACAAACAAAACGACGTCAAAACACAGGGCGACCTTGTGACGGGTATGGACAATTTGTTGTACGAGTGTTTTTATTGCGGTGGACAAACAACCGTTTGCGATGGCATGCTTGCCTGCAAAAAATGTGGCAAACAATGGATGGTGGACGAGTATTATCGCCTGCACAACGCAAACAACACGCTCACAATAGCGCAATGGTGCGACAACCAGCGTGACAATATTAAAAAGCAATTGAAAGCAGACGGATTTTGTCTTGTTGCAAACGTTGTTGTGCAAAAACTTGACGGCTACAAAGGGTTTAAACAAGTGGGCAAAGGCACATATCTGCAAGGGGCAAACGGCATCACTTTTGATGGCGAAATCAACGGACAAAATGCAAATCTCACATTTGAGTCAGCCAAACACTGGTCTGTGCCTGTTGGCAACAATTTTGTCGAGTTGAGCCAAAACGGGCATACCTATCGCTTTGTTTTTGACCAAAAAGGCATTGCAATCAAAACAGCACTTGCCATTGAAGAAATATATAAAATTTGTAAAAATAATTAAAAAACCACTGTGATATCACAGTGGTTTTATTTTTTGTTTTTTAGTATAAAACATTGGCGGTCTGAACATTCAACGAGTGTCCAGAATAACTCTAAATCGGTATAATCGCGTTTTTGGGCCATTGGTATATCTTTTGTTAAACTTTCATCAAGTGTCAAAGTTTTGTGTACTTTTTGGAGTTTTCTTATTTTCTTTTGCGATAAATAAGATATTTTCGAATCACATTTTGGGCAATGATAATAAAAACGCCAGTCTGTCATATAATTTGAATGTCTTTCACCCCAGCCTATGTCGCCAAATCGTATAAATTTTTTTTCGTGTTCTTCAATCCATAAATCTCTTGCGACTGTATCAATCCAACCATGATGATAAACCTGTCTTTTTGTCAGAAGTTCGCCACAGTGGTGGCAATGCATTTTATAAAAAAGAGTTAGAGGATAGACATCTCCGAGGGCGAGTCTGTCAATTTTTTTTATTTCTTTTTCGTGTTTGCTCATATATAAAATATACACTACAAAAAGTTAAAAGTCAATATTGTGTGAATTGTCAAAATACGGCAGTTTTTGTCGTATGCACAAATGAGCATATCTGCAATTTATTTTCGACAAAAGGGGAGGTGTTTTTGCAAAACTTTTTGTCATTTTTTATTTTTTGGTTCAATTTTTACTTTCGACAAACTTTTTGTGTCTTTGTTTGTTGCATGTTGTCAATTTGTGACAAAAACAAAAGGTGGCAGTTGCCTATGTTTTTTTGACGCTCTTGCACGCAATCGCTACAAAAATAAAAGGTGGCAGTTGCCTGCCACCTTTATTTAATATTTTTTAGGAATTATTCTTTGTTAGCCAAAGATTTGTATGTTGCGAGACGAGCTTTTGCGTCAGCTTCGTTCTTAGCGAACATGCTTTCAACAGCTTCTGCGCTTCTTACGCGAGCCAATGATTTATAACGTGTTTGTTTACGGATAAATTCTTGGTAACCTTCGTATTTAGGTTCTTTGCTGTCGAGGATAAATGGATTCTTGCCTTGTTCTGCGAGATCAGGGTTGAATCTGTAAAGTTGCCAGTAACCACATTCTACAGCCTTTTTGATTTCTTCTTGAGACTTAGTCATGTTGATACCGTGGTTGATACATGGAGCGTATGCGATGATGAGTGATGGTCCTTTGTAAGCTTCTGCTTCTTGCATTGCTTTGAGGAGTTGGTTAGGGTTAGCGCCCATACCTACTTGTGCAACGTATACGTAACCATAGCTCATTGCCATCATACCGAGGTCTTTCTTCTTAACGTTTTTACCTGCAGCAGCGAGTTTTGCAACAGCGCCTGTAGGGCTTGATTTAGAAGCTTGACCACCAGTGTTAGAGTAAACTTCTGTATCGAGTACGAGAACGTTTACGTCTTCGCCAGAAGCAAGAACGTGGTCGAGACCGCCGTAACCGATATCGTATGCCCAACCGTCACCACCGAAGATCCAGATAGATTTTTTAACGAGTTGGTCTTTAGCTGCTTTGATTTCTTCCAATGCAGATTTGTCAGCAGCAGCAGCGATAGCTTCGTCGATAGCAGCAACAACTTTCTTAGATGCAGCTTTAGAGCCTTCACCGTTGTCATAGTTGTCGAGCCATTCTTGTGCAGCAGCAGCAAATGCATCTGTTGTGCCGTCAGCAAGAACTTTGTTCATCAATTCTTTGATGCGGAGTCTTCTTTGACCTACAGCAAGGTTATAACCATAACCAAATTCTGCGTTGTCTTCGAACAAGCTGTTTGCCCAAGCTGGACCACAACCTTCTTCGTTTGTAGTGTATGGGCAAGTTGGAGCAGAACCACCATAGATAGATGAGCAACCAGTAGCGTTAGCGATCATCATTCTGTCACCAAAGAGTTGAGTTACGAGTTTAACGTAAGGAGTTTCACCACAGCCTGCGCAAGCGCCTGAGTATTCGAACAATGGCTGTTCAAATTGGCTACCTTTAACTGTGTATTTGTTCATTGGGTTAGCAACTTTCTTAGCAGCTTTGCTTACTTCGTAGTCAGCAAGTTGTTTGTCAATTACTTGAGCAGCTGGTTTCATAGTGAGTGCTTTTTCTTTTGCTGGGCAAACGTTTGCACAAACACCGCAACCACTACAGTCAAGTGAGCTGATTTCCATAAAGTATTTAGCATCTTTAGCAGCAACGTCAGTTCTTGTAGCAAAGTCAGCAGGGAGTTCTGCAGAGCCGTCGATGAGAACAGGTCTGATTACAGCGTGTGGACATGCCAAAGCACATTGGTTACAACCGATACATTTAGATGCATCCCATTCAGGCAACATTGGAGCAACACCACGTTTTTCGTATTGTGTTGTGCCAGTTGGAACCATACCGTCAGCGTTAAATGCAGATACAGGGAGTGCATCGCCTTTTTCGTATGCGATAGGTTTGATGAATGATTGATAATATTCGTTATCAGCACCAGCAACCATTGGTACGCCGTTTGTAGCAGTAGCCCATGATTCTGGATATTTAACTTCTTGGAGACCTGCAATAGCGTTGTCGATAGCTTTGTGGTTAGCTTCTACTACTTCTGGACCTTTTTTGCCATAAGATTTGATAACGGCTTTCTTCATGTAACCTTCTGCATCAGCGTAAGGGATGATGTCGGCAAGTTTAAAGAATGCAGCTTGCATTACCATGTTTGTAGATTTTGCAGCACCAGCAGCTTTTGCGATTGCAAGACCGTCGATGTTGTAGAATTTGAGTTTTTTCTTAGCGATTTGTTGTTTTACAACAGCTGGGAGTTCGTGTTCCATTTGTTCAACTGTCCAGTTGCTGTTCAAAAGGAATGTACCGCCTTCTTTAACTTTAGACAACACGTCATATCTTGTGATATAGCTTTGGTTGTGGCAAGCAAGGAAGTCAGCTTCTTCGATGAGGTAGCTTGATTGAATTGGGTTAGGACCAAATCTCAAGTGAGAAACAGTCAAACCACCAGATTTTTTAGAGTCGTATGAGAAGTAACCTTGAGCATAAAGATCAGTGTTGTCACCGATGATTTTGATGCTGTTTTTGTTAGCACCTACAGTACCGTCAGAGCCGAGACCGTAGAACATACAACTTGTTGTGCCAGCTGGAGCAACGTTGATTTTTTCGTCAACAACGAGTGAAGAACCAGTAACGTCATCGTTGATACCAACTGTAAAGTGGTTTTTGCTGTCAGCAGCAGCGAGGTTTTTGTAGCAAGCGAGGATCATGCTTGGAGTAAATTCTTTAGAACCGAGACCGTATCTGCCGCCGATAACTTTAGCATCTCTGCCCATTTCGTTGAGTGCAGAAACTACGTCAAGGTAAAGTGGTTCGCCAAGTGAGCCAGCTTCTTTAGTTCTGTCAAGAACACAGATGTTTTTAACAGAAGCAGGGATAGCTTCAACAAAGTGTTTAGCTGAGAATGGTCTGTAAAGGTGAACTTTAACCATACCAACTTTTTTGCCGTTAGCGTTGAGATATTTGATTGTTTCGTCTGCAGCATCAGCACCAGAACCCATCAAAACGATGATGTCAGTTGCATCAGCAGCACCAACGTAGTCAAAGATGTGGTAAGTTCTGCCAGTGAGGTCAGCAACTTTAGCCATATATTTTTCTACGATTTCAGGAACTGCATTGTAATATTTGTTTGCAGCTTCTCTGTTTTGGAAGTAGATGTCTGGGTTTTGAGCAGTACCATATTGAACAGGGTGTTCTGGATTCAAAGCGCGTGCTCTGAATTCGTCAACGTATTTTCTGTCCAAAAGTTTGTTCATATCTTCATAAGAGATTTCTTCGATTTTGCTGATTTCGTGGCTTGTACGGAAACCGTCGAAGAAGTGAAGGAATGGTACTTTAGCTTCGAGTGTTGAAAGGTGAGCAACGAGTGCCAAGTCCATAGCTTCTTGTACAGAGTTGCTTGCGAGCATTGCAAAACCAGTTTGACGGCATGCCATAACGTCTTGGTGGTCACCAAAGATGTTGAGGGCGTGCGCTGCGATAGCACGTGCAGAAACGTGGAATACGCATGGGAGCAATTCACCGGCAATTTTGTACATGTTAGGAATCATCAAAAGCAAACCTTGGCTGGCAGTAAATGTAGATGTCAAAGCACCTGCCAAAAGTGAACCGTGTACTGCACCTGCAGCACCTGCTTCAGATTGCAATTCTGCCATTCTGATAGGTTGACCAAAGAGATTCAATTTACCCGCTGCTGACATTTCGTCTGCTGCTTCACCCATTGGTGTAGATGGAGTGATTGGGTAAACGGCTGCGACGTCACTGAATGCATATGCTACATAGCTGGCAGCAGTGTTACCGTCGATAGTTCTTTTGATAGCCATATTAAAAGTTCCTCCTAAAAAATATATACATGTTAAACAAGCGTAACCGCATAGTTACACTATTTGCTTAGTTTATTGTAAAACATTTGGCAACTAAAGTCAATGCACAACTTTAAAATTAATGTATATTTTTTTGTTAGCATAAGACAACTTTTGCTCCTTTTTTGGCACTCAAAACCAGCGTATATATATTAAAGTGAAAACTGACTGCAAAAAGGGATATTTTTTGTCAATCGTTTGGTTAAAAAGGCGATATGTGATATAATAACGTTGTATGTGCAATAAAAAAGAAATTATCAAAGTAAAAGATCTCACTTATATCTATACTTCTGTCGACGACGAAGGCAACGAGATAAAGGTTGAGTCAGATGCAAAACAGGCAAACGGTTTGCAGGGTGTATCTCTTTCGGTATACGAAGGGGAGTTTTTGGCATTGGTCGGACACAACGGCAGTGGCAAAAGCACGCTTGCAAAAACACTCAATGCGCTCATCGTGCCACAATCTGGCGACGTAGAGGTGTTTGGCCTCAATACAAAAAGTTATCGCGACGTGCCGGAAATCAGACGAAACGTCGGCATGGTTTTTCAAAATCCGGACAA
Source organism: Clostridia bacterium (assembly GCA_017457385.1). Lineage (GTDB taxonomy): Bacteria > Bacillota > Clostridia > Christensenellales > CAG-314 > Heteroclostridium. Next base: position 974 of record JAFTHO010000082.1, on the reverse strand, counting down.
CCAGATGGTTGCCAGCATTGTAGAAGACGACGTGGCTTTTGGACCGGAAAACATTGGTGTTCCACAGCCTGAAATTGTAGAAAGAGTCAACTGGGCGCTTTCTGCCGTAAAAATGCAGGATTTTGCAAAACGTACGCCTACAAAAATGTCAGGCGGTCAAAAACAACGCATTGCAATTGCAGGTGTTTTGGCACTCAAACCAAAAGTTATCGTGCTGGACGAGTCTACTGCAATGCTTGACCCACAAGGACGAAAAGAAGTGCTTGACACGGTAAAAAGGCTCAACAAGCAGGAAAACATCACAATCATACTCATCACTCACTTTATGGACGAAGTGCTTGACGCAGACAGAGTAATTGCTCTTGACGGTGGCAAAATCGTTATGCAGGGCACACCAAAAGAAATTTTTGCACAGGAACAAAAGGTGAGAGAAATTGGTCTTGATCTGCCTGTTGTGAGCGACCTTGCGCATCAGCTCAACAAAGTGGGTTTCAATCTCAGCACAGACGTGTTTGAAGTGGAAAAACTGGGGGACGAAATATGTCAGTCATTGTCAAAGATTTAAATTTTGTTTACAGCCCAAAATCTCCGTTTGAAAAACACGCGCTCATCAACGTAAATCTCGAGGTGAACGAGGGTGATTTTCTTGCCATCATCGGTCACACTGGCAGTGGCAAATCAACTTTTGTTCAACACCTCAATGGGCTGGTAAAACTTCAGAGTGGCACTATCATCGTGGATGGTATTGACCTGAGCCAAAAAAAGATAGATTACAAAAAACTTCGCGGCACTGTGGGTATGGTTTTTCAATATCCTGAGTATCAGTTGTTTGCCGATACAGTGTATGACGACGTTGCTTTTGGTCCAAAAAACCTTAAACTTTCTAAACAGGAAATTGACGAAAGAGTAAAAGAAGCAATAAAACTTGTTGGTCTTGATTTTGACTACGTAAATCAAAAATCACCTTTTGAGTT
>JAFTHO010000081.1 GCA_017457385.1 Clostridia bacterium | reverse complement strand
ATATGTATTTTATAAATTAGTTTGTTGCACCATTTGTGGTTTGGTGTGACAAGTTGCTCTTCAAGCGTTACGTCGGCATTTTCACGATAAACCTCGCCACCCAAAATGATTTTGTCATTTGCACGTATTTTTGTGTTGCCTTTTGGGATGACAGAGTCTTTGCCACGTTTGATAACAACAATCATAGTGTCGCTCAGCACGTTGAGTTCACGCACGGTTTTGCCTATCCATGGGTGCCCCTCCGGAATAGAAAGTTTGAGCAACTGCATTTCTGCATTGTCCTGATAGTCGTTAAACGTTTTGAGGCAAGTGCCGGCAGTATCCAGCATATCGAGTTTTTTAGAAACAAACGGCAACAAACCCGCCTGCAACGCAACCGAAATGAGACAAATGCAAAATACTATATTAAAAATGATGCCATCTGCACCGGCAACGACTGCAACGATTGCAAATACGATTGAGGATGCACCACGAACGCCGGCAAAAGATACCACGAGTTTTTGCCTGAAAGACGACCGCTTGCCTTTTTTGCCAAAAGCAAACAGCCCAAAAACCGTTGCAGGACGTGACACGAAAGACAAAAACAAAAATATAGCGACAGAAATGCCAAGCACACCAGGCAACTCACTTGGAACAACAAGCAATCCAAGCAAAAAGAAGATGACGATTTGCGCAAGACCCGTTATTCCGTCAAAAAAGTGAACGAGCGTCACTTTGTTGCGTATAGAACTGTTGCCCAGAATTATACCAAAGATATAAACAGACAAATATCCGTTGCCATCAAGCATTGCAGGCAATGCATAGGCAACGACTGCAAGCACAAGCACAAACAGCGTGTCAAAGCCGTCTGAGCCAAATTTGAACTGTTTTAATATAAATATAGTGACAAGCGCAAGCAACACGCTGAACACCAGTGCATACATCAGCTGAGTGAATATAAGCACGAGCGAAGAAGTCACCCCACCACCGTCAATGAGCGTGAGGGCAAGCATCGTCATCATATAAGAGGCCGGGTCGTTGCTACCGCTTTCCAGCGCAAGCAAAGAAGTTGTGTTTTCTTTGAGGTCGAGTTTTTTCTGTTTGAGCACGGCAAACATAGACGCTGCGTCGGTAGAACCCATTACAGAGCCAATGAGCAAAGACATGAGCCACTCAAAACCAAGCACAAAATGGCAAAAAACCGCCGTTATGAGCGCAGTTGAAACTACACCAATGCTTGCAAGCAAAAATGATTTGCCCGCAACAGGACGGCTGGCACGCCAGCTTGTGCCAAAGCCACCATAAAACATAATAAATACAAGGGCATACGAACAGATGACTTCGGCAACTGCAAAGTCATTAAAGTCAAAACCAAATATTCCGTCCGTACCGCACAACATGCCAAGCACCATAAAGATGAGCAAAGTTGGCAATGCAAACTTGACTGAAAGCCTGCTTGCAAGCAGACAAGCCGCAATTATTACAGCGACTATCAATACAAATTCAAGTGTCACTTTTATCCCTTATATATTACAAATCCATTTGATAAACGTTGCGCAAAAATTTGCCTTTACGCAAAATGCAGTCTTTTTTTACAAAACCCAAAGTCTCGGCAGAAGTGCGACTTGCCACGTTGTCAGGGTGCACGGTTGCAACAAGATGCTCATATCCCTTTTCTTTGGCAATCTGCACAAGCATTTTGTTGAGACCAAGCATAATGTTTTTGCCACGATACCCTGGCAAAACCATACTGCCACCAACTTCTGCAATTTTTTTGCCCTGCAAACCCAAAACGTCTCTTATTTCACCATAAAAAGTTTCCGTAAGAATAAGACCAGAAATGCCAACGAGTTTTTCTCCGTCAAACTGACCCAAAAACAAATCGTGATCAGGCATAAGCACCTGGTCGTCATCTGGAGAAAACGGAATAAACCACTCGCTGTTTGTAATTGAATCTAAAATAGTTTTGTTAAATTCGTTAAAAAGTTTTTTGTCCTTTACAGTAAGTTGTCTTGTAATCATTTTTTACCTATTTTAATTTGAATTTTAAAACCACAGGGTTGTGGTCGCTGTATTTAAAATCAAGATCCACGTTTTGAACGCTTATGCTCTCGACGTTGTCAGAAATGATAAAACCATCTACAACAACAGTATAGTTGACCCCTTTTGTATACTCTATATCAGTAGAACGGCAGGTAGGTGCGTTTTTTGCAGTTGCAAACCTGAAGCCATTTGCAAGGTCACTGTTTTTCATTTCAAACACCCAGTTTGGCTTTTTCATTTGAGTAGCAAACTCGCCGTGCGAATTTGCAACGTCGTGGTTAAAGTCGCCACCAACAACAATATAATTGCCTGCATTTCTTTCAAGCGTAAGCACCTGATTGAGCATTTGCATTTGTTGCTTTCTTATCACGCCACCTTCGTCATAGGCAGATGCGTGCACGTTGACAAGGCAAAGATATTTGTCACTGTTTTCAACAGGCAAATAAGTTATTGAAAAACATCTGTCCAGGTCGAAAAACTTGTTTGGAAAACTTTCGTCCACAGGAAAAGACCTGCGCACTGCACTGGAAACGTGCTTGTTTGACAAAGTAACTATGCCTGCATTGGTTTTGCCGTGTGGGTCATTGAAAGGATACAATAATTTTGCAGTGTGAAAATTTTCGGCATAAACACTGCCAAAACCATTAAAACTTTGTTTGATTTTTTCAAGCTGATTTACGTGATGACTCCTGTCACCATTTTCATCAACTTCCTGAAAAAACATAAAGTCTGCATTGAGTTTTGCAATTTCGCTTATTGCACCGTTTGTGTTTGTCAACACAGTCTGCTCGTCTTTTGCCGTTGACCATTTGCCAGTAACTGTTTTTCCATCCAGAAACTCACCACTGTCCATAAAAAACGAAAAGTCGTGGGCATATGCACCAAAGCCAATATTAAAGGTAGAAATTGTATATTCCTGCCCTATTTCCACTTTGTCAGAGGCATTGTTTTGACAGGAAAGAACAAAATTGTCTTCTATGCGATAATACTGCATCGCAACGTAGCCAACGTAACCACCAACCACAACAATAACCAAAACGGCAACTATTGCAAGAGTTTTTATTGCAATTTTTAGTCCTCGCATAAAAACACCCCTCCATTTTAATTAATTATAACACAGCGATTTTTTTTATTCAATAAAATATTGATTTGAGCAAAGCAGAATGATATAATTTTTTTATGGAATTTTACGTTGAAAACAAAGACGTTGCAAAACTTTTTTTGCCACGACAAAAAGACAGTCACAAAGGAACGTTTGGCACACTTGTCATCATTTGCGGTTGCGAAAGATATGCAGGTGCACCATATCTTGCATCACTTGGCGCAAGTGCACTTCGCACAGGCACAGGCATAGTAAAAATTGCAGTGCCACGTTTTTTGACGAGCGCATTGCAACACAGAGTGACAGAATGCACGATTTTTCCACTCCATGACAAAGACGGATATATCTGCCTTGACCAAAAACAATTTGCCGAGCTGACACACAAAACAACTGCCATAATTTGTGGCATGGGCATTGGCGACGTGCCACAGACAAGACAAATTGTGGAGTTTTTGATTGACAATGCAGAATGCCCCCTTTTGTTTGACGCAGACGCCCTAAACGCAATCAGCAAAGACGTGAGTTTGCTTTGCAACCACAAACAGCCAGTTATACTCACTCCCCACATAGGCGAAATGGCAAGGCTGACAGGTCTTGACACAAGGTATATAAAACAAAACAAACAAAAAGTTGCTCTTGAGTTTGCACAAAAATACAAGGTTGTTTTGCACCTTAAAGACAGCGAAAGCATAACGACAGACGGCACTGACGTCGCAATAAACACAAGCGGAACACCCGCCATGGCAAAAGGTGGCAGTGGCGATTTGCTTGCCGGCATAATTGGCGGTCTGCTTGCACGGGGCATAAAACCTTTTGAAGCAACTTTTGCAGGTGCATACGTTGCAGGCAGGTCTGCAGAAAAAGCAGTCAATCAGACAAACGAATACAGTTTGTTGCCAAGCGAGACGGCAACCTTTGTGTCGCAGGTTGTGACGGAAATTATAAAGACAAAATAAAAGAGCAAAAACAATTGTTTTTGCTCTTTTTTATTTGTTTGCAATCCAGCCACAATACTCACACGTGCCGTCAGCCCCACAACCCGTGACGATAGCTCCGCACGACGGACATTTTTGACTCCACTTTTGCTCCTCAAGTTTGACGCCACCGTTTAAAGAAAGCTGCACGCCGTCAAAAAGATAATTTATCGCGCGCAGACTGATGAGTTTGTTTATTTGCGCCGCAACGTCTGACTCTTTTTTGTTGAGATGCCTTGCAATATCGCTCACTTTGTAAAGATGCTCT
>JAFTHO010000080.1 GCA_017457385.1 Clostridia bacterium | reverse complement strand
GTGCTTGCAGGCGACAGTCAAAAAATCGTATACGACAGCAAATCACTCAGACACAAACTTGCATATTTTGGTGCTGTCATCAACAACGTTGCATATGACCTTTCAATTATGCAATATCTTGTGGAGTATCGCACCTTTAAAGATATAGAACAACTCAAACAGGCATATGGCCTCAAATCATATACGCCTGCATTTATAAAACTGTCAAAAATTTTAAAACAAAAACTCGAGCAAAACAACGTATGGCAACTTTATGAAAAGATAGAACTGCCACTTGCAAAAGTGTTGTTTGAGATGGAAGTTTGCGGTTTCAAGATTGACGTGCAAATGCTGGATGATCTTGGCGAGAGATACAAAAACGAAATAGCATCACTCACGGCAACTGCTCACCAGATGGCAGGCGAAACTTTCAATGTGCTCAGTCCAAAACAACTTGGACACATTTTGTTTGAAAAACTCGGTTTGCCTGTGCAAAAAAAGACAAAAACAGGATATTCAACCGACAACGAAATTCTCGAAAAAATCAAGGACGAGCATCCAATCGTCGGTGTCGTGCAGGCAATACGCAAAATTTCAAAATTGTCAGGCACTTATATCGAGGGTTTTAAACCGCTTGTAAAAAAAGGCGACCTCATCCATACAACTTTCAACCAGACGCTCACCGCAACCGGACGACTCAGCAGCAGTGAGCCAAACCTGCAAAACCTGCCTGTTCGTGAAGAAGAGGGCAAAGATATACGCAAAATGTTTATACCAACCAAAGATATGCTCATTTCTGCCGACTACAGTCAGATAGAACTCAGGTTGCTTGCACATTTTTCGGGTGACGAAATACTCATCAATGCCTTTAACGAAGGCAAAGATATTCACTCTCTTGTTGCGCAGGAAATTTTTGGCATTCCTGCCGAAATGGTCACTGCAAGTATGCGCCGTATGGCAAAGGCAGTAAACTTTGGCATTATCTATGGCATAAGCGAATATGGTCTTTCGCAAAACGTTGGCATAAGCCCGGGCAAGGCGAGAGAGTATATTGCAAAATATTTTGAAAGTTATCCAAAAATTAAAGATTATCTCGAAAGTTGCAAAGAGTTTGCAAAACAAAACGGCTACGTCGTGACGATAACAGGTCGTCGCAGACAAATACCAGAGATTGCTTCAAGCAACTATCAACTGCGGTCTTTTGGCGAAAGGGCTGCAATGAACGCACCTTTGCAGGGCAGTGCTGCGGATATCATCAAAATTGCAATGATAAACGTAGATAGCGAACTCAAAAAACGCAATATGCAAAGCAAACTCATTTTGCAGATTCACGACGAACTTGTGCTTGACGTGGTGGAAAGTGAGCAACAAGAAATAAAAACTATTCTCAAAGAACAAATGTCAGATTGCTTTGACCTAAAAGTAAAACTTGACATCAACGTTTCGGGTGGTAAAAACTTGTATGAAGCAAAATAAAAAAATTGCAATCACAGGTGGCATCGGCAGCGGAAAGTCTGCCGTATCGCAAATTTTGGCGTCAAAAGGCTATTTTGTGCTTGATTGCGACCAGATTACAAAACAACTTTATCAAAAACAAAAAACAGTGGAGCAAATTGCTCAAAATTTTGGTGGCGAGTTTGTGTGTGACGGCAAAGTTGACACAAAAAAACTTGGCGCATACGTTTTTGCAGACAAACAAAGAGTGCAACAACTAAACTCAGTTATGCACCCGCTCATTTTTGAAGAGCTTGACAGACAGATTGACGAGTCAGGTCAAAAAATTGTTTTTGTGCAGATACCCTTGTTGTTCGAAACTGGCATGCAAAATCAGTTTGACGACGTGTGGCTTGTGACTGCAGACGAACAAACGCGCATACAGCGTGTTATCGTTCGTGACGGACTTGACGTCGAACAAATAAAAAACAGAATAAAAAACCAGATGGATGATGAAAAAAAGTCTCAGTTTGTACATACTATTATAAAAAACGATGGAGATTTGCAACAGCTTGAGGTTGTTGTGGACAGTTGTATAAAGGGGCTTTGATATTTGAAAAAAAGTTTAAAAAACAAAACCACGATGATATTTTTTGCCGTCATTGTGGTTTTTTGTTTGCTTGGTTTTGGGTGGCACAGATATTTGTGGTTTGATTTGCAATACGACGACGTTGTCAGCAAATACTGCAACGAATACAAGGTGCAAAAAAGTCTTGCCTATGCCGTCATCAAGGCAGAAAGCAACTTTAAAACGGACGTTGTGTCCTCAAAAGGGGCAGTAGGTCTAATGCAGATTATGCCGTCAACGGCAACCTTTGTAGCGGACAGCATTGACAAAAAAAGTTTTGACCTCAAAAACCCACACGATAACGTTCAAATTGGCATATATTATCTGTCATATCTGCAGACAAAATTTGACGACGTCACTTTTGTGGTTGCATCTTACAACGCAGGTGAAAACAAGGTTAAAAAGTGGCTGGAAAAGGGTGGAAAACTGCTTTTTGACGAAACAGAAATTTACGTAAAAAAAGTTAAGCGGAATATAAAAATTTTTGAAAGTCTGTATAACTAAAAACACCCGACTTTTGTCGGGTGTAATTTTTTGTTATTTATTGATTTTTTGCATATCTGCAGCACGTATAGCAACACGTTGTACCTTGCCACTTGACGTTTTTGGCAATTCTTTTACAAATTCTACAACACGTGGATATTTGTAAGGGGCTGTGTTTACTTTAACGTGGTTTTGCAACTCTTTAACAAGGTTGTCACTTGGCAGATATCCTTTTGCAAGCACGATTGTTGCTTTTACAACCTGACCGCGGATTTCGTCCGGAACGGCAGTGATTGCACATTCAAGCACGGCAGGGTGAGTATACAAAGCACTTTCTACCTCAAAAGGTCCAATGCGATAGCCACTGCATTTGATTACGTCGTCACTGCGACCAACAAACCAATGATATCCGTCACAATCACGCCAAGCAGTGTCGCCTGTGTCATACATGTTGTTGCGAAATGCTTTTGCGTTTGCGGCATCATCTTTGTAATATTCACGGAACAAACCAACAGGACGTTTAACGTCTGTATTGCGGACAACCAAAGAGCCAACAACACCGTCTTCGCAAGTGTTTCCGTTTTCGTCAACGATGTCAATGTCATAAATTGGTGCAGGTTTGCCCATAGAACCAGGTTTGATAGGGGTAAAGTCACCAAAATAACCAACGAGAACGGTAGATTCACTCTGACCAAAACCTTCGTTTATCTTTTTGCCGGTGAGAGCAAACAACTTGTCCTGTACTTCCGGGTTGAGTGGTTCGCCTGCAGTAGAAAAGTGTTTGATAGAACTGATGTCATATTTTGACATGTCTTCTTCCAACAAAAAGCGATAAATTGTTGGTGGAGCGCAAAAAGTTGTGAGTTTTATGCGAGAAATTAGTTCAAGCATTTTTGCTGCATTAAACTTTTCTGTGTCATACGCAACGATTGTTGCGCCAACAATCCATTGACCATAGATTTTGCCCCATGCAAATTTTGCCCAGCCAGAGTCAGACTGTGTCAGGTGATATTTGTTTTCTTCTACCTGATTCCAGAATTTTGCAGTAGTGATATGACCAAGTGGATATGTAAAGTCATGCATAACCATTTTTGGCATGCCTGTTGTGCCAGAAGAAAAATAGATGAGCATAGGGTCGCTGTTTTCTGTTGGCATTTTTTCAAACTTGTCACTTGCAAGTTCGATTTCTTTTTTCCAGTCTACAAAACCTTCGCTTACAACGTCGTTTACCATAGCGAGTGTTTTTACGCTAGGGCATTTTACCATTGCATTTTTTACGTTTTCGACAAGTTCGGCGTGGTCAACGCAAACAACCATTTTTACGTCAACGCTGTTGCAACGATAAACAATGTCTTTTTCTGTCAGCTGATAAGTTGCAGGGATGACAACTGCACCAATTTTGTGCAAGGCAACCATGTTTATCCATGCTTCTGGTCTTTGCATAAGCATTTGCAAAACAACGTCACCACGTTTGATGCCGTGTTTTAAAAATGCGTTTGCTGCTTT
>JAFTHO010000079.1 GCA_017457385.1 Clostridia bacterium | reverse complement strand
GGTTGCATATGCTCAATAGATTCAAGATAGAAACCATACCTGGATTCAGAAAAGACTAAACCAAATTAAAGCGACAATATACAAAATAGGGGGGTGATTATTTGGCAAAATATCATGTGCTTGGCATAGGTTACGATTACGACTATTATTCTCTCGCTACTGCCAAGTGGACTAATTACGATATAGATTTGATTTTGCAGATAGTTTCGCTCAAGCAAAAGCCCTTCTCTCGATTAAGGATTATTTATGTATGATATATGTGAACTTATTAAAGATCTTTATTCTAATTGTAGGTCTGGAATATTAGATGTTTCATATAGTGTCAACGGTGCAAAACAAGCGAAAGAATATGTGTATTTAATTTAATGTTCCAATTTTGTTGGCTGTCAATGGCTGTCATGGTTGAGTAAAATCGTGACAGCCAATATTTTTTGATAAATAAAAAATGGTATGAAATATTGTAAAAATTAAATAAAACTGCGGTTTGAAATAAAATTTTATAATGAGAGCAGTTCCTTTATATTGAAAGAGCTTGTCCTTGGTAATGACGAGGTCGGCAGTTCGAGTCTGCTCGTTAGCTCCAAAAACCACTCTGTAAGGGGTGGTTGTTTTTTTACATATTGACATTGGTTGTTGTGTAAAGTAAAATAATAAAAGTGGGAAAAGGTTGTAACGCTTGACAAAAACTGTCAATCAGAGAACCGTCCCCTGATTGGTCCGATTGGTCCGGAGGCTGATATGAAAAAAACGTATAGACCAATGATGTTAATTCTTTTGCTTCTTATTTTTGTTTTATCCATTATATCATCTTGGTTTTTTGTTCCAGAGGGGAGTTTTGATTCATTGACGGCAAGAATTTATGTGGTTCGAATGGCTGGTACAGTGTTGTCGGTGTGGGCTCTTTATTTTATTTTTAATGCAAAAATTGTATTTAAAAGAGACAGTATTGTTTTTTATAATTTTACTGACAAAGTTTTTTTTACATCATTTGAAATTAATCACTCGGATATCACCTCAATAGATATTGAATATAATAAAAAAAATGGTAGAATATTTGGGGCAGAGTTGGCAGTTGCAGGATATGAAAAGAAGTTTAAAATCATCACTCTCTTTTATTTTAGAAAAAAGAAAATGACAGAATCTATCATGGAAATCGCACAAATTTTAAAGGATAGGATTTCTGGTTATTCTTGCATACGAGTTGATTATAATGAAAAAGCAATAGAAAAAGTTTTGCAAATTGTAAAAGTATTTTCTTTAATATCTTTTATTTTTGCAATATTAGTGTGTTTTGCCAACAAGGATTTGTGGTGGATTTCAGTTTTTGTCATTGCACTTTATTTTTTAATATTCCTGTTTGCGGGCAAAGGAAAATTTTGGTTGATTGATGATAAGGGCATTGTGTTTCGTTCGCATAAAAAAATCATTTATCAAATCAAATGGTCAGATGTTGTGTCTATGGAACAAGCATATTCTCACAAACAAAAATATCGTAATGGAAAACCTTGTGCACAAGAAAAAGGATATTCCATCACAGTTAAAGAACAAAAAAACAAAATATTTATCCCTGCAAATGAGCAGGTTGAAGGATTTTTCAGGCATTTAAATAAATGAGTCGTAACTGAGTTATGTTTAAATAAAAAAGCAGGTTTGCGAAAGCAAATCTGCTTTTTTATTTGTGGTGTGTAAATAACTGCACTCAGGCAATGCTTGCAGAAGAATGGGGCTACTGCAATGACTGTATAAAACAACTCAACAAAAAGTTGTGCGAATTTTTTCTGGAAAAATTAATAAAGACGAGATTTGGTATAAATGCAAGGTTGCTCAAATGGGTGGCTTTTTTGTTTGCCAACAATTAAAAGATAGACAGAAAAACTTTTTGGTTATACAATATAATTTATGATACAAATTGACACAAAAACAAACAAAAAAAGTATATTTACGCTGTGGTGGGTCATCCTCATTGTGGCAGTTTTTTGCAGATTGTTGTGGGGTAGTGCCTTTCCTTCAATCAAAATTGGCTATCGTCTTTTTGACATTGCAAGTGGCGATGGCCTTAGCCAGATGTTGTTTGCCGGCATGAGGTTTTTTCTTGCCGGTGTGCTGACAATCATTTTTGGCAGTTTTATGTTTAAAAAGGTGTTGTTGCCAAAAAAATCATCATGGCCAAAAATCGGTGTGCTGGCAATTTTTCAGACGGCATTGCAATATACCTTTTTTTATCTTGGTCTTGCAAACACAACAGGGGTCAAGTCATCTATCATCACGGCAAGCGGTGTGTTTTTTACCATATTGTTTTCTGCATTGGTGTTCCGTCACGAAAAACTCACGACACGCAAAATTTTGGGTTGCGTGGTTGGCTTTGCCGGCATACTCGTCATCAACCTTGGCAAGGGTTTTGACATGAACCTTTCTCTCACGGGCGAGGGCTTTATACTCATTTCTGCATTGTCTTCTGCAGTGGCGGCAGGTTTTGTCAAAAAGTTTTCTAAAACAGAAAACACCGTTATGCTGTGCGGATGGCAGTTTGCATGCGGTGGCATTGTGCTCATGACAATTGGTCTTTTGGGTGGTGGCAAAATCACGCAGGTGTCTTTTGAAGGTGTGGCAATGCTTTGCTATCTTGCATTTATTTCTGCAGCGGCATTTTCGCTCTGGAGCACTTTGCTCAAACACAACCCGGTGTCTAAAATAAGTGTATACGGCTTTTTGAACCCTGTGTTTGGCGTGCTTTTGTCTGCATGGCTTTTGAACGAGGCAGACACTCTCGATTTGCCACGCACAATGATTGCATTGCTGTTTGTTGTGGTGGGTGTGCTTATCATCAATCTGCACATAACAAAAAAACAACCTGTTTTGCAAACAACAAACGTGTGTCAACAAGCCACAAACGACAACCAGACAAACGAAAAGGTTGCAGACGACTGTTTGCCCGACGAGCAGGTGCTGGCTGTTGCAGACGAAATTTTGGACGAATATAACGATGCCTTTGAGGAACTTGCAAAATGAAAACGCTCACAAAAAAACAAGTGATGCTTTTGCACACAAAACTCACTCAAAAAACGGGTGGTTGCGATGCATTGCGTGATGACGCCCTGCTTGACAGCGCATTGCAGTCTGCCTATGCAACTTTTGGCGGACAGGATTTGTTTGCAACCATAGCACAAAAAGCGGCACGACTTGGCTATGGCCTTGTTTGCAACCATCCTTTTGCAGACGGCAACAAACGCATTGGCGTGCTTGTGCTTTTGACCTTTTTGCAAATAAACGGCAAAAAACCAAAAGCCACCAACGACGAGATAATATCTCTTGGCCTTGGCATAGCAGACGGCACTTTGACTTATGAAGACGTGCTTGCCTGGACAGAAAAAAGAATATAACCAACACCCTCTTGCGAGGGTGTTTTTTTTGTTGTCAAAAATGAAAAAATATCTGTTGTTTTTGTGAGATTTTTGTGTTATATTTATCTAGATGAAATTTTCATAAAAAAAGGAGAAAAAATCATGAAAAAATTTAAATGTTCAGTTTGTGGTTATATCCACGTTGGCGATTCTGCTCCAGAAGTTTGCCCAAAATGCAAACTTGGCGCTGACAAATTTGCAGAAATGAAAAACATCTATGCTGGTACTAAAACAGAACAAAACTTGTGGGAAGCTTTTGCAGGCGAATCACAGGCACGCAACAAATATACATATTTTGCATCAGTTGCCAAAAAAGCTGGTTATGAACAAATTGCATACCTCTTTTTGAAAACTGCCGACAACGAAAAAGAACACGCAAAACTCTGGTTTAAAGAACTTGGCGAACTTGGCGACACTGCAGAAAACCTTTTGCACGCAGCAGAAGGCGAAAATATGGAATGGACAGATATGTATGACCGCATGGCTAAAGAAGCAGACGAAGAAGGTTTCCCAGAGCTTGCTGAAAAATTCCGTGGCGTAGCTGCTATCGAAAAACATCACGAAGAAAGATATCGTGCACTCCTCAAAAACGTAGAAACTAAAGCTTGTTTTGAAAAAGCAGGTATCGTAACATGGGAATGCCGCAACTGTGGTCACCTTGTTATCGGCGTGAAAGCACCAGACGTTTGCCCTGTATGTGCACACCCACAAAGCTATTTTGAAGTCAGACAAGAAAACTACTAAGACACACTTAAAAAGTGTGCAAAAGCAGGCTCAGTAGACAGCGTCTTTATAACATAAGGTTATAATAGTGCTAATATATTGAACAGGGCACATTGGTGCATCATAAAATACAAATCAAAAGGTACGGTTTTGCCGTACCTTTT
>JAFTHO010000078.1 GCA_017457385.1 Clostridia bacterium | reverse complement strand
GGGAATCAGCCGTATGCCATTACGACTTACCCAAAATCCTTAACTCCCAGCATCAGCCCCTGTTTGGGCAACAAAAGCCAACACAAGAAACTTCATCGTAATGCCCTATGACGATTTTTTACTCCCGTCTTGGATGAAAAATTGTCTGACTAGGATACTGCACCACCAGTTTATGTATTTATTTTATCACATATTTTAAAATATATCAAATTGATTGATATATAGTTTGCTCAATGATTTCTCGTCAGATTAAATTTGCACAACTCTACGAAAAAGTCTGCATTTTTAAAACGTTTTATGCTGTCAATTGCTGTTTGTGTATATTCGTTCAACTGTTTTTTTGCACCGTCAACACCAAGCAGATTTGTATAGCTAAGGTTTTGATCAATATCTGCATCAAGCAAATCGTCTGCAACCTGAAAAGCCTTGCCAAAATTTTCGGCAAAAACAGCAAGATTTTCTTGTTGCTCAGTTGTTGCACCACAATAAATTGCAGTTGCCACAGTACATGCAAAAATGAGTTTTGCCGTTTTGTTTTCTGTCAAAAAATCAAGCGTTTCAAAATCCTTTTGCTTGTCGGGACAAATATCCACCGCCTGACCACCAATTATACCGCAAATTCCACTGCAATCAAAAATATATTTTATTGCCCTAAAATAACTTTGCGAATATTCGCCGTCCAGCAAAGTTTCGCAAGCAAGATTGAGCAATGCGTCACCTGCAAGCACAGCATTTGCCTCGCCAAATTTTTTGTGGCATGATGGTTTTCCCCGACGAAAATCATCGTCATCCATACATGGCAAATCGTCGTGAACAAGCGAATATGTATGGATCATTTCAATTGCAACTGCAATTTTTTCTATATTTTTGTCATCAACACCAAAAAGTTTTGCAGTTTCAAACACAAGGCAAGGACGCAGTCTTTTGCCCCCGTCAAGCAGACTGTATTTTACGGCATCGTTTACGTCGTTTTTTGCAAAACCATTTGTTGTATTTTCAAGCAATTTTTCAACACGAAGGTTGTTTTGTCTTAAAGTCTGATTAAAATCCATACTATTTTTCCAGTTCTTCTTTTATTACTTCAAATTTTCCTTTGTAGTTGTCAAGATAGTCCTGACATTGCTTTGTGAGTGTTATACCCTCCTCAAACAAAGACATACTCTCCTGCAAAGAAATCTGTCCGCCTTCAAGTTTGGTCAAAATATCCTGTATTTTGTTGAGATTTTGTTCAAAATTCATTTTTTCACCTCTGTTTCGACAACTTTTGTTATTGCCGTGCCGTCTGCAAAAACAAGTTTTAACATCTGATCTTTTTGCAGATTTTTAACCGAATTTGCAATTTTCCCTTCACTTTCGGCAACGATAAAACCTTTTTTCAAAATTGTTGCAGGATTGTTGTCCGAAAGTCTTTGCAAAACACTTTCTATTTGATTTTGTTTTAAAGAAAGCATATATTTTGTCTGCAATATGAGATTTTGTCTGCAACCGTCAAGTTTGTTTTGACCTGCAGTGACAAGTGACGTTATTTCTGACAACAAAAGTCTTTTTGTATTGTTTAGTCTTGTCTGATAATTGTTTGTTATGTTGTCCACAACCACAACCTGACGTTTTAGCCTTGCCACAAGTTCATCAACCATACCCTGTACGTTTTGAGTGCAAATCTCTGCAGCTACAGATGGTGTTGATGCCCTGAAATCGGCAACAAAATCACACAAAGTAAAGTCCGTTTCGTGCCCCACGGCAGATATAACAGGCTTTTTGCAATCTGCAATGGCATATACCAAAGCCTCACTGTTGAAAGATGACAAATCTTCTGCACTGCCACCACCACGGGCAATGATGATTGTATCCACGTCTGTTTTTTCAAGACATTTTAACCCACGGATGATTGTTGCCTCGCTGTTTTGTCCCTGAACTCTGCTGTCATAAACAACGATGTCAACTGTTGGATTGCGTCTGCGAGAAACGTTGATGATATCCTGTATAACTGCACCTTCACTTGAAGTTACTACACCGATTATTTTGCAGTTTGTATTTATTGGTTTTTTCTTCAACGGATCAAAAAGCCCCATATTTTCGAGTTTTTGTTTGAGTTCAAGCAGTTGTCTGAATTTGTCGCCAACAACGTCTTTTGGTTGTATTTTTGATACAGAAAAAGACAGCTTGCCACCTTTTACGTAAAAATTTGGTTTTCCGCTGACAACAACCTGTTGGCCATCTGTCAACCTTGTTTTTGGTGGATTGTAGCAAAAACAATCTATCTGTGCATTTTGATCTTTGAGTACAAAAAAGACAACTTCACTGCTTTGCCGATAGTTTGATATCTCGCCTTCGACCTTGAGGTCATAAAGCAAAACTTCGCTGTCTACCATGGCTTTGAGAAAGTTGCCCAATTGCGTTACTGATATAGTCATATTTATTTAGATTCTTTACCTTCTATTGCTGCCGCATACGTATTGAACATAAGCATTGTAACCGTCATTGGACCAACGCCACCCGGAACAGGTGTTATCCACTCTGCAACTTCGGCCACTTCGTCAAATTTTACGTCACCAACAAGTTTTTTGTCTTTAAAATTGATGCCAACGTCAATAACGATTGCACCAGGTTTTACGTGTTCTTTAGTGATGAGCTCTGCTTTGCCTGCCGCAGAAATCAAAATATCTGCCTGTCTGCAAACTTCTGCAAGATTTTTTGTATAAATGTTGCACACAGTGACAGTTGCCATTTCTCTCATCAAAAGCAATGCCAAAGGCTTGCCCACAATGTTGCTTGCACCAACAATAACAACGTGTTTGCCAGGCAACTCTACCTTTGTTGATTTGAGAAGTTCAAGCACACCTGACGGAGTGCATGGTGCAAATGCCGGAAAGCCATAATAAAGATTGCCCGCACTTGCAGGGTTGAGACCATCTACGTCTTTTTTAGGATCAATCGCACTTGAAACTTCTTTTACGTCAACGCCCTCCGGCAAAGGAAGTTGCAACAAAATACCACTTATTTTATCATCTTTGTTGAGTGATTTTATAAGATCTGTAATTTCTTGTGCAGTGGCCTTTACTGACAATTTGTGATGATATGCAGAAATGCCAACTTCTTTGCAAAGACGCAAATTGTTTTTTACGTAAGAAGTTGCAGAAGGATTGTCGCCAACCTGCACAATAGCAAGTCCAACAGTACGACCTTTGTTTTTGAGTTCGTACTGGCAACACATTTCTGAAACCATATCTCTCATTTGTTTTGACAATTCAATTCCGTTAAGAATTTTAGCCATAAAAAATCCACCTTACCTTTAACTAACTTATTTTTTGTAAACCTGCGCCAAAATGCCGTTGACAAAGCCAACGCTCTTGTCTGTAGAAAACTTTTTGGCAAGTTCTACCGCTTCGTTGATGCAAACTTCTGCCGGCACGTCTGTATTTGACAACTCATAAATTGCCAGAATCAAAATTGCCAGATCCACTTTATAAATGCGTTCGAGTTTGTATCCTTTTGCAAGACTAGCTGCTTTTTCCTGCAGTTCGTCAAACTGGGCAACAACACCGTCATAAGTATCTTTGATATACTTTACGTCGTCACCAGTGAGATGTTTTTTTTCAAACAAGTCAAGACCAAGGTCGTTTTTTTCTTTTGTAAAAAGATATTCAAATGTCAAACTGAAAGTAACTTCTCTTGCGTATCTTCTCATAAATCCCTTCAATGTACAATAACCCTTTGAAAATCAAAGGGTTTTGTGTTTTTTATTACCAGTCAAAATCCACGTCTACAACGTGAACGTTAACGTCTTTTACTTTAAAATTGGTTGCAGTTTCCAACTCGTTTTTGATGCGTTTTTGCACTTTGTATGCAATTTCTCTCACACTGTCGGCAAATTTTACTTTTACGTAAACGTCGATATAAATGAGATCAGAAACACTTTCTACTCTGATGCCAAGGTTGCGTCTGTTGTTTACAGAACCTTTTTTTGCCGTAGAAAGCTCTACGTCATCTATTTTGTCCAAAGAATATTTTACGATTGGAATGATAATGTCGCTGTTGTAAATAACTTTTCCGTCTTCACTGGCTTTTGAAACAATTTTCATAACTACACTCCTATTGTAGTCAATTTTAACATAAAAAAGCCATAATTACAACACAAAACCATTATTTTGTTGACAATATTTTAACCATATCTGATGACGTATTCGTTTCGTTTTTTATTGTGCTGTATATTTTTGCAGTGTCTTCTCGAGTGATTTCGTCTGCCTTTATAACGACGTTGATATTGTCATTTGTAAGACCAACGCTAACAATAACGTCTTCGTATCCTTTTGCTTTAAGCAGACTTTCGAGCAACAATTCTTTTTCCATAACTTCTACAAGTTTGAGTTTTTGATTGACTGCAGTTTGTCTTGCATCCGCAAATTCTTCTCCTTCCATAGCAATCACAGAGTCGAGATACAACACTTCCTGGTTGCGTTCGCTTTGTCTTGTTTCGCGATAAGTTGCAAAAAAACTTGCCGTTGCCGTAGATGCATCGTCCGTTTGCTCTTCACCAAGCAAAGTAAAATTGAGCACTACTGCCACTGCCAGCACAAGCACCATGATTGACAAGACAAACACCTTTTTTCTTTTTGACATAAAAACCTCCCTTTATGACCTTTTAAAAACTTCTATATTTCCATCAGGCACTTTAATCAGTGCTTGAACGGCTCGTGTGATTTCAAGTTTTACAGACATTTTATCCGCACCGTCCGCAACAATGACAACACCAAAAACTTCTGGCATTTTTTCTCTCAAAACAACCGGTTTGCCAGACACAAGTGTGAGAGTGTTTTTTTGAGTGACAGAGTCGCCCGTTTGTTGCTTTTCGTCAGAAAACACGTATTCCTGCTCGATACCACCAACAAAACTGATTGCAACCTCGCACTCACCTGCACCATCTATTTTTGATATTACTGATTTTATTTTATTTTCGAGATTGTTTACATATTCCGCAAAAGAGTACAAACTATTTTGTTGATTTGTCGAGTTTTGTCCAAAACTGCCAAAAAAGACAAGCAAAACTATAGATGCCAGCACAAGTGCAATGACAATTTCTATATTTTTTATGCCTTTTAGTTTTTTTAGCAATCCCTTTTTTTCACTCATAAAAAATCACCTTGTCATCTGACACACCAAGATAGTCAACAACTATCTGTTTTAGTTTTTCTTTTATATTTATATTCTTGTCCTTGTTTTGTATAACTGCATTTTTGATATTGATGCTGACAAAATCAACAACAAAAATATCACTGTCACTTTTTGCATATATTTGCACTTTTGCGTCATAAATATCGTTTAGCTCAAACAAATCCAGCAAAAAAGATTCTTTTTCCTGTGCTTTAAGTCCTTTTATGCTATCAACAAAACTGTAGTCCACAAAAACAGACTCTTGCGAATACACAATTTCATCTGTGTTTGCAAAATTGTCAAACAGTTTTGGCAATGGTGACACAACAACAAAAATTGTAACTATCGAAAAAATGCTTTTTATATATTTGTTTGTCTGACCTTGTGGCAAAACCACGTCTGCAACAAGACCAAGCAAAACTATACCAACTATCGAAACAACCCAGGATGACATGATTTTGCTCCTAAAAAAATGCATTTGAAGTAAAAATCAACAACATAACGCAGATAAAATACATAAAAGCAACCGCCAGGATGGATACAATAAGCATATTTAGATGTTTTGACGTTGATGACAAAAAAGAAGTTATTCTTTCATCGGTGACAGGCTCTGTAATGGCAGAAACAAATTTGAGCCCCAAAGACAAGCCCAGAATATGCAATATTGGTGACAAGATCGTACATACAAGCAACACAAGCCCTGCCACACCGACAGAATTTTTAATAAGCACACTGCTTGCAAGTATCAAATCGAAACCATCGGACAAATATCCACCCAGAATTGGAACGTAACTTTTTGTCGCAAATTTTGCGGCACGTATAGAAATGCCGTCAAAAGTGCCTGCAGTAAGCCCCTGTATTGACAAAAAAGCCGTAAACAAAGTAAAAGTAACAACAAGTATCGTATTTGTGCCTGATTTGAAAAAATCCGTCAGTTTTGTGAGTTTTACGTTTTTTGACAAATTGCCCACTACCGAAAACACAAAACTGAAAATAAACAATGGCAAAACAACGTTTGAAACAACCTCTACCACACCACCCGACAACAATGCAACCGCCGGCTGATATGATTTTACGCTGACAGTGCCACCAATTGCAGACATAAGTGTGAGCAAAATTGGAAAAGCAAAATTCATCTGGTTTTTCATACTGCTTATTGCATATTTTGTAACTTCAAGCAAATTTGTCACGCTTGTAAGCACAAGCACAATAACTATTGCAAAACAAACGAGAAAAACCATATTTGCAGTAGAATCTGTTAAAAAACCGGACTTTGCATTTGAAACAATGCCACACAAAACGGCAACAACCGCAATGCTGACAAGCACAGGCAACAACTGCAAAATATTGTCAAACAACAATTTGAAAAATGCATTTAAAAAACTATCTGCATCATTTGCAAAATCTCCGTTTAACACCTGTTTTATTTTGTCAAAAAAACTGTTTGCACCAAAAAGTTGTTTTTCGTTTGATGCAAGTTCGCTCAAAACAGACTCCCCCTGAGAAAAATCTATTTTATCCAGTTGAATTTGCAGATTTTGCTCAATTTCTTGCTCGATTTGTTGTTTTTCATCTGCAAATGCAGTTTGGGGACAAAAAACAAACAGACAAACAATGAGCAAACAAAGTATTTTTAAAAATTTTTTCATGGCAAAATACCCGTTATCAGTGACAACAAATCTTTAATTACAGGCAAAGCAAGTATCATAATGGCAACCTTGCCAGCAAACAAAATTTTGTCCCCTACACTTTTGCATCCAGAATCCGCACAAATGCCTGCAGAAAACTCTGCAAGATAACCTATGCCGATAATTTTTAGTATCAACGAAAAAATACTGCCCGAAATCCCACTGGTCTGCGCAATGCCATAAAACGAAACCACAACTTCGTACAGCTCGTCCGCCACGAGAATAACAATTATTATCCCGACGGCAACACCAAGTATAACGGCAATTTCGGGCTTGGTTTGTTTTAGCAAGGTTATCAGTATTGCAGACGTTATGCCAAGAGCAACAATTTGCAAAAAGTTCATATCAAAAGGCAAACAATGCTTTTATTGTATCAAACAGTTGAACAAGCATGTCCAAAACGATAAACAAAACGAGTATCAAACCCGCAATTGTAGAAAGTGTTGCGATTTCGTCCTTGTCTGACTTTTTTAAAATTGAATTTATCATTGCAGTCAAAATGCCAATTGCCGCAATTTTAAAGATAATTTCTATACCCATTTTTCCTCACAAGCACAAAATTGCCACAAACAACCCTGCATATATCCCAAGTTTTCCATACAACGCACCTTTTGTTTTATATTCTTGCTTTGCGTTTTCTAAACAATCGAAAAATATTTTTTCATATCCGTCAATTTGCATTTGTTGGTTTGCCACGTCACTTTTGCCAAGCACGTCAAAAAAACCATACAACGTTTGCTTTTCTTTTTTGTTCAGAAAAACAATTTCGTCAAGATCTTTGTATTGTATCAATTGCGACTTTGCACTTTTTAAAGATTGCGTTGCTTTTTCACACAAAAAAACAAACTCTTTGCCCCCTGTTGCTTTTGCAAAAACGTTGTCAAGCCTGAGTTTTAGAAAAGAAAGATCACACTTGAGTCCAGAACAAAACAACAACATATCATGATAAAAATTAACTTTGCTTTTAAAGTTTTTGCTCACACCAAATCCCGCATAAGAACAACCTGATATAACAAACAAAATCAAAACTATTTTCATAAATCCAACCGATTAAAAAATTTGTCAAAAACACCAGCTACCACACCGGCATTGGTTGCATTATTCAAAAAAACGTATCTGTCAAAGATATGATTTATCACCTCAAAATGACAATTTTGTTTTATATCATTGACAGTTTGTCCATGCATTGTGCAAAACAACTTTATGCCGTTTTTAGAAAGGTCATACAAAAAAGAAATGTCTTCGTTTGAAATTTCGTCACATGCAAGAACGTCTGGTGTCATTGTTCGCAAACTGTTTTTGAAAGCAAAATGCTTTGGCGCAAGTGAAATGACGTCACAAAAACATCCCATATCAAACTGACAAACCCCATCGACACAACCTGCAAGTTCGTTTCTTTCGTCCGAAACAAGCACGGTTGGTTTTGCCTCACAAAAAAAAGATTGCAAAACAAGATCACGCAAAAAAGTTGTTTTTCCACCACCGGGAGGCGAAATTATCAATACGTTTTGCAAAGGACAAAGCAACAGTTTTGCAAATTTTTTACTGCAACCCTTTATTTCGTGTGGAAATCTGATATTTAACGAAAAAACGTCTTTTATTGACGTCACTTTATCGTCGTTGACAACTGCCGTGCCACAAACACCTATTCTGACACCGCCAAACGGCATTAAAAAACCCTGTGAAAGTTGGTCTGAAAAAGTATGCACCGAGTGCTGACACGCCTTTACAAGCACGTCCTGCACCTGTTTTTGACAAAGCACGATTGCATCATCCTGTTTTTGCGTGACGCCATACTGTGACAAAAAATATTTGTTAAAGTGATACAATACAGATACTGGCTTGTCTGCCCTCAACCTGATTTCCTGCAGACAATTGACGTTTAGTGATTGAATACTTTTTGACACCTTGTCCGGCAAAACGTTAAACAACCTTTGCATACATCATTATATTTTTTAAAAAACAAATTTATAACAAAAAAGCCTTGCAAAAAGCAAGGCATAAAAAAAGAGCGAACAAAATGTTCGCTCTGAAAAAACGTTTTAAATTATTTTGCTCTTTCCATATATTCGCCAGTTCTTGTATCAACGCGAACAAAGTCACCTTCGTTGATGAACATTGGAACAAGGATTTCATAACCTGTTTCGAGTGTAGCAGGTTTTGTTGCGTTAGTTGCTGTGTTGCCTGCAACTGCTGGTTCGCAAGATGTAACTTGCAAAATAACAAAGTTTTCTGGTTCTACAGAGAAAGCTTCGCCTTTGTAGAATTTTACGAAAACTTTCATATTTTCTTTAACAAAAGACAATGCTTCTTCAACTTGTGAATAGTTGAGTGGAAGTTGTTCGTATGTTTCTGAATCCATGAAGTAGTACAATTCACCGTCAGAATAGAGATATTCCATCTCTTTGCTTTCGATGTGTGCTCTTTCGTATTTATCTGATGGGTTGAATGTTTTTTCAAGTACAGCACCTGTAACTACGTTTTTGATTTTTGTTCTAACGAATGCTGCGCCTTTGCCTGGTTTTACGTGTTGGAAATCAACGATAACGTAAACGTTGCCGTCCATTTCAAATGTGATACCTTTTCTGAAATCGCCTGCTACTATCATAAAGTTCCTCCTAAGCGTTTTACTCAATAATTATAATATTTTTATCAGATGTTGTCAAATTTTTAATACTATATTGCTCAATCAGTATCAAATCTTCTATACGAACACCGCCAATTCCCGGATAATAAAGCCCTGGTTCTACCGTGACGAACATATCCGGTTGCAAAATGACGTCACATTTTGGATGCATTGACGGAATTTCGTGTATATCAACACCAAGTCCATGTCCTAAAGCGTGAGTAAACTTGTCTTCTACCCCATACTTTCTGAAAATTTGTCTTGCAAACTCGTCAACCTGATTGCACGCCATACCGTTTTTTACGTTGGCAAGCACGTTTTGCTGAGCCTCCAAAACCATTTGATATATATTTTTGATTTGTTGATCCGGCTGACCAAAAAACACAGTTCTTGTCATATCGGAACAATAACCATCCACAATGCAACCAAAATCCATCAAAACGTTGTCACCCTTTTTGAGCACTCTGTCTGTTGGATGTGCGTGTGGTTTGCTTGTGTTTTCGCCAAATGACACGATAGGATCAAACGAATTTTTATCTCCACCGTTTTGCAACAACAAACATTGCAGTTTTACTGACAATTGTTTTTCTGTCATACCCTCTTTTATGCAATCAAGAATTTGCGAAAAAGTTTTGTCTGTTATTGCCTGTGCTTTGCAAACACACTCAATTTCATATGGTTGTTTATATTTTTTTATTTCTGCAAGTTGCTCACCAACAGCAACAAAATTGAAATCAGGCAATATTTTTTTGATTGATTCAAATTCTGCAACAGTGAGTTCGCTGTCTTCGTAACCAACGTTTTTTGCACCAACCCGTTGCAAAATCTCGTTGAGAGTTGCCTGCAAAGTATATCTGCCAACAACCCTAACTTCAAAATCAGTTGCCACTTCCTGCGCCATTTCATAATATCTGTGATCTGTCAAAAAAATTTTTTCTGTTTTTGTAATCACAAGATATCCAAACGTAGAGTCAAAGCGAGAAAAATATCTTCTGTTTTTTTGAGATATGACCAAAAGTGTGTCAATTTTGTCGTTGAGATCAAAAATTGTCATTATATCGCCTCATAAATCTGCTTCATTTTTAAAGCGTCTTCTGCCTGAGAACCGGCAGATTCACAAATGACACGTGGTGTCATCTGATATTTTTTAATTATTTTTGCAAGTGGCTCAAAATCAGGACCGTATTTGAAATCGTCCGTATCAAAAGTAAGATGTTTTACCTCGCCACCCTTTGAATATTCTATTTTAGAAAAATGAATATGCATAAGACGGGTTCTTTCTATGCCGATTGCATCTATAAAAGTTTTTATCACTTGTTCAAAATCTTCTTCTGTTTTGAGGCCACCAAGTGTCCTTGCATTTTGATGACCAAAATCTACCGTAGGAACAAAAATTTTGTCAATCGTGCAAAACTCTGCAACTTCATAAAAATCGCCAATCTGGTTGATTTTGCCCATAGTTTCGGGACAAAAAATCAAATCGTCGTTGCCAGTCTGATAAATTTTTTCAGTAAGACGCAAAATATTGTCATAAGTGCGCTTTACCACTGATTTTCTGTCAGTTTCTTTACCCATGCTGGCAGGATGAAAAATAATGCGATTGCCACCCATTTTGCGGATTTTTTCTGCCGTGCTCAACACGTAGCCAAATGACTTTTGTATCATTTCGTCATCCGGATTTGCAAAATTTATGTAATATGGCGCATGAGCAGAAATTGCAACGTCATATTGTGACATTTTTTCTCTGATTTTTTCTGCCTTTTCGTCTGACATTTTTGTACCTCTGCCAAACGAATATTCAAAAGCATCAAGTCCTTTTTCTGCAAGCCATTTTCCTGCCTGCTCTGTGGATTTGTTGCCATCTGCATAAAAACTTTCGCTGTTGCCACTTGGACCAAATCTTATTTTATACATTTTGCAACCTCTATATCCATAGCAATTTGCTCTTTGAGTTGTTGTGCATTGTCAAACTTTTTGATTTCACGAAGATATTTTGAAAAATATACAGTGATGTCCTTGCCATAAAGATCACCCTTATAATCAATGATATACACCTCGATACTGTCAACGTTGTCGTCAAAAGTAGGTCTGTTGCCAACGTTTATCACACAGTTGAAAATGCAGTTATCCACATTTACCTGTCCTGCGTATACGCCAAGTTTTGGATAAAGTTTGTCTTGCGGGATTTTTATGTTTGCAGTTGGATAAACCTGACTTGTGCCAACACCATGACCATGGCAAACTTTGCCCGTCATAAAATATCTGTGGCCAAGACACTCGTTTACTTTTTCCATTTCGCCGTCCACCAAAAACTCTTTGACGAGAGTTGCACTTGCTTTTTCGCCGTCAAAACCAACCATATCAACCATTTCAAACATAATGTCGTTTTGCTGGCAAAACTCTTTGAGCATTTGCACGTTGCCTGATGACATTTTGCCAAAGGTATAGTCAAAACCACACACAACGCCAACAACGTTTTTTTGTTTGAGCTGATTTAAAAACTCCTGTGCAGACACGTTCATAAAATCACGAGTAAACTCTGTATGTATAACGGCATCCACACCAAGTTTTTCCAGAATAACAAGTCTTTCTTCAAAGGTGTTGACAAGCTTGTTTTTCTTTTTGAGCAAATTGCCAGGGTTGTTGCTGAAAGTGAAAACACCACTCAACACCCCTGCTTTTTGCGCCATAAGTCTGGCAGTCAAAACAAGACGCTTGTGTCCAATATGCAAACAATCGAAATAGCCAAGTGCCAAAACGATTTTGTTTTGATTGTTGTCATTAAAATTTGCAAGATACATTATTTTAAATAAAACTCCAGATCCAACAAATTGTTGATGCTTTTGCCAACACCAAACAATTCGCCATTGCAATAAATAGTATGATAATTTTGCTTGTCAAAAGGCAATTTTACACCGTTTGACAGCTGTTTGTAATATTTTGTGTCAAAATCAAATCGTGGCAAGTCTTTTATTGCAAGTTCAAGCGGTTGCAAAACCATTTCTTTTTTTTCAAAAAGTTCGTCAATGGTCACTGCATCATCCACGTCAAACAAGCCACTTTTTGTACGTATAAGCGCACTCATATATCCGCAAGTGCCAAGCATTTTTGCCATATCTCTTGCAATTGAACGGATATAAGTGCCTGATGAACAGACAATTTCAAACTCAAACGTGTTGTGATTGAACTGTCTGATATATTCGAAAGAAAAAATTTCTATTTCTTTTGGTTTGAGTTCTATCCTTTCGCCCTGACGAGCAAGCACGTATGCTCTTGTGCCGTTTATACTTTTTGCCGAATACATTGGCGGGATCTGATCTTGTTTGCCAATCATTTTTTGACAAACGAGTTTTAAATTATCCACATTTGGTATTGTATCGCATTTGTCAACAACAACACCGTCACTGTCCAGAGTGTCAGTTGACAAACCAAAAGTAAAAAATGCACGATAGGTTTTTTCTTTGACCAAAAGAAGATTGAAAAGTTTTGTACCTTTGCCCACCGCTATTGGCAAAACACCCGTTGCCAAAGGATCAAGTGTGCCAAGATGACCAACTTTTTTTGTATTGAGTGCTTTGCGTACTTTTACAACCATATCACTTGCAGTGAGTCCGGCTGGTTTGATTAAATTTACAAATCCGTTCATAATTCGAAAGAAATTGCCCTTACAACCTTGTCAACAACGTCTTCAAAAAAGCCAGATATCATGCAACCTGATGCTTTTTTGTGACCACCGCCACCAAACTCTCCGCAAATTCGGCTTACGTCAACGTCACCACGACTGCGCATACTTATTTTAAAGCTGTTTTCGTTGTGCTGACAAATTGACACACCAACTTGTGTGCCTGCAATGTTTGTTGCATAGTCGATAAAGCCCTCTGTGTCACTTTGTTTTGCACCAGCTTCCTGCATATCGCTGAGCAAAGTATAGATAAGAGTGACTTTGTTGTCACAATATCTTCTTGTGCGGGAAATGACCTTGCCCAAAAGTTTTGTGCGCTCAAACGAAGTGTTTTTGTACAACGTAAAATTGAGTTCTGCAACGTTTATGCCATATTGCACCAGATCACCTGCACACTCAAACACGTGTTTGTCTGTATTTGAGTGAGAAAAATTGCCTGTGTCTGTTGACATACCTATATAAAGACACAATGCAATATCGTGATTGAACTCAACTTTCATAAATTTGAGCAACTCGTATACTATTTCGCAAGTGCTTGCATAACCAGTGACGTAATTGACACCTGCAAACATATCGTTTGTGCCGTGATGGTCAATGTTTATCGTGTTGTTTTTGTTGTTGAAATATACAAAATTTTCGCCAAGGCGTGCAAGCTCGCCACAATCCACTGCAATATACAAATCGTATTTTTCCTGTGGGGCAAGCTGATATTCGTCTGCCTGTGGCAAAAAGAAAAACTTTTCGCTTACGGCAACGTCACAAAACGTATCGCACTGTTTGCCCATTGATTGCAAAGCTATTTTTAACGCCAAAACGCCCCCAATGGTGTCACCATCAGGGCGCGTATGCGAAAATATTGCTATTTTGTTTGATTTTTTTATTTTTTCAAAAATTTTTGAAAACATCATTTTTTGTTTATCTCACTTAAAATATCGTTGATTCGTTGGCTGTATTGCATTGACGTATCAATGATAAACTCAAACTTTGGCACCGTGCGGATATGCATAGTTTTTGACAAAGTTTGTCTTACAAAACCAGCAGAATCTTTGATTGCCTGAAAAGTGCGTTCTGCCCTTTCAGGATTTGTAGAAAAAATGCTGAGATATACCTTTGCAGTCTGCAACTCCCTGTCTGTTTCTACTGACAGGATAGTAAACATTTCTGTAATACGGTCATCTTTTACTTTTTTTGTCAAAATTTCATAAATACTTTTTTGAAATTCAGAATTGAGTTTTTCTGTTCTGGTTCCGCCCATAAAATCTCCAATTATTCTTCAATTTGTTCTACAAGATATGCTTCAAACACGTCGCCAACTTTGATGTCGTTGTAGTTTTTGATAGAAACACCACATTCAAAGCCTTGAGCAACTTCTTTAACGTCGTCTTTAAAGCGTTTGAGAGCAAGCAATTCGCCATCGTATACGATAACGTTGTCACGATATACTCTGACTTTGCATTGTCTTGTGATTTTGCCTTGTGTAACGTAACTGCCGGCAACAGCACCAACACCAGTGATTTTAAATACTTCACGAACTTCAACCTGACCCATGATAGTATCTCTGTATTTTGGTGCAAGCATACCTTTCATTGCGCTTGTGATATCATCAACCATATCGTAGATGATGTTGTAAAGTCTGATGTCAACCTGTTCTCTTTCTGCAGCGGCTCTTGCCTGTGCGTCTGCACGTACGTTAAAGCCGATAACGATTGCGCCAGATGCTTTTGCAAGCATAACGTCTGTTTCGTTGATAGCGCCTACGCCACCGTGGATAGGACTGATTTTGACTTCGTCGTTAGAAATCTTTTCAACAGTGCCTTTGATAGCCTCCAAAGAACCTTGAACGTCTGCTTTGATGATAAGATTGAGAGTTTTAAGCTGACCTTCGCTGATTTTGCCAAAGATGTCGTCCAAAGAAACTTTTGATGATGCTTTGAGACGATCATTTCTTTCTTTGTCCTTACGTTCGTCAGCAACTTGTTTTGCAAGTTTTTCGTCAACTACGTTTACGATATCGCCGGCACTTGGCACTTCTGACAAGCCAAGTACTTCAACCGGGATAGATGGACCGGCACTGCGTACACTCTTGTTTTTGTCGTTGAACATTGCACGGATTTTGCCGATTGCAGTACCTGCAACGATATAATCACCAACGTGCAAAGTACCGTTTTGAACAAGAATTGTAGCAACAGGACCTCTGCCCTTGTCGAGTTTTGCTTCTACAATAGTACCTTTTGCTGCTTTGTTTGGATTTGCTTTGAGTTCGCTCATTTCTGCAACGAGCAAAACTGCTTCGAGCAACTTGTCGATGTTGAGACCAGCTTTTGCAGATACAGGAACAAAGATAGAGTCACCGCCCCATTCTTCTGGCAAAATGCCGTGTTCTGTGAGTTGTTGTTTAACTCTGTCTGGGTTGGCTTCGTTTTTGTCCATTTTGTTTACTGCAACGATGATAGGAACACCTGCTGCTTTTGCGTGGTTGAGAGCCTCGATAGTTTGTGGCATTACACCGTCGTCAGCTGCAACTACAAGAATTGCAACGTCTGTCATCTGAGCACCACGTGCACGCATTGCTGTAAACGCCGCGTGACCAGGTGTGTCGATAAATGTAATTGGTTCGCCTTTTGCCTCTACCGTATAAGCACCGATATGCTGAGTGATACCACCGGCTTCGCCTGCAGTAACGCTTGTTTTGCGGATAGCATCCAGCAAAGAAGTTTTACCGTGGTCAACGTGACCAAGTACAGTAACGATTGGTGGACGTTTTTGATCGTCAGGCAAATTGCTATCAGCCTCTTCCACACTTGCCATCATGAGTTCTTCGGCAGATTTGTCAAGCTCGAGTGTGAGCTCTACGCCAAAGTTTGAAGCAATGTATGCAGCATAGTCAAAGTCTACGCTGTCATTGATTGTCTTCATGATGCCTTCTTTGAAAAGTTGTTTGATGATTTCGGCAGCGGTAACACCAATTTTTTCACTCAACACTTTGATTTGAACTTCTTGAGTGTTGATAACAGCTTTTTCAATTTTGATGGCTTCTTTTTTAGTTTCCTGCTTTTTGACTTTGAGTTTTCTTGTTACAAACTCCTCGTCATAATCATTTGCGTTACCCTGGCTGATATAGCCTTTTTTAAGCAGGTCTTTTTTA
Organism: Clostridia bacterium; assembly: GCA_017457385.1. Taxonomy (GTDB): domain Bacteria; phylum Bacillota; class Clostridia; order Christensenellales; family CAG-314; genus Heteroclostridium. The sequence goes on along the minus strand of JAFTHO010000078.1, from coordinate 3,454 downwards.
GACATTTGCTTTTTAGAATCAGATCTTTCTGGAGTTTTGTTTTTGTTGCCAAAGTTTTTGCCTTGTGGCTCTTTTGGAATAACAGGCATTTCACCTGCAAAAGCTTTTGGTTTTTGAGCAGGTCTTTGTTGATTGTTTTGCTTGTTGTCGTCTTTATCTTTATCGTTAAAGTTGCGGTTTTTGTCAAATTGTGGACGTGGTCTGTTTGGATCAAACGGTTTGCGTTGACCTTGACCCTGGCCTTGTTGTCTGCCTTGTCCGTTAAAATTGCCACGTTGTTGATGTTGACCATGAGCCTGCTGACCTTGTGGTTGTGCAGGTTTTGGTGGGAAACGATCTGTGATAAATTTTCTTACGATTTTGTTGCCCTTGTCATCAATAAAGATTTTTTGATCTTTTGGTTGTTGGTCAATCAAAGGTTTTACGTAAGTAATTTCGATATTTACAGAACTTTTCTTTTCTTGTGCTGGTGCTTCTGCCTTTACTGCTGCTTTAACTTCTGGTTTTTCTGCCACAGCAGGAGCAGGAGCAACAACCTTTTCTTCAACGACAGGTTTTGTTTCTTTAACTTGTTCTGCCACTTTTGGTTGTTGTGCAACTTTTTCTTCTTTAACGACAGCTTTTGCCTGTTCTGCAAAAGATTTTTGTTTTTTGTCAATAGCCTGAGTTACGTTAAAAATACGTTTTTTTGCACCTTTAACGTCTGCAAGCAATGCGCTGGCATCTTTAATCGTAGTCGTTCTCATAACCTTCAAAGATTCGAAAGTTTGAGTTTGCTGATTGTTTTGTACGACTTTGTTATTAGTTGTCAATTGACTACCTCCACACAATTAAAATCTTCATCTAAATTTTGTAAAATTGCTTTTATGAGATTGCTGTCTGACATTGCAAAAACCTTAACGCCTGGTTTTGCAACAAGCTCTTCGACAGATTTACCGCATTCTATCAAAGTTGCCTTAAATTTTTGACAGCAAAATTTTGCTTCTTTTTTTGTTTTTTCACTTGCGTCATTTGCAATAACCACAAGTTTTGGGAATTTTTTGCACTTTTTGATGTTGTCAAGCCCCAAAACCACGTCGCCTTTGTTTATTGCAAAGCCAATATACGTTTTGATTTTAGAGTTCATTTGCTATCTTTTCAAGTGCCTCGTACACTCCTGCGTCAACAGCACATTCAAACTGTTTGTTGAGCATTTTTTGTTTGATGCATTTTTGTATGCATTCTTTTGACTTGCAGAGATATGCACCTCTGCCGTTTGCCTTGAAAGTATCATCAACAAAGATGTCACCTTCTGCATTTTTTACTATCCTTAACAACTGTTTTTTAGGTGTCATTTCGCGACAACTCAAACACATTCTCATAGGTATTTTTTTTGTCGGCATTTTGCACCCCTCAGTCTTCAAGAACAGTTTCGATATCAGCAAGCAAATCTTCGATAGATTTTTCGTCTTCTTCGTTGTTTTCGCCTTCTACAAGACCAAGTTTGATTGCGTTTGTATAAGATTTAACGTCAATCTTCCAGCCTGTGAGACGGGCTGCAAGTCTTGCATTTTGACCCTCGCGACCAATTGCCAAAGAAAGTTTGTCATCCGGTACGACAACAGTTGCTTCTTTTTTGTCTTCGTTGCCTTGTACCATGAGCACTTTTGCAGGGCTCAAAGCATTTGCAACAAAGTCAAAGTTGTTTTCGTTCCATGGGATAACGTCAATTTTTTCGCCGTGGAGTTCGTTGTTGCTGATTGCATTGATACGAACGCCTTTTGCACCTACGCATGCGCCAACTGCATCGATATCTGGATCTGTTGAGTATACTGCAATTTTTGTGCGATAGCCTGCTTCACGTGCGATTGATTTGATAACAACAAGACCTGCTCTGATTTCAGGAACTTCGCTTTCGAAAAGACGTTTTACAAAATCCGCACAAGAACGAGAAAGAACAACCTGTACTCCCTTGCCAAATTCTCTCACACGTTTTACGTAAACCTTGATTTTGTCACCAAATTTAAATTTTTCACCAAGGATCTGATCGTTTGGCATCAAAACGCCTTCCATTTGGTTTTTGCCGATTTCTACATAAACAGTGCCGTCTTCTTTGGTTCTGTTAACGATACCAATGAGCATTTCGTTTTCTTTTTCTGAATATTGGTCAAGAGTCTGATTTTTTTCGATTTCTTTGAGTTTTTGCATGATAACCTGTTTTGCAGTTTGTGCAGCAACTCTGCTGAACTCTTTTGGAGAGATTTCCTGTGCTACTCTGCCACCAATTTCAAAGCTCTTTTTAATTGCTTGAGCATCTTCCAAAGAAATTTCTTTGTCAGGGTCTTCTACAACTTCTACAATGTTTTTATAAGAGAATACTCTGATTGTATATTTTTCTGGATTGAGCTTAACCTCTACGTTTGTTGCTTCGCCAAGATGCTTTTTGCAAGCACAAGCCAAAGCATTTTCCAATTCCTGGATAAACACTTCTTTTGAGATACCCTTTTCTTTTTCCAAATCTTCAAGAGCCAAAAAGAAATCTTTACTAATCATAATTTTCCTCCGGATTAAAATCTAATCAATGGTTCGATCAATGCTGTTTTTTCTTTTTCAAAAGTAAAACGTCCATTTTTGTTTTCTATAACAAAAGTCTTTTCGTCATATTCTTTCAAAAAGCCTTCGTATACCTTTTTGCCATTTAGCTGAGCAAAAAGTTTTACTACAATTTCTTTGTCGAGATTGCGTTTAAAATCTCTTTCTGTTTTGAGTGGTCTGTCAATGCCAAGTGACGAAACGTTTAGGATATATGCTTTGCCGTCCGTTGGGTCAAGCACGTCAAGCGGTTCGTCAATAAGTCTGTGCAACTTTTCGCAATCGTTGAGACTCACGCCTTCTTCTTTGTCGATAAATATCGTAAGATTCATGCCGTTTACTTTTTTTGCATATTCAACTTCCACAAGTTCAACACCGCATTGTTCTGCAAAAGGCAACACCAATTTTTCTACCAATTCACAAACTTTACTTGCCATTTTTTCACCTTTAAAATGATTTGAGAGCAGGGCGAACCCTACTCTCAAGTAAAACTACTTTTTAGTTATATAAAGTATAACATATCAGGTTGATTTTTACAACTGTTTTTTCATATTTCTGCGCCCAATTCTATCAATTTGCAAAAAACGTCTGCAGCCATGACAGAGTCGTCAACAGCACGGTGAGCATTGTCTCTTTTTACGTCAAAAAAGTCTGCCAGAGTGCCGAGTTTAAAGTTGTGCGGAGTCTCCTCTCCGCCACTCAGTGACTTGAAATATTTTCGTGCCAATGCAAGTGTGTCTATTTGCGGATGACTGAACACATAACCACTGTCTTTTGTGTTGAATTTTAAAAATCCAGAGTCAAACTCAATGTTGTGAGCAACAAGAGTTGCACCATCGCAAAACTTGTAAAAATCTGCAATAATTTCCTGAAAAGTCGGTGC
>JAFTHO010000077.1 GCA_017457385.1 Clostridia bacterium | reverse complement strand
TTCAATCCTAATCATTTATTTTATTACAAATCTCATGGATGCAACATACCAAAACTTGGTGGCTTGAATTAGGTATTTTAATGTTATTCTACACACAAGGAGGTACTAAATATGACTTTAGAACTATTTATTTCATTAGCTGGCACAGTTGTCAGCTTGATTGTAACAACAATTACATTTTTTGCTAAATATCTTAAAAACAAAAAAGCAAAAGCTATTGCAGAAAATGTGGTTGAAATTGGCAACGCTATTCTTCCTTTGATAAGAATGTTGATCAACAAAGTTATCTTATATGATGATAAAGTCGAAATCTATTACAAATATACAAATAATTTAAAGCCTGATGATAATAATCGTCAGGCCTTTTCTTTTTATAAAGGATACTGCGATATTGAAATTCCAAACAGAAATCTTTCTGCAGGATATTTGATTCATAGTGCCATAATTGAACTCTTTATTTAATATAAAAGGACTTTCTTTTACTAAAAATAAATTTTAAAATTTTTTTTTCATTTTTACACTAGCAATACCGAAATTTAAAACATTTGTTCAAAAAATTGACACAAATCCCCCAAAAAATTAATAATGAAAAAATATTTTTATATTTCACTTAAAAAAACAGCCTGTTTTTTAATAAATTATTGCAAAAAAATTGGTCCATTTGACTTAACCTGATCAAATGGACCTTTTATTATTGAAATTTATGTATAAAATCGTGTATAAACAAAAAAAACCAGTGAATATAGTTCAACTGGTTTTCTCGTGGCGGAGATTGAGGGATTTGAACCCTCGCTCCAGTTTCCCGGACTACTCCCTTAGCAGGGGAGCCCCTTCGACCTCTTGGGTAAATCTCCATAGATGCCTAAATATGATAACAAAAAAGTTGTTTGTTGTCAACGAATATTTGGTTTATATTGCAATTTTATCATTTAATTTTTTATATCCGTTTGTTTTTTGCTTTTTGCAGACAATCAAAAAAGAGAGGTTTTTGTCCCCCCTCTCTTTTTTATGAAACAATCAATTCTGTCTGACAGGTTGCACCTTCAAGTTCAAAAACAACCCTGTATACACCTGCAGGCATATTGTCAGGCACTGTGATTGTCACTTGATTTCTGCACTGAGTTGTTTTTTCTGGCACGTTGAGCGTCAAACCAAAACCTGCAGCCGGCTGATTGCCAAATCCAAAGGCAGACTCGAAAAATCCATTTGGAGTTTTTTCGTACAACGTTGCAGAAATAAGATAATCTGAAGCCTTGTTTGACGTGATGACAAACGAAAGTTGTTGTTGCTGTCCTTGTTTTACAATTGGTGACGACATTTGTGTCACGCTGATTTCCACAGGTTTTTTATAAACCAGATTTGTGACTGTTTTTGAATTGTTTGCATCTTTGCCGGCAAGACAATGCTCATATACGGTGTTTGTTGTCACAACGCGCACGTCTGTCGTGATTGAATAACTGCCACCGTCGGCAAGATTTTTGACATAAACAACATATCTTTGTGCGTTCATATCGGCATTGCCGAGTGAAAATACAAAATAGTTGTTTGTTGCATATACTGGTGTTGAAATTGCACCAGTGTCTTCGCGCACAATATATACTTGTTTTTCTGCAGGCAAAGTGCCATCAACTGTGACGGCAAGCGCAACGTAGTCTTCGCCCTGAACAACGCCTGTTGCAGAAACACTGACCGGAACTGCAATTTCATCAGTGACTGCGTTTTCGTCAACAGAAAGACTTTCGTCCCTTGCCCCCAAAATTGTTACTGGTGCCTGCAGGTCTGTGCTGTTGTTATAATCCTCAAGCGCCACAGTAAAATACGTCATAGATTTGTCGTCCGGCACGTCAATTGCAAACTGTGCTTTGACAACGCCACTTTGCGGTGGTGCATAGTTTTCTGTACCGCCCATCATCACAAAAGAAGTGAGCAAAATTTCGTTAACAACGTTGTCCTGCTGAACAATATAATAATAGAAGGTTGCGTTTTGCTCTGTATCGCCAAAAATAATCATTGTGATTTTTGTTTTTGCATACAAAGTTTTGTCAAACGTGAGCTTCATGTTGTTTGCCTGATTTGTTACAAAATATACAGACAAAGCACCGTTTGCAGGCATTTTTACATCGTCTTTGTTTGTGAGTTGAACAAACGTTTTGCCAGTTGTGCTGAACACACTTGTTTTGTACGCTCTGAAGCGGATGAGATAACTTGTTGTTATCTCGTCATAGTTGTTGACAGACTTCACCCCATCCGTTTCACCAACCATTGCAGGCACGTATGCACGTACATAATAATATGTGTCTGCCTGGAACTGATAAATACCGTTTGCATCTGTCAAAACAGCATTTGTTCCTGCCGCATCGCTGAAATATCTATACTGCACAACGCCCCATTTTGCCTTTGCATATGGGCTTGGGTTGTTGCCCACAATAACGTTTGGACAAGTGAGGTCGTCACTCCATTCGTTTTCTGCAGTAAGGATAGTCACTGTGTTTTGACCTGA
>JAFTHO010000076.1 GCA_017457385.1 Clostridia bacterium | reverse complement strand
CTTTCCCAAGAAAAACTTTCTCTATGGGCGAAGCATTTGAAAAGAGATATTACGTAGAAGCAAGAAAAATCAAATAATTTGCAAAAAAATAAAACAAAATAATAAAAAACAGCATCTTGCGGGGCATTTTGTCTCGCAAGTATGTTGTTATAAAGGAAATTATGTGGACTCAAGTAGACAAAATCAAAAAAGAACGTATTACACCTGACGATTTTGTTGCTCTCATCGAAATTACAAAAGGCAGCAACAACAAGTACGAACTGGACAAGGAGACAGGGTATATCATTCTTGACAGAATTTTGTATACCGCAACTCACTATCCGGCAAACTATGGTTTGATACCACGTACTTTGTGTGACGACGGCGACCATCTTGACGTGCTTGTGTTGAGTTCAGAGGCAATAATGTCAAATGCTTTGGTCAGATGCCATCCAATCGGTATGATAAACATGGTGGATCAGGCAAAATCTGACGAAAAAATTATTGCAGTGCCAGTAAACGACCCGGCTTATAAAGACTATAAAGACATAAGCGAAATGCCAGAGCATATTTTTGAAGAAATGAAACACTTTTTTCAGGTATACAAAAATCTGGAAGGCAAAGAGACTTCTGTCGACGAAATAAGCGGTGCAAAAAAAGCAAAAGAAACTATTGCACGCTGTCTTGAAAAGTTTGTTCAGGTCAATGGTGAAGAACCAAAAAATTAACAAAAATCAAAGTTCCTTTAACTTAAAGGAACTTTTTTTGAAAGAGGATACATGTCAAAAGTTATTTCTATCGAAAAAGCAATAAATACTATCAAAAGTGGTGACACAATAGGTGTAAATTCTTTCTTTTCATTCGGCAACCCTGTCAACCTTATGCAAAAACTGTACGAAAGGGTTATCAAAAAGAACGATCTGGAAAATTTGTCAATGTATTTGTCATCACCATGTGGCTATTTTGACGAAGATTATCCGTCAGAAAAGATTTTTTCTACCGATGCAGTAAAAAAACTTGTGTGCGGTCACTTTACTTCTATGCCACTTGCTGCACGTCGCATTGCCGAAAACAAAATGGAAGGCTACAATCTGCCAATGGGCATTTTGAGCCATCTTTTGCGTGCCGGTGCGAGAGGTGAAAAAATATTGCTTTCTAAAATGGGCTTAAACCTGTTTTCTGATCCGGACGTTGGCAGACATGGTTTAAACGACATTTCTAACGAAAAACTTGTTGAAAAGGTTGATATCCACGGCGAAGAGTTTTTGTCTTACAAAGTGCCAAAACTTGACGTTGCTTTTTTGCGTGGCACTTACAGCGACGTAAACGGCAATATCTCTTTTGAAAAAGAATATTCTGTCATAGACGCTCTTGCGATGGCGCAGGCAACAAAACTCAATGGTGGCAAAGTTATCGTGCAGGTAGAAAAAATGGCGCCCGGACATCGCTCTCCATGGAACATCGTTGTGCCTGGCATGCTGGTTGACATGGTTGTTTTGTGTCCTGACCAATACGAAAAAGCAGGCATTTACGACTATGACAAACGTATGAGTGGCGAAGAAAAACCTACCGCAGAAGAATTGATAAATTACGTCATAGACAACTCTAAAACCTTTAAAGAAAAACGTGGTGTTGCTGCAGAAGTCATCTGCAAACGTGCCGCACAATGCCTCAAACCGGCTGACAACGTAAATATCGGTGTTGGTGTAGGCGAGGGCGTTGCTTTTCAGGCGGTGCAAAGCGGTATGCTGGACAAAATCACTTTGCTTGTAGAATCTGGCGGTGTTGGCGGTGTGCCTGTTGGTGGCAAATTTTTCGGTGCTACGATAGGCGCAGACTCTTGCATAAGCATGGCGTCTATGTTTGACTTTTATCATGGCGGTGGCATTGACAAAACTTTTGTCGGCTGTATGGAGGTTGACAAATACGGCAACGTAAATGCTCACGGTCTTGCCGGCAAAATAGTTGGTATCGGTGGTTTTGCAGATATCACTCAAAATGCAAAAAACATATACTTCTGCACAACCTTTACTTCTGGCGGTCTCGAGGTAGAACTTGACGATTTTGGCAACCTCAAAATCATAAACGAAGGCAAATTCTGCAAATTTGTAGACAAAGTGCACGAAGTAAGTTTTTCAAGCAAAAACTCATATGCGACAAATCAGGCTGTTTACGTCGTTACAGAAAGAGCATTGTTCAAACTTGAAAGCGACGGCTGGCATCTTGTGGAAATTATGCGTGGCGTTGATTTGCAAAAAGACGTTCTTGACAAAATTCCGTTTGAAATCGTGGTAGAAAAAGATCTTAAATTCATGGAGAAATGACAATGAAAATTGCAATTGTCGGTGGCGGTGCCGCCGGACTTATGGCGGCGGTGGTTGCTTGTCAAAAACACAACGTTACCGTTTTTGAAAAGCAAAACAGAGTAGGAAAAAAACTGTTTGCAAGTGGCAACGGAAAGTGCAACGTGACAAACAGCATTCTTACACGCCAAAATCTTTCAAAACCAAACGATTTTTATAACTGTCAGCGTGCAAATGACGTTGTTTCTGCCTTTGATTATGACGATTTTATGTCTTTTTGCAAAAACACTCTTGCATTGGAAACAATCGTTGACTCTCAGGGTAGGGTTTATCCAAGGTCAGAGCAAAGTGGCAGTGTTCTGGATGCTTTCAGACTCAGATGCCAAAAAAACGGTGTAAAAATTTGCGACAACACAGACGTATATCGCATAGAAAAAACTGCAAAAGGCTTCAAACTTCATTTTGGACAGGAACAGACGGCATATTTTGACAAAGTTGTTTTTTGCGTTGGCAGCAGTGCTCAGACAAGAAACTTTAATTCGTTTGACTTGCTGAAAGATTTTAAAATCAACCTTACAAAAAGACAGGCATCTCTCACGCCAGTCAAAACACAAAAGGTGTGGTTGCCACTCAACGGTGTAAAAACAAAATGTAACGTGACTTTGTATCAAAACGGACAAAGGGTCATGAGCGAAAATGGCGAAGTGTTGTTTCGTGATTATGGTTTGTCTGGCATTGTTATTTTTAACGTTTCGGCATACATAGCACGCAATATTGCAAAAGGTGTTGATGCAAAATATTACGTTTCGCTCGATTTGTTCAACGAAATCACTCAAAAACAGCTTGAAGAAAAACTTTTTGAAAGATTTGCCGTATGTGGCAACGAATCAAAAACGTTTTTTGTGGGTTTGCTTTGCAACAAACTTGCAGAAGAAGTCATCAAAAACTGCAAACTTGCAGAAATAATCAAAAAAGAAGATATATCAAAAATAGCAAAATTTCTCAAAAATATCAGATTTGATGTATCAGGATTGTGTGGCGAAGACAAAGGTCAGGTTGTGTCTGGTGGCATAGATTTTGCGGAGACGGACGAAAATCTGCAATGCAAAAAGGTGCCAGGGCTTTATTTTGCGGGCGAATGCCTCGATGCGGACGGTCTTTGTGGTGGTTTTAATTTGCATTTTGCATTTGCAAGCGGTTATCTGGCAGGAAAAAGTTTATGAAATACAAAACCAAAGACTTGCAGTTGTCAATAGACGACTTTCACAACAAAAATCATACTCAGCTGGTTGCCGATTTTTTAAAAGTCAAAAAAGATGCTTTGTCACAAGTGTCTGTTTTTAAAAAATCGGTGGATGCAAGACGAAAAAACAACGTGAATTACGTTGTTTCTTTTGTGTTTGAAACAAAACTCAACCTTTCAAAAAACAAAAACGTAGCAGAAATGCCACAACAAATTGATTTTTTTGAAAATATCACTCAAAAAAACACGGATAAAAAGGTTTTGGTTGTCGGCAGTGGTTCTGCAGGCTTGTTTTGTGCATTGTATCTTGCAAAATCAGGTTTAAAACCAATTTTGATCGAACAGGGCAAAAGT
>JAFTHO010000075.1 GCA_017457385.1 Clostridia bacterium | reverse complement strand
TGTGCTTTGTCTCAACCCACTTTATGCAAGTGCAGTTGCAGACATTGTAAAAAATGCCTGATTGGTTTTGACGGACAAAGTTTGCTTAAACAAAAATTTGCAAAAAACAAAAGCACGGATTTTTTCCGTGCTTTTTTTTGATACTAATTCAAATATTCCGTCGCTACGCTCCTTCCGTCGCAACTTGTGTTTGTGCCCCATTAAACAGGTTAGCACCATAAAGGCTTTGTTTTACAACAGCACCTTATACCGAGCCTACTGTGACGCGATTTGCAAGCAAATACGCATAAGACTTGCCGTAGGCAACGTCCACGAGCAAAGTCTATGTAAATATGTTTGGCAAGAGCAATTATGTTTTGCAAACCAGTGCGAGTATTCCGTCGCTACGCTCCTTACGGCGCAACTTGTATTTGTGCCCCATTCAACAGGTTAGCACCATAAAAGCCTTGTGTTGCAAAGAGACTATATACCGAGCCAACTGTGACGCGATTGACGTTGTAACAATCGCTATTCCGTCACTTCGTTCCTTAGTGGCACTTTTAACTCGAAGTGGTGCAGTTAACATACAAGCACTTGCTGAGTTTTGTTAACAAACGTTTTACTCGTGATTGTCACCACTGCAACTTATCAGCACCATAAAAGTTTTTTAAAACAACTGCACTATATACTGAGCCATACCGTTTCGGCCATTTGTGAAATGGCCTTACATGTGGGCAGGGACGTCTATGCCCAAAAGTGACAAACCGTTTTTGATGATTTTGTTTGTTGCATCAGTTGCATACAAACGAGGGAGCTGACGACTTACTTCTTCGTCAAGAATGCGGTGTTCAAAATAAAACTTGTTGTATGCCTGTGCAAGATCGATGAGATATTTTGCCAAAATAGACGGCTCGTATTTTTCTGCCGCATCAACGATAATGTCAGGATATCTGTTGATGAGTTTGATGAGTTCTTTGCTTTCGGCATTGTCCAAAGATGCATAGTCAGGGGCTACCTTTGCGTTGATGGCATTGCCTGCTTTAATGAGCACACTGTTTGTGCGTGCATAAGTATATTGCAAATATGGGCATGTTTCGCCTTCAAAGGTGAGCACCTTGTCGAGAGAAAAGGTGATGTCTTTTATGCGACCGTTTTGCAGGGCAGAAAACATAACTGCACCAACACCGATTTTTTCTGCAACTTCGTCTTTGTCTGCAAGGTCAGGATTTTTTTCTTCTATGATAGATTTTGCCTTTTCAACAGCGGCATCAAGCACCTTAGAAAGCCAAACAACGTTGCCTTTGCGTGTTGACATACTGCCTTCTGCCAAAGACACCATGCCATATGCAACGTGTATGCAGTCTTTTGCCCATTCGTGCCCCATAAGTTCAAGCACTTTAAAAAACTGTTTAAAGTGCAAATTTTGCTGATAAGCAACAACGTACAATGACTTGTAAAAATCGTAGGTGTTTTTGCGATAGAAAGCGGCGGCAAGGTCACGTGTTGCATAAAGTGTTGCACCGTCTGCCTTTACAAGCAAACAAGGTGCCATGCCAAACTCTTCAAGATCAACGATTTTTGCACCGTCAGACAATTTTACAAGACCTTTTGATTCAAGTTCGTCCAAAACAGGTTGCATTTTGTCGTTATAAAAACTTTCGCCGTTGTAACTGTCAAAAGTTACGTTAAGACGTTTGTAAATTTTGTTTACTTCTTTTAGAGTGATGTCTTTAAACCAGTGAAAAAGTTCCAGCGCACGGGCATCGCCTTGTTCTATCTTTGCAAACCAGGCACGGGCCTGTTCGGTAAGTTCGGGATGATCAACTTCTTCCTGATGAAATTTTACGTAAATTTCCTGCAGGGCTTCTACGCCACCCTGCTCGATTTTTTCTTTGTCACCCCAAAGGTCATATGCAACGATGAGTTTGCCAAACTGTGTGCCCCAGTCGCCAAGGTGGTTTATGCCAATCACGTTGTAGCCAAGGTTTTTGTAAAGTTTGTACAAACTGCCACCAATTGCAGTTGTGCCAAGGTGACCGATATGAAAAGGTTTTGCAATGTTGATTGAACTGTAGTCAATGCATATTGTTTTGCCATTGCCAACGTCACTTTTGCCAAAACTGTCTTGTCTTGCCTCGTCTAAAACAGTTGCAGACATCACTTTGTTGTCAACAAAAAAGTTGAGATATCCGTTCACTGCCTGCACGTCGCTCACAACAGGGCAACCGCCAAACGCATCTTTAAGGTCGTTTGCGATTTGCACAGGTGATTTGCGCAATGCCTTTGCAAACCTAAAACAAGGGAGCGAAAAATCGCCAAGACTTGGGTTTGCCGTGCCTGTTATCAGGTTGTAGATTTCTTCCTGACTGATGCCTTCTATATTTATCTGTTCACTCAAAATCTTTTTTATATCCATTTGTATACTTCCGTCAAAAAAATTATTTGCACAAAGTTTTTATCGCTTTGTAATATATGTTCATCATCTTTTTGAGATGATCAAGTGTCGCTCTTTCGTTTGTTTCGTGAATGAGTTTTTCGTCGCTGTCAAAAACAGGGCCAAAGGCAACGCCAACTGGCAAACGTCTTGCATAGGTTGCGCCACCAACTGCAATAGGTTGTGGGTTTTGTATGCCTGTTTCTTCGCCAAACACCTGCAACAAAGTTTTTACAAGGTGGCTTTCTGCCGGCACGTGAAGTGGGGCATGCGCACCATAAATCTGCAACTCGCTGTTTTGTGGCAACTGGCTTGTCACTTTGTCAATTACCTGTTGCAAAGTGTATGTCACAGGATATCTCACGTCAAGACCAAGCACAAGTTTGGTGTCGATTGTTTTTACAAAACCAAGGTTGAGGGTCAGTTTGCCACTCACATCGTCACTCCAGCCAATGCCAAGGTTGCCACCGTTGTAGTCACCGCACACTTTTGTGTGTGCAAACTTTATTGCATCGTTTTGTGGATAAAGTTCAAACAGTTTTGCAAAAGTCTTCCAGCCTGCGTTGTCGCCACACTCTGGCAGACTGCCGTGTGATGCTTTGCCAAAACATACAATTTCCTGTCCGTCGGGCAAAGTTGCGTGACACTCGTCAAGCACAATGTTTGGTCTTTCGCCACCCCATACTTTTACGCCGTCTGGCAACCCGTCAATCGTCACGGTAAAGTGAGCCAAGCCCTTTTCTACGTTTATTACAGGAAAATCTCCGTCAGGGCTGAATCCTTCGTCTGGCATTTTTGTTTTGCTTGCATAGTAGTCCATACATTTCCAGCCAGACTCTTCGTCGCAACCAAAAATTATGCGTATTTTTTTGCTTGGTTTAAAGCCTTCGTCTTTTAGTTGTTTTATTGCATACAAGCATGCAATCATTGGGCCTTTGTTGTCAAGCACGCCACGGCCATACAACACGCCGTCTTTTATTGCACCGCTGAAAGGTGGCTCTATCCAGCCTGTTGGTGACACAGGCACAACGTCAAGGTGACCAAGCACACCAAACACCTGTTCGCCATCGCCATAGTCTGCGTGACCGGCATAGTTGTCAAAGTTTTGTGTTTTAAAACCCATCTCTTTGCAAAGGTCAAGCACGTAGTTTAAACATTGTGCGTTGCCTTCGCCAAACGGCATACCTTCTTTGGCAGGCGATTTTATTGTGTTTATCTGCAAGGTCTTTTGCAACGTTGCTATCATCTGGTCAAAAGTCTGTTGTGTGATTGACATAGTTTCACCCCATTGCTGTTTTTGTTTTTTTGCTCCGCAGGCACACTTAAAAAGTGTGCAAGAGTAGGCTCAGTATATAGTTTATCTTGTTTTTAGCCAGTAGGGGCGATTATTAATCGCCCGCTGTACAGCGCACTCATTATGCGGGCGACCAATGGTCGCCCCTACAAAAAGTGATAAAATCTCGTTTAGTATTGTTTTACTCGTGAAATAATCTGAGAATTATGTGCAAAACACATAATTCTCAGATTATTATACACAATTTTTAACAAATGTGCTACATTTATGTGTACTCAAAATTTTTTTGTGTTAAAATATATCTATGGATTTACAAAAGACAAGTCAAAACAAAAATCTGCCTGACAAAAACGTGCATGCAGGTCATCGCGAAAGAATGCGTCAGCGACTTGCCAACGGCGACCTTGACAGCTATCAGACGCACGAGATTGTAGAGATGATGTTGTATCAGTCGCACAAAACGTGTGACACAAACGGCATTGCACACGCATTGCTCAAAAAGTTTGGTTCACTCACAGGCATCATCAACGCAGACGTGAGCGAACTTATGACGGTAAAGGGTGTTGGCGAAAGCACAGCCACCATGATCAAAAACTATCGGGCGGTTTTTCGCAGGTACAAGGTAGAAATGATAAAAAACAAAAAGCGTCTGTCTACCTTTTTGGAAGTTTTCAATTATACTCACACTTTGCTGGAGGAGTCTGCAAGAGAAGAACTTGTGATAATTTGTCTTGACGGCAGTCACGAAATTGTCAACGTAAAAACGTGGATT
>JAFTHO010000074.1 GCA_017457385.1 Clostridia bacterium | reverse complement strand
CGCAGTAATGGAAGCGCTCAAAAGTGGCGCAACAATAGATATCGTGATGGTAGAAAAAGGTCAAAATCACCCAATCATTGCCATTGCAAGAGAAAAGGGCATTAAAATCCAGTTTTTGGACAAGGCTGTTATGGACAAAAACAGCGTGACAAAAAGACACCAGGGTTTTATTGCAAAAACAAGTGACTTTGAGTATTGCGAGGTGTCTGACATACTCGACCTTGCACACGAACGTGGTCAGGATGCTTTTGTGGTTATTCTTGACGGTGTAGAAGATCCGCACAACCTTGGCAGTATCATTCGTGTATGCGAATGCGCAGGTGTGCACGGCATCGTTATACCAAAACACCGCAGTGCAAGCGTTAACGAAACTGTTATCCGTGCGTCTGCAGGTGCAAGCGAACATATGCTCATTGCACGCGTTACAAACGTCAACAATGCGATAGAAGAACTCAAACAAAACGGCGTGTGGATTTATGCCGCAGATATGGATGGCGACGACATTTACAAAACAGACCTTAAAGGCAAAATCGGTCTTGTAATTGGTGGCGAAGGCAGTGGTGTAAAAAAACTTACAAAACAACTTTGCGACAAAGTTGTGGCATTGCCTATCTGTGGTCAGGTAAACTCACTCAATGCATCAGTTGCATGTGGCATCGTTGTTTACGAAGCTTTGCGACAAAGGATTTAATTTTTTGATGAACGATCTCGTATACAAAGCACGACAGGGTGACGATCAGGCTGTCAACGAAATTGTAGAAAGTTTCAAGGCAAAAGTAAAAAGCATTGCACGTGGATACTTTCTCATTGGGGGCGACCTTGACGACCTTGTGCAGGAGGGTATGATTGGTCTGTTCAAGGCGATAAACACCTTTGACGACCAAAAGTCAAACGACTTTAATGCCTTTGCGCTGATGTGCGTCAACAGACAGATTATCAACTGTATAAAAAAATACAATACGGACAAAAACAAAATGCTCAACTATACAATATCGCTTGACGTCGTTGACGAAAACGATTTGTGTACCACTTCGCCAGAGAGCATTGCCATTGACAAAGAGGCAAACCTGCAACTCATGCACCTTATTGACAAGCACTTGTCAAAAATGGAAAGACAGGTTGTACTTGCGTTTTTTGAGGGATTCAGTTATGGCGAAATTGCATCGCAACTTGGCGTTGCAACAAAATCGGTGGACAATGCTTTGCAAAGAGCAAGGCAAAAACTGGCAAAAATTTTGCAGAGGTAAAATATGGCATATCTTGCGATTTATCGAAAATATCGTCCTGTGTCTTTTGACAAACTCATTGGTCAGCAACACATTGTCAGGACACTCACCAACCAAATAAAATTTGACCGCGTCAGCCACGCCTATTTGTTTACTGGCACACGTGGCACGGGCAAAACAAGTGCGGCACGCATTTTTGCAAGAGCAATCAACTGTCTGCACCCGGTGGACGGCAACCCTTGCAACGAGTGTGTAGTGTGCAAAGAGCTTGTCAAACAAAACAGTATGGATATCGTCGAGATAGACGCAGCCAGCAACAATGGCGTAGATGCCATCCGTGATCTGAGAGAAAAGGTTGGTTATATGCCTTCTGTCGGCAAATACAAAGTATATATCATCGACGAAGTTCATATGCTCACAGACAGTGCATACAACGCACTCCTCAAAACGCTGGAAGAACCTCCAAAGCACGTTGTGTTTATACTTTGCACTACAGAAGTGCAAAAAATGCCTGCAACAATTTTGTCAAGATGTTTGCGTTTTGACTTTAAACTTGTTGGCATTGACGAACTCAACAGTCTTATGAGTGGCATTCTTGACGACGTTGGCGTCGAGTATACAAAAGAGGCAGTCAACGCGGTTGCCGCAGCGGGCGAAGGCTCTGTTCGTGACGCATTGTCTGTGCTTGACAGATGCGTTGCCTTTGCAGAGGGCAAACTTGAGTATAACGACGTTTTGCAAATTTTGGGTGCTACCGACAAAAACAAAATTTATCAGCTGGCAGAAGCCATCTTCACTCGTGACGTGGCAGGTGTGCTCGAGCTTGTTGACAGCATTGCAAAATCAGGCAAGAGCATTTCTGTTTTGGCAAAAGACATTGCAGTTTATATCCGTGATATGCTCATTTGTCAAAAATGTCAAAATCCAAAACAAATTTTGACTCTGCCAGAAGATATATATCAAAAACTTGTTGAACAGTCACAAAAATACGATCAAAACCGTTTGCTTTTTGCGCTGGACGTTTTCAACAAGGTAGAGGCAGAACTGAGATATGCAATCGACCCACGCGTCACTTTTGAGGTCGCATGCCTCAAGGTTGCAAACGACGACCGTGACGAAAAGATTGTTTTGCTCGAAAGACGTCTGGCTCAGATAGAAAAAAACGGGGTGTTGCCCAGGCAAACAAAAGCTGTGATGCCAGAGCAGACAAACGAACAAATACACAACAAAGACTATGCACAAGGTCGCATGGTGTGGGCAAGGGTGCTCAAACAGGTGCGAAACAGTGACAGTTTTGTTTTGTCCTCTGCCTGCCAGGATATGGACAACATGTACGTGTGTGACGGCGACTTTGTGCTTGTGGTCAACGAGGCACAACACGTTTTGCTCACACAAACGCATCACAACAAAACGCTTGGCGACATTGTGTTTGCCGAGAGCAAACTTAACTTAAAACTTGTCAAAACTGCCGAAAAACGTTCGACCGTGCAGGATGATTTAAAAGACCTGCAACATCTTATCGGCAAAGACAAACTCAAAATAGTATAAACAAAAGGAGATATCAGCTATGGCAAAATACGGTGGTGGTTTTGGTGGTGGCATGGGCAATATGCAGGCCATCCTCAAACAGGCTCAACAAATGCAACAAAAAATGCAAGAGGCTCAGGAAGAACTTGCAGAAACAGAAGTTACTGGTGATGCAGGCGGTGGTCTTGTAGAAGTTACAATGACTTGCAAAAAAGAAGTTGTTGCCGTTTCTATCAAACCAGAGGCAGTTGACCTTGACGATCTCGAAATGCTCGAAGATCTCATTGTTGCTGCATTCAACGATGCAAGTGCACAGGCAGACGAAGAGGCTAAAGAAGTTATGGCTCCGTTTGCAGGCGCAATGGGTGGAATGTTTTAATGAAAAATAATATCGAACCTATCGCAAGGCTGATTGGTGCGTTTCAAAAACTGCCTGGCGTTGGTCAAAAAACTGCACAGAGATATGCTCTCAAAGTTGTCAATATGTCTGACGCAGACGTGAAAGAGTTTGCAGAGTGTCTCATCAACGTCAAAAACAAGGTCAAATATTGTTCTGTATGTGGCAATTTTACACAGGACGACCCTTGCGAACTTTGTCGCACTCGTGACAACAGCATCATCTGCGTTGTCAAAGACCCAAAAGACGTTTTGTCAATCGAGCGTATACGTGATTTCAACGGCGTATACCACGTTTTGCATGGCGTGCTCAACCCAATGGAGGGTGTTGGCCCAAACGACATCAGGATAAAAGAGCTTGTG
>JAFTHO010000073.1 GCA_017457385.1 Clostridia bacterium | reverse complement strand
TGATAGGGCTGTTCCTCACCTGCAAAGGTTATAAGTTTTACGGCTGTGTTGTCGGTGAAATAGCTGCCTTGCAGGTCGTACGACTGCAGGCCGGTTTCGGCACGGTCGATGTACCCGTCGCTGCCAATGTCATGCTTCTTCAACAACTTCTTCCACAGTTTCTTCAACAACTTCTGCTTCTTCTTCAATTTCTTCAACTACAGGTTCTTCTGCTGTTTGTTCTTCAGCAACTTCTTCAACTGCTTCTTCAACCTCAGCAACAGGTTGTTCTTCAACCTCAGCAACCTCTTCAGCAACAGGTTGTTCTTCTGCAGCTTCTTCTGCAACTTCTTCAATTTCTTCTGCATCGTCTGCCTGATCAAGGTCTGCATTGTATTCTGCATTGCTTTTGCTTTTTGGGCCACAAACAACAACCAGCACCATGATTGCAGCGGCTGTTGCAAGCATGATGATACTTGCAAGTTTTCTTGTCATGACCAATGCACAAATCATTTCTAACATAGATATCCTCCGTATAACTGTTTTTTTGATTATAGCACAGTATTTTATACAATACAATACAGTTTTGATAAAAAGTTGAGCAAATTCAACATTTTTATCGCACCATATGCCCACTTTTTTGCATTTTGTATGGTTTTTAAACCAAAATTAACCCATATACCTTCGCATTTTGCAAAAAGCAAAAACAAACAGGTATGCCCACCATTTTATGCATAAAGACAGATTTTTGTGAATAAAAGGCAAAAAACAAGGGTTGACGATTGTCAACCCCTTATTCTGTCGCTTTAAAGTTGTATATTGGTTTGATTCGGCACAATATATCCGCAGTTGGCTGAATATTTTTGACAATGTCATCCATATTTTTGTATGCCATTGGTGATTCGTCCAGAGTGCCTTTTACAACGCAGGTAGTGTATATACCTGCCATTTGTTTTTTATACTCCTCCATATCCAGCACGTCACGTGCTTTTGAACGGGACATAAGACGCCCCGCCCCATGTGGAGCAGAAAAGTTCCAGTCCTGGTTGCCATTTCCCGTGCAGATGAGTGCACCGTCACGCATATTGATTGGTATAAGTATTTTTTCTCCTTTTTGAGCAGACACCGAGCCTTTGCGCAAAATCATATTTTTTACGTCCACGTAGTTGTGTATTGTGTGGAAGGACTCTTTTGCTGTGAGCTTTGCTTTTTTGAGGATATACTCTGCAATTTTTTCGCGGTTTTTTTGAGCAAACTGCTGACATACGTCAACGTCGTGGATATAGTCATCCATTTCGATGCCATAAAGATAACACAGCTCGCGTGGCATTGTGAGTTCTCGCTTGGCAAACTTTTTGTCCATGTTTTTGAGTGTAGACTGAATTTGTTGCTGCTGACCGTTTCGTTTGAAAATTTGTATCATATCCTGACGGTCCTGCAGATATTCTTTTTTGCCAAGATTGAGTTCCACCGCCACTTGCTGATAAAACTCTGCCACCTGAGTGCCAAGGTTTCTGCTGCCAGAGTGAACGACAAGATATTTGTTACCTTCGTCATCCACGTCAATTTCGATAAAGTGGTTGCCACCACCAAGTGTGCCAAGGCTTTTTGCAAGACGCAC
>JAFTHO010000072.1 GCA_017457385.1 Clostridia bacterium | reverse complement strand
TGCGTTGTCACGACCAAAAGGTGGTTTTGCAAAATGACGGTCAATATACAAAAAGTTTTACAAAAAAAGAGATGTTAGATATCCCCCGCGCAATAAGATATACCGCCAACGATTTTTTTGCTAATGACAATATAATTTCAAAGACTATTGACATTTTTTCAAAAAATGATAAAGTGATAATGACAGGATGTGGCACCGCGTCCAATGCCTGCCTTGGTGGCAAATACGTATGGGAAAAAGTTTTGCGTTTGCCCGTGCAGACAGAACTTGCAAGTGAGTTTCGTTACAAAAACCCAATTGTAGACAAAAACACGGTGCTTGTGGCAGTCAGTCAAAGTGGCGAGACGGCAGATACTTTGCAGGCGACAAAACTTGCAAAAAGTCGTGGGGCAAAAGTTGTTGCAATCACAAACGTGGCTCATTCGTCAATCACAAAAAATGCAGACGTGGTGTTGCACACAAAGGCAGGGCGGGAGGTTGCCGTTGCCGCAACAAAAAGTTACGTCACGCAGATACTTTTGTTTTTGTGCATTGCATCCGTTTTGTGCAAACAAAGCAAAGCAGTCAAAGAAATAAAAAAGCAAATTGACGACTTGCCATATCTTGCGTCAAAGGCACTTTTGCTTGACGACCAAATATCAAAACTGGCAAAAGAGCATTGCAAAAAACAAGGTGTGTTTTTTGTCGGTCGCGGTCTGGACTATCCGCTTGCTGTTGAGGGGTCACTAAAACTAAAAGAAGTGACATATATGCACAGTCAGGGCTTTGCCGCAGGTGAACTAAAGCACGGCAGTCTTGCGCTTGTGGACAAAAACGTGCTTGTGGTTGGCATCGTTACACAAAAAAAGGTGGCGGACAAAACCTTTAATGCCTTGCACGAGGTGACATCCCGCGGTGGAAAGGTGCTTGTCGTCACACAGCTGGAAAAAATGGCAAAAGAGTTTGGTGCGGACGGATTGTTGTGCCTGCCCGGTGCAACCGATCTGCTTATGCCAATGATAGCGGTCATTCCGTTGCAACTTTTTGCATATCACGTGAGCGTGTCAAGGGGCATCAACCCGGACAAACCGCGCAACCTTGCAAAAAGCGTCACGGTAGAATAAATTTTTAGGAGCAAATTATGAAAAAGGTCAGCAAAGCAGTCGTGTTGGCTGCCGGCAGAGGTACGAGATTTTTGCCTTATACAAAAGCGTGTCCAAAAGAGATGTTGCCTGTTGTGGATACTCCTTCTTTGCAACTCATTTTGCAGGAGATAATAGATGCAGGCATAAACGATGTGCTTTTTATCATCAGCCCTGACAAAAAAATGATAGAAAAGCACTTTTCTGTCGACAAAGAGTTTGAAAACTTTTTGATTTTTAACGGCAAGCATCAGGATGCAAAAGCAATCAACGACATTGGCAAAATGGCAAACGTAAAATTTGCATATCAGATGGTTGCAAACGGCAGTGGCAATGCAGTTTTGCTTGCAGAAGAGTTTTTGGCTGGCGAACCGGGTGCGATCCTCAATGGAGACGACCTTGTATATGGCGAAGTGAGTGTTACAAAACAACTGGCCGACGTATACGAAAAATATCAAAAAACAGTCATTGGCGTGCAATAAGTGC
>JAFTHO010000071.1 GCA_017457385.1 Clostridia bacterium | reverse complement strand
TGTCATTGACGAATATATGCTGTCATGCATAAGATACGTTGCCACAGGCAAACACACAAAAGCAAACTTTAACCTGCGTTATGACGAAATAAAAAAGTTTGGCTACAAAAGTTTGGTCAACAGCTATTTCAGGTTTAAAAAAACAGGATCATTTTGACAAAACCACCCGACAAGGGTGGTTT
This sequence comes from Clostridia bacterium, assembly GCA_017457385.1. GTDB lineage: Bacteria > Bacillota > Clostridia > Christensenellales > CAG-314 > Heteroclostridium. Next base: position 1,861 of record JAFTHO010000071.1, on the reverse strand, counting down.
TTTGATTGCGTCTGAACAAATTTTTTAAAACAAGTGATATGTAAATCAAGCACGGATATTGCATTTGACTTTTTGCTTTGATATAATACAATTACAAATTTATGCAAAGGAACTGATGTATATGAAACCATGTCCAAATTGTGGCGAACAAATTAACGACACTGCAAAATTTTGCAAATATTGTGGCAAAAAGGTAGAAGAAAAAAAGGCAGAACTGTTTTGTGAAGAATGTGGAGCATTGCTTGACCCAAAAGCACCTTTCTGTGAAGAATGTGGTGCAAAAATCGGTGGCAACGTTTTTGATGACCCTTGGGCGCAAGTGGACGGCAAAAGCGACGACCCTTGGGCAAGTTTTGCAGACTACAAAGAGCCAGAAACTATCGTGGTAGAAAAACCTGTAGAAGTTGTGGTAGAAAAGGTGATTGAAAAGGTTGTGGAAACACCTGTAGATGCAAAAAAGGTGGTTGTTGCAGAAAACAAAGACGACCTCGAAGACGCAATCAATGCGTTCCACCGCAAAGAGTATGGCAGGGCATTTGTCGCTTTTGAAAGACTTGCAAACGGTGGCGATGCAAAAGCACAATTCTGGCTTGGCAAATGTTACAGCGGTGGCAAGGGTGTGAACAAATCTTTTGCAAAAGCAAGAGACTGGTATTTTAAATCTGCCGACCTTGGCAACCCGGATGCAATGATTGCACTGGCAAACTTTTACTGGAATGGCTACGGTGTAAAAAAATCACCAATCGAGCAGGAAAAATGGCACAAAAAAGCGGCGGACACAGGCCTGCCTGAGTATCAGTATGAGCTTGCAGAGTTTTACAGAACAAAAAGACAACCGCGCAGTTGCAGAGATGCAGAAACGTGGTATCTCAAAGCGGCAGAACAAGGCTATGCACCTGCAATGTATCAGCTGGCATTTTCATATTATAACGAATTTCATATGGGCCTGCCAAACGACTATCCAAAAGCAATCTACTGGAACGAAAAGGGCATGGCACTAAACGATGCAAGTGCTTTTTATCAGCGTGCCGAATGGTACAGTTTCGGTTCTTGTGGTTTTAAAACAGACAAAAACAAAGCAAAAGAATATTATCAAAAAGCGGCTGCTCTCGGACACGAGTGGGCACAACTGGCCCTCAGCAAAATGTAAAATAAAAAAAGGAAAGTTATTATGAAACCATGTCCAAAATGTGGCGAACAAATTAAAGATACTCTCAAATTTTGCGTATACTGTGGTTGCAATATCGCGCAGGAAGAAGAAAAAAACAAAACAAAATTTTGTGGCGAATGCGGTGCAGAACTTGTTGAGGGCATGAAGTTTTGCGGAGAGTGTGGTGCAAAGGTTGGCGCACCTGCACAAAACGACGACCCATGGGCAGATGTGATGGCAGAAGAAAAGTCAGATGACCCATGGTCTGGTTTTGCAGACTCAGTCAAAGAAACAACTCAGCCAGACGAAACAGACTCATCAAAAAGTCTGGACGTGGATATGAGTTTTCTTGACGACCCTGATTTTCAGGACGAACTCAGACACGAGATTGGCAAATCAAGTCAATGGGCAGACGAGTGCTACAAAAACGGCATGGCAGAGAGAGATGCAGGCAATTTTGCACAGGCACTCAACTGGTTTGAAAAAGGTGCAGACGAAGAAGACGGCCGTTGTATGAACGAAATAGGCTGGCTTTATCAAAATGGCTGGGGCGTAAAACAAGACTATGCCAAGGCAATGCACTGGTACAAACAGGGCGATTTGCACGGATATGCAATTGCAACAAACAATATTGGCTGGCTTTATCAAAACGGATGGGGTGTCAAGCAGGACTATAAAAAGGCATTTGAATATTATATGTCTGCTTCTGTC
>JAFTHO010000009.1 GCA_017457385.1 Clostridia bacterium | reverse complement strand
ATCAAATATCTTGTTGCGCCAATCCCTATCAAAAAACAAACTACCGACGTGCGTGCCGTTATGAACTGTCTGCAGGTTGCTCGTGAGGGTGGCACAATTGCCATCGCGCCAGAAGGCAACCGCACGTATAGTGGCAAGACAGAATATATGAACAAGGCAATAGCATCACTGGCAAAAAAACTTGGTTTGCCAATTGCGTTTTTGCGTATCGAGGGTGGCTATGGTGTTCAACCACGCTGGAGCGACGTTGTGCGCAAAGGCAAAATGACTTGCTATGTGTCAAAGGTTTTGCAACCGGACGAATACAAAAGCATGACAGATATTGAGTTGTTTGACGTCATCAAAAAAGAACTTGACGTTAACGAGGCTTGTCTGTCAGGCGAGTTCAAACACAAAAAACTTGCAGAATATCTCGAACGCACGGTATACGTATGCCCGCATTGCGGACTTTCTGTATTTGACAGTCACGACAATATTATACAATGCACAAAGTGTGGCATGCAGGTAGAATATCTGCCAACAAAACAACTCAAAGGTGTTGGTTGCGATTTTGAGTTTGAGTTTGTAAACGACTGGTACGAATATCAGTGCGACTACGTGCGGGGTATTGACACTCGCGAGTTTTATGACAAGGTGATATATCAGGACAAAGCCACTGTAAAAGAGGTTATCATCTACAAAGACAAAGAACTGATAAAGCAAGACAGCACAGTGACTTTGTATGGCAACAAAATCACTTTTGTGGACGAAAATAACGAGATTTTCGAAATGCCTTTTGACAAAGTGACTGCGGTGACCGTGCTTGGACGAAACAAACTCAACGTATACTTCCGTGGCAGGGTATATCAGTTCAAGGGTGACAAGGGCTTTAATGCTCTCAAATACGTCAATATATATTATCAAAACAAAAATATACTTTCAGGAGATCAAAATGCAAAATTTTTGGGACTTTAGCGTATGGGGTTTGATCAACATTTTTGCAATGCTCTTGCTGAGTTTGCTTGTGGCAAATGCTCTCAAAAAGAAAATAAACTTTTTGCACAAATCACTCATTCCAACATCTGTGCTGGCAGGATTGATTTTGCTTGTCATTTCTACAATATTCTTTTTCGTCACAGACGGACAGGTTATTTATGACACAGAGTTTTTTGGTGGCAACGGTGCAGCCGTGCTTGAGACGATCACTTATCATTGCCTTGCACTTGGCTTTATTGCATCAAGTCTCAAAACATCAAACAACAAATTTACAAAAAAACGCTCGGTAGAAATTTTTGACTCTGGCGTAACGACAGTGTCCACATATCTTTTGCAGGCTGTTTTAGGCTTTGGCATAACACTCGTTGCAGTAAATATGGTAGAAGGTCTGATTTCTGCTGCCGGCGTGCTTTTGCCATTTGGTTATGGCCAGGGCACTGGTCAGGCTATGAACTATGGCAACATTTATGAGCAGGACTGGGGCTTTGTGGGTGGCAAAAACTTTGGACTCACAATTGCGGCACTCGGCTTTTTGTCTGCAAGCATTGGCGGTGTAATTCATCTCAACGTTTTGCGACGCAAAGGCAAAATCGTGGTTGGCAACAAAGTCAATGCACCAGTTGACAGGGTAGAGGGTGAAAACGAAGTGTCAATGAGTGGCAGTATCGACAAGCTCACAATTCAGGTGGCGCTCATAGCAGTTGCTTATATCATTGCATATGGCATGATGTGCGGTCTTGGTGCGTTGCTCCCTGGCATGAAGTCAACGATTTTTGGCTTTAACTTTTTGCTTGGTGTTATTGGTGCTTTGCTCGTCAAACAAACGTTAAAACTGCTCAAAAAGGGTGGCATTGCAAAAAAAGAATATACAAACAACTTTTTGCTCACAAGGATAAGCAACTTTTGCTTTGACCTTATGGTTGTTGCTGGCGTTGCCGTTATTCGTCTCGATTTGCTCAAAGAATACTGGGGTATTTTGATCATCCTTGTTGTGGTTGGTCTTGTTTCTACCTATATCTACAATTTGTTTGTTGCAAAAAAACTTTTTGCCGACTATGCGGACGAACAGTTTTTGGCAATGTATGGCATGCTCACAGGCACGGCAAGCACGGGTGCAATTTTGTTGCGTGAGCTTGACGGAGAGTTTAAAACACCTGCGGCAGACAATTTGATTTATCAGACGGTGCCTGCAATTGCGTTTGGCTTTCCTATGATGTTGCTTGCAACACTTGCACCGGCACAGCCAATTTTGACTTTTGGCATTTTGTGCGCATTTTTTGTGGTGATGAACGTCATTTTGTTCAGACGACAAATCTTCAGACGCAAAAACAAATAAAAACCAAACCTTTTAAAGAGCCTGCAAAGGCTCTTTTTTTGTTGCAAAAAAGGGTGGTTTTTTATTTAAAAAATAAATAATTAATTTTTTAACAAAGTGGTCAAAAACAGTTGCATTATTTTTTGGTTAGTGTTACAATGCTTTCCGTTGGACGTTTTTGTTAAAAAAATGTCAAACGGTTCTGCCTGGCTAAAGGCATCGGCTGTGCAGGACAAAAACCAAAGGTCTGCTTTGTATCAGCAAAGTGCATCAGACTGCACCGACTTGAGCATTTGCCAAATCGTTCCTCCCAGATAGCAGTCTTTCCCCAACAATGCACGGCT
>JAFTHO010000070.1 GCA_017457385.1 Clostridia bacterium | reverse complement strand
TTTTTATATCCTTGTTTTTTATGCTGACTGATATGTTGCCTATATACAAAATAAATTCAAAACCATTGCAGGCTTTTGTAACCGGTTTGTTTGAAGTAACGCACGGATGCAAAATGTTGTCACAACTAAACCTCTCTTTTACAACAACCGCAGTTTTGGCACAAAGTATTATATCCTTTGGTGGTCTTTGCATTATACTGCAAAGTTATGCCTATCTTAAAGACTGTGGCATAAGTTTTTTGCAGATAATATCGCTAAAAACCATTCAGGCAAGTGTATCGTGTATCGTCACGTTTATAGTATGTCTTATTTTTTAGAATAAAGTTCGCTTATCTTTTGAGCAATCTGCTCCGGCACGTAGGCAGAAACGTCTTTGCCAAGCGCAAGAAGTTCTCGCACAAAAGAAGATGACAAAAAGCCCATATTGTCACTGCAAGGCATAAACAAAGTCTCGATATTGCCAAGCTCTTTGTTCACGCTTGACTGCAATCTTTCATAATCAAAGTCAACTGCGTTGCGTACACCCTTTACAATGCAATCCACACCTTTTTGATTGCAGAAATCAACAAGCAAACCCTGATACAATTCTACGTGAACATTGTCGAAAGACACACAGTCTTTTACCATTTCGTATCTTTGCTTGCCATCGGCAAAAGTGTTTTTGCTTGCGTTTTTTGACACAACCACATACACTGTGTCAAACATTTTAGAAAGTCTTTGTATAACGTCAAGATGACCTTTTGTAAACGGATCGAAAGTACCCGCAAAAACGCATTTACTCATTATCTTCCCTCGTGTAAAAAACCATAGTTACGTTGCCCATTTTTCTGCTTTGCGTCATAACAAGACCGTCAGCACCAAACTCACGCTTGTCCTCCGTGAGTTTTTCAACAATGGCAAAACCGTCTTTTTTGAGCAATTTTTTTTCTGCAATCATTTCGAGAGCAGTTTGTGCGTGATCACCTGCATAAGGCGGATCTATATAAATAAAATCAAACTTTTCGGGTGGTTGTCTTTTGAGCAGTTGTTTGAAGTCGCCTTCGTACACAAAAGAGTCTATACCAAGATTTTTGAGGTTTGTTTTGAGCACCTTGAGGCTGTCTCTGTCCCAATCACAAAAGATTACTTCCTGCGCACCACGACTCACTGCTTCGATGCCAACGCCACCACAACCAGAAAACAAGTCCAAAAAGGTGCAACCAGGCACGTCAAACTGAATAATGTTAAACAACGTTTCTTTAATGCGGTCCAGAGTTGGCCTTACTTTGTCGCTGAGTGGCGACATAAGTCTTTTTCCTTTTAATCTTCCACTGATAACTCTCATAAATCACCCAAAATTTGTTTTTCTGTAACGATGCAATGCATTTTTACGTCATATACGTCAACAGGCACTTCGTCCACAATCTGACAATCAAATGCCAGAGCAACTCTTTTTGCCCTTGTGCCGACAAAATATCTGTCATAAAAACCCTTTCCGTACCCCATGCGATTGAGGTTTTTGTCAAACACACTGCCAGGCACGACAACCAGATCGATATCCGTTTTGTCAACCACTTTGGTTACGTCGGCAGGCTCGGCTATGCCAAACTTATTATAGACCATATCAGACATATTTTCAACTGCAACCGCATCCATAATGCCATCTTTTTTGCATACCGGCACACAAAGTTTTTTGCCTTGCAAAAAACAGGCGTCAACAATGATTTTTGTATCAACCTCGCTGCCAAAAGACAAAAAGGCAAACACGACTTTTGCATTTTTAAAAACGTTGCTGTCAACGATTTTTTTGCATATAACGGCAGATTTTTCCTGCCTTTGATCAAGTGCATCTCTTTTTGCAAGCACGTCTTTTTTGAGCTGTTTTTTGTCTGTCATCTTTCCCTCAGATTGCATAATATTTCGTAAGATATTGTACCACAGTTTTTTGCAATTTCGTCTGCTTTGACAACATTTTTGTCCATTTTGCCCAAAATAACCACTTTGTCGCCCTTTTTTAACAAATTGTCACGGTTTTTTATCGTTATCATATCCATACAGGCATTGCCCACAACATCCATTTTGCCATATTTTGTAAGCACCTGTCCGTTGTAGTTTCGTGGCAGACCGTCGCCATAACCACAATCAACAATGGCAATCGAGCAATTTTGTTTTGCAACAAAACAATGATCGTATCCTGCACCATGACCCTGTAACAAGTTTTTTATTTGGACAACCTTTGCCGTCACCTGTTTGACGTCGTCATACAGCCACAAACCGACACGAACCATATCGCAAAAAAATGCAGGACAACTTTTTGCATTTGCACTGTTGCAGGCATGCACTAAAACGCCGGGATAAAACCTTTTGACCATATCACTCATATTCAAAAATTTTTTGTATTGCGCAAAGGTCAATTTTGGGTTGCCATTGACGTCGCTTGCAAAATGGGTATACACACCCTGCACGTCTATCTTTTTGCTTTTGCAAGATTGCAAAATACGCATTAAATCGTCTTTGTTCGTCACACCAATGCGGTGCATTCCACTGTCGGTTTTGAGATGAACTTTTGCCCCTGATTTTGCAATTTTTGGCAAATCATACAAAGAGTCGAGCGTGAGAGAAATATCCTTTAAAGCGCAGATTTCGGCCTGTTTTTGAGTGTAGCACGGGCACAAAACGAGTATTGGTTTTGTTATGCCGTTTTGTCGCAAAGCCAGTCCTTCGTCAACACGGGCAACAGCAAACCAGTCCACCGTGTTTTGTATTGTTTTTGCCACGTCAACCATGCCGTGACCATAGCCGTTTGCCTTGACGACGGCACACAGTTTTGTATCTGCAAAAAGATGTTTTTTGATTTTTTTTGCATTTTTGACAAGTTGTTTTGTGTTGATAAAAACGTACATAAAAAAACTCCTCCAGGGATATTTTGCCAACTTTCCCCGTTGGAGTTTAACTTTTGTGAAAAGGTTTTGCAACCAGACCACAATATTATATGCATCAAAAAGATTTTTTCTTATATCACACGTCAATCCTTTTTGTCTGACACAATAAATTTTTTTGCAAACATATGTGGATGATAAGACATTTTAGACTCTTTGAGTGCCTCGATGCCAAGATCTTCCTGTCTGTTGATATATTTGCAGTCTGCAAAACGTTTTTTTGCAAACAAATTTGTGAGCGCCTGATAGCAACCGCGATATTCGGTATTGGCTTTTTCATACATACAAACGCCAACGTTTGTGTGGCTGACAAAACCTGCAGAAAAACCAACGAGTTCGCCCTCGACTTTGAGCACGTCGCAAAACATATCCAGAGCATCCAGGTTGTCAAGACAACGCACAAGAGTGTCAAGTTCTTTTTCGGCAGTTTCGTCCTCGTGACTTTCGCCCCACTCTTTTGCAAAATCCAAAACCTGTTGCCTCATGCTTTTGTCGTATGTCTCAAAGGTATAAAAATATCTGTCCTCAAAACCCTCTACCTGATTGCGTTTTACGCTGTATTTTTTGCCGGGCAGATTGACGATATCGCCTGCCTTGTAGATATATTCCGTATCACCAAAGCCTGGTACAATTTGATAGTCCTCACCAAGGACCGGTTTGAGCAAAGGTATAAATTCTCCTGTGATTTTTACGTTGACAGGCAGATTGTTTGCCTTGTAAAAATCAAAAATCTTTTGCATAACGGGCACAAAATATTCTCTCTTTTTTACAAAAGGCACAAAAAACATATTTGTATCACGAAGTTCCTGCTCATAAAAAACAACAAAACCCTCGTCAAGAACGCATTTTTGTGGATTTTCGCACGCACCCCAGCAAAACAAAGACTGAAACATCATTTCGCTTGCAATGAGTTCGTCATAAAGATCGCAGTTGTTTACTATATCGTCAAAAAGTTGTTTGTCTTCCAGCGTGAGCGGAGTAAAATTGTCATAACAAATAATATTGCTCATAAAAACCTCAAATTATTATACAAATTATACCATACAAGTCCAATAAACACAATATTGCATTTACTTTTGAAAATTTTTTTGTTATATTTTAAATATGAAAAACAAATTTAAATATCAATACAACACAATACACAAAATTTTGCTTGCAGTATTTTTGATCGGCTGGCTCGCCATTTTTGCAATAAACGTAATGAAAGTGGCAAACCTTTTTGTCTTTTATTCACGCGACACCATTGCAGAAGTGACCTGCATTGTGTTTGCCCTTTTTGCCATTGTGATATGGTTTTGGCTGTTTAACCTAAAATACGTGGTAACAGACAAAATAGCGCTGAAGTTTGGCCCTTTTGACCTGACAAAAGGCAAAATAAAAACAGACAAAATGATGAAGATTGTGCAGGCAACAAACACCGACAAACTTTTTGCAAATTTTGTATCAGACGACAACCCTCAGATTGCACTGATAAACATAAACCCATGCGATTTTGAAAACTTTGCAAACTGTGTGAGAAGTAAAAACCCAAAAGTGCTGTTTGACAAAGCAGAAATTGAACAAAACCCAACAGAAGAATAAAAAACAAAAGCCACTCGTTTGAGTGGCTTTTTTGTGTGGATTTGGAATAACTGTCCCTTACATTGATTTAAAAAAATCAAATGGCGCTTACGAGCCTTATGGCTTGTGTTATTGGTCCAATTTGTTGTAAGATACAACAAAGTTATGTAAGATTACATAACCGATTACACCTGCGAAAATAGAAAATCTATTTCGTTTTGGGTCACCACACGTGATATTTGTTTTTGTGTTGCAAAACGTTTGAAATGCAACTTGCGAAAAATAAAACACCCACCTTGAATATCTCAAGATGGATGCTTTATATACCTGCTTTTTCAAGCAGTTAATGGAGCGGGAGACGAGATTCGAACTCGCGACATTTGCCTTGGCAAGGCAACGCTCTACCACTGAGCCACTCCCGCATTGTTCGCTGGAACAGTTAAGATATTAGCACAGTGTTTTGTTTTTTGCAAGTGTTTTTTGCAATTTTTTTTAAAATTTTTTATATTTTTTTATTTTTGTATTTTTTTGAGCAATCCGATATCATCTTTATAAGGTGGATATCTCAGTTTTATGTCGATAGCAAGTGATTTTTTGAGCACACTTTTTTTGTGAGAAAAAGTATCAAAACTGTATTTGCCGTGATAGCAACCCATACCACTGTTGCCAACCCCACCAAAAGGCATATTTGTTGTGGCAATGTGCATAATCGTGTCGTTTACGCATCCACCACCAAACGAAATGCTCTCAAGCACTTTGTCCTGCACTTGTTTGTCTTTTGCAAAAAGATAAAGCGCAAGTGGTTTTGGTTTTGATTTTATCGTGGCAATGACGCTGTTGATATCTTCAAACTCAATGACAGGCAAAACCGGACCGAAAATTTCTTCTCCCATGGCTTTGCTCTGCCACGTTGCGTCCAAAAGAGTTGGCTCGATTTTGAGTTTGTCTTTGTCAAAACCACCGCCAAGCAACACTTTGTCATCAATGAGACCACAAACACGATCGAAGTGTTTTTGATTTATCATTTTTGGATAACTGTCGTTTTGCAAAGGATCGCCATAAAACTGTTTTATATTTTCTTTTATTTCGGCAACAATACTGTCTTTGAGATCTTTGTGCACGTAGAGATAGTCTGGTGCAATGCACGTTTGTCCACTGTTGATGAGTTTGCCCCAGATGAGTCTTTTTGCACTGAGTTTGACGTCTGCAGATTTGTCAATTATACAAGGGCTTTTGCCACCAAGTTCCAGCGTGACTGGCGTGAGATTTTTTGATGCAGCACCCATGACAGTTTTGCCAACCTGCACCCCACCGGTAAAAAAGATATAATCAAACTTTTGGTCAAGCAAACCCTCATTTTCTTGTCGACCACCAAGGATGACAGACACAAAACTTTCGTCAAACAATTCGCTTGCCATATCAAAAATGACTTGTGACGTTGCAGGAGAATATGCCGATGGTTTGACAATTGCACAGTTGCCTGCACTGATTGACGCAACGAGTGGCACTATTGCAAGCTGAAAAGGATAGTTCCATGGTGACATAATGAGAGTGACGCCATATGGCTCGCTGTAAACGTATGACTTTGCCTTGAAAGAGGTGAGCGGAGTGCGCACCTTTTTTGGTTTTGCCCACTTTTTGATATGTTTTAAAGTGTGACTGATTTCGCCAAGCACAATGCCGATTTCGGTTGCATAAGCCTCAAATGCACTTTTGTTGAGGTCACTTTTGAGTGCCTGCGAAATTTTGTCCACGTTGTTTTTTGTCCAGTTGTAAATTTTTTTGAGCGCATCAATGCGAAACGCCACCGATTTTGTAGCGTTTGTATCAAAAAAATCACGTTGTTTTTGCAAAAGCTGTGTGTAATCTTTCATAATTATTCAATAAAATTTGTCCAGAGATGTTCTTCGTATTGCGGTTTGTCTATGCCTGCTTTTTTGCCTGCATCTATACATTTGATGAGCCATGCCATATTTGTTGCCAGCGTGCGCATTGTCTGCAAACCCTCTTCGTCCTTCAACACGTCTTGAGGCTCGCTGCCGTGCACCTGATTCCAGTATTGAGAAGAAACAACAGGCATATTGTTGATTGTAAAATATTTGTTGAGTCTGTCAAATGCGGCACTTGCACCACCTCTGCGACATGATACTATTGCACTTGCCGGTTTGCATTGCATTTTGGGGCCGTGAGCAAAAAACAATCTGTCCATAAAAGCACAAATGCGTGCTGATGGTGCTGCATAATATACGGGTGAGCCAAACACAAAGCCGTCGTATTGGTCAAGTTTTTGAGCAAGATCGTTTACCACGTCGTCAATGACGCAACCATCATTTTCACCGCAATAGCCACAAGCCATGCAATCGTTTATCGCATCTGCACCAAGATACAAAATTTCGCTTTCCAGTCCCTCTTTGGCAAGTTGTTTTGCAATTTCGTCCAATGCAGTAAAAGTGCATCCGTTTTGGTTTGGACTGCCGTTTATCAACAAGACTTTCATATTATTTCTCCTTGACAAAATGTTTATACAAAAATGATAAAGGCATATTATTTTGTTGTCAATATGCAAAAAGAAAAAACACTCCCCTTTGGGAGTGTTTTTTGCATTGTATGTAAATTATTTTGTAACTTCTTTTAGCAATTTGTTGAGCAAATTGTAAAGCGTTTTCATCTCGCCACAGCTGAGATTTGACCACTGTGCTATTTTGACAGGAATGTCTTTGGCTTTTTCTTTCAACTCTTCTCCAAGTGGTGTTATTTTGATTTCCAAAACACGCTCGTCTTTAGAAGAACGTGTGCGTTTTACAAAACCTTTTGACTCGAGATTTTTGAGCATTGGCGTGAGTGTGCCAGAGTCAAGATAAAGTTTTTCGCCAAGTTCTTTAAGGCTGAGAGATTTTTGCTCCCAAAATACCATCATTGCGATGTATTGAGTATAAGTCAAGTTGATTTCGTCAAGATATGGGCGATATTGCTTGATTACCTCTTTTGAGCATGCATACAACGGAAAGCATACCTGGTTTTGCAATTTCAATACTTAGATTTGTTCCATATACTCAACTCCCTTTTGCAACAACAGTTGCTTTTTGACAAATACGACTGTTGTTTAAAACTTTACAGGCAGTCAAAATTTGTCTATATAAATATTATAAAGGATTGAAAAAATTTGCCAACAAAATACCCACCATTTTTGTAACAAAAATGTAAAATTTGTGTTAAAAATCGACTTTTTTATTAAATATTGTTAAAAGTTTAACGAAAAAAATGGTTTTTTATTAAAAAAATGGTTTTTTATAATAACATTTTATGCAATCTAATTTTTGTTAAAATTTTGTTCAAAACACTATTTTTTTATACAAAAATATTTTATAAAACACAATTTTTTAAAAACTAGTAGCACAAATTTAAAAAAGAAACAATTTTTTTTTATACATAATTTATGCATAATATTAATTTTTATTAAAGTTTATACAAAAAAGAACCCGGGCAAGAGTAGGTGCTCCTCTTTTGCCCGGGTATGCGATATAAAATTTTTTTATAAAACAACGGTCAGATATCAATCGATACGTCTTTTGGTGACTTTCTTTTTGTGATTTCTCCTCCAAAGTCTGCACCGTCAATACCATCCAGATCACACTCCAGCATAATGAGTGCAATTATGATTGCAACCACAAGCACAGTAAAAGTTGACGTGACAATATCTCTGAATACCCCTTTTATATTTTTTTGTCCTTTGCACATTGCAAAGATAAAGGCAATTTCTATTATCACGTAGTAGCCAAATGTTGACACAAATGTTGTGACAGAGTTTGCAACAACCAGAATATATCCCACAAGTGTAAGGATGAAAAACAACCAGAAGTATAAATTAAAGTGTTTTTCGATAACTGGTATATACAACAACGCATAAAAAACAAGCAGATAAACAACGCATGCAAGCGAGACAAGCAAAATCACCCACCACGCATTGTCAAAACCGCGAAAAATATACCAGCTCCTTATGCAAAAACCAAGCGCAACCGAGTTT
>JAFTHO010000069.1 GCA_017457385.1 Clostridia bacterium | reverse complement strand
CAGATAGTTAAAGGCATTGTTATAGCCGCTAACAGCTATATTACAGTTACCGCCGATGGCTCAGATGGCTCTAATACAACTTATTATACGCTTTCTGATACCGATGCCACGGTTGCAACAACGATAAGCACGTTGATTATGCTTAAAAAGTCGGGAACATTTGATATTTATTTTAATACGCAAACAAAAACTGTAAGAGTTGTTTGTGTAGGAGAAGCCGACATCACGACTGCGTTGCCTAAGGATATTTACATTAGCACGATGGAAAAATATGTTTTCATCGAAAATCCAGACAACTCCGATGAGCTTTGCTATCTCGGACTTGTTTTGGAAGGCTATGACGATTTCAGAATTCGTGATACCGATAACAATTACATCTCTGATATCACCCTTGCCACTGGCACAACGGGCGCAACTACAAATGGATCTTCCGTTATGGTTGTGGCAGATGGCACATACAACGTCTACATTAACAAGACCACACACGAAGTCAGGATCGTTGCTGCAAGCTAACAACACATCAACAAAACTTGCATACGCATTAAAATATTATCCCCTTGTCTTTTGGGGCAAGGGCGACAATCAGGGGATGGTTCTCTGGTTGACTAAAATGCATAATAAAAAAATCAAAGGCTACTCAAACGAGTAGCCTTTTTGCGTGGGTATTGACATTGAGTGCGTTGTAATATAGAATAAAATTTAAGAAAAAGGCTGAAGATTGATGAAAAACTATCAATCACAGAACCGTCCCCATGATTGGATTGTGATTGTGATTGGATTGTGACCATCCCTTGCTGAATATATAAATAAGAGGTAGATGTATGAAAAAAATGATTTTTTTTAACGGGGGAAAACGGTGGTTTTTTGATCTCTTCTTATACAATATTTTTGTTTGGATTTTATTGACGTGGCTTTCTCGGTTGGGTGCGGTGACTACAATTGGTGGGTTGCCGTACCCTAGAATCGCTTTTTATATTCTGGCAATATATATTAATTGTGCTTCTATTTTTCTGAGTTGTTTGTTTGTCAAATTTGTTATTGTTAATGAAAAAGATATAGTGTTAAGAACTGTTTTTAAAAAGCTAAAAATTATTGAGTGGAAAAATGTTATCTCTATCGAAGAAGTTATTGTGAATGAAAGAAGGAAAAAAACATATTACTTTATTTTTGACGGAACTGAAGAAGAGATAAAAGAAACTGGTTGGCAGAGCAAAAAAACTCCTATAAAAATTTTAAAAACAAGCAAATCAATGATATGGTTTGAACACTACTTGGATAATCAAAAGAAAAATTCCATTAATGACAACTAAATAGCAAAATCAAAGGCTACTCAAACGAGTAGCCTTTTTTGTATGTTTTATTTTGTTTTTTACAGCAACTTCTCAATTTCCAAAGCAACTTCTTTTAGTGTGCCAGGTTTGAGTGGTGACTTCATTCCGCAAGCCTCTACAAGTTGCGGGAATGGGAGTGTGCCTGCATATCCAACCAGTTTAAGATAGGTTTCCCAAGCGGATTTGTAGTCTTTTTTCATCATAACCAAAAATTCGAGTGACATTGTCTGTGCAAGGCAATAGTCGATGTAGTAGAATGGATATTCAAAAATATGCAACTGGAACATCCATCTTTTGCCTTGTTCAAATGCAGTTATGCCGTCAGGGCAAAGGTTTGGGCAATATTCGTCAAGCAGTCTGCGGAAAGTTGCCGTGCGTTGTGCAGGAGTCATATCCGGGTTTGTATAAACAATTTCCTGATAATAGTCTACGATTGTGCCGTATGGGATAAATGAGAGGGATGAGCTGAGGTGCATATATCTGTAGTCGTCTGCTCTGTCGCCAAAAAACAAATCCATCCATTTTTCTGCAAAAAACTCCATAGACATAGAGTGGATTTCGGCAGTTTCCATACCAGGTGACTGGATGTCTTCCCATGGCAGATCAAATGCTTTGTATGCTGCAAAGGCGTGACCTGCTTCGTGTGTGAGCACGTCTACGTCGCCACTTGTGCCGTTGAAGTTTGCAAAGATAAAAGGCATTTTATATTTTGGCAACTGTGTGCAATAGCCACCCATTGCTTTGCCTTTGCGTGACAACACGTCAAACAAATCGTGCTCGAGCATAAAGTCGATAAATTTGCCTGTCTCGTCTGACATTTCGTGATACATCTTTTTGCCGTTTGCAAAAATTTCTTCCGGGGTGCCGATAGGGTTTGGGTTGCCGTTTGCAAAAATGAGTGGGTCGTCGATGACAGTCACTTTGTCAATGCCAAGTTCCTGCGCTTGTTTTGCTTTTAGTTTTGCAATGATTGGCACAAGATCTTCTTTGACCTGTTTGCGGAATGTGCGTATGTCTTCTATGCCATAGCCAATGCGTCTCATGCGGTATATTGACATTTCGTGATAGTTTGCAAAACCAAGTTTTTGTGCAATGCGTGTGCGCACTTTTACCATCTGGTCAAAAATGTCGTCAATTTTGTCAGACACAGTTTCAAGCCATGCACCCTGTGCGTTGTATGCAGCACGACGCACCTCTCTGTCAGGGCTTTGTTTGTATTTGCCAAGTTGTGGCATGGTGAGTTGTTGACCGTCAAACTCAATCATTGCACCCGCAGTTATCTTGCTGTATTCCATTTCAAGTTTGCTTTCCAGTTGCAAATCTTCCAAAATTTCGTCATTAAAGCATTTTTTTGCATATTCCAGACGTGTAAAGATAAGTTCAGGCAAAAGTTTTTTGAGCTCGTCAATATATTTTGACTGCAAAAGTTTGTCGTTAAACTCTTGTGACAACTGCTCGACAAAAGGAGATATCTCGTTGAGATAGTCTTTTTCTTTGGCATAAAACTCGTCGGTTGTGTCAA
This sequence comes from Clostridia bacterium, assembly GCA_017457385.1. GTDB lineage: Bacteria > Bacillota > Clostridia > Christensenellales > CAG-314 > Heteroclostridium. Next base: position 14,215 of record JAFTHO010000069.1, on the reverse strand, counting down.
GCGTAAACCTGATGTTCAAAAGCGAAAAGGTAGTGGAAATGTCTGCACCATATTCGTCATATTGTCTGTAAACTTCCATCTGTTCCTGTGCGCTTGTTGCGTTTTCAAATCTGTCGATAAAATCACGCATTTTTGATGTGATTTCTTCAATAGTTATTCTCTCATAAGGTATTTGTGACAATTTCATAATTTTTTCACCTCAATATGCAAAAGTATACCACCCATATTGCAGTTTGGCAAATTTTTTTGTATTGATTATACGCTCACATACATATTTATTCGCATAAAAACAATGTTTATGCAATTTATTGTATGATTATATAACTTTTGTTTTATATTGAATATTATATATTCAAGTTTGTTAAAAAATTGTTGACAATATTTATATTGTTGTATATAATTTTGTGAAAATTCAAAAAATCACAAAATTTATATAAGAGAGGAAAATTTTATGAGTGAATTGATTGAAATCACAGTAGGGGGTATGCTTGAGCGCATGGCGGAACAATATCCAAACCATCAGTGTGTCAAGTATATCGAAAGAGAATACGATATGACGTATTCTGAGTTTAACGAAGAAGTCAACAAGGTTGCAAAAGGCTTGCTTGGCTTGGGCATCAAAAAGGGTGACCACGTTGCTATCTGGGCAACAAACTATCCGGAATGGTTGTCACTTATGTTTGCAACTGCACGTATTGGTGCGGTGCTTGTTACTGTAAACACAAACTACAAAATTGCCGAACTCGAATACCTACTAAAACAATCAGACTCAAAAGCTCTCTTCGTTTGCGACGGTCTTAAAGATATCGACTGCGAAAAAACAATTTACGAACTCTGTCCTGAACTTAAAGATTGCGAACCAGGCATTCTTCAGTCAAAACGTTTGCCATACCTTACAACAGTTGTTTCTATCGACAACAGATATCCAGGCATGTACAAATGGACAGATCTTTACAAATATGGTGCGCGCATTACAGACGCTCAGTTGGAAAAAGCAAAATCTTTGGTTGACTGCCACGACGTAGTAAATATGCAATACACTTCTGGTACAACTGGTTTTCCAAAGGGTGTTATGCTCACACACTACAACATCGTAAACAACGGCATGATCATTGGCGATCACCTCAAACTCACACCACGTGACAGATATTGCATTCACGTACCATTTTTCCATTGCTTTGGTATGGTATTGTCAATTATGGCATCTGTTACACACGGTGCAACAATGTTGCCTTTGTTGTGGTTTACACCAATGAAAGCATTGCACGTTATCGAATACGAAAAATGCACTGCAGTAAACGGCGTTCCAACAATGTTTATCTCTATGCTCGAGCACCGCGACTTTAAAAAATATGATATGTCAAGTCTGCGTTGCGGTATCATGGCAGGCTCTCCTTGCCCAGAAAAAGTTATGCAACAGGTTGTTGACGAAATGCACATGTCAGGTATCACAAGCGTATACGGTCAGACAGAAGCGTCACCAGGTTGTACACAGACTTCTGTTGACGATCCACTCCATTTGCGTGTATCAACAGTTGGCAAAAAGTTCCCTCATATGGAAGTTAAAATCATCGATCCAGAAACTGGCGAAACTTTGGGTGTAGAACAGGATGGCGAATTCTGCGTACGTGGCTACAACGTAATGAAGGGCTACTACAAAATGCCGGAGGCTACTGCAGAAACTGTCGATGCTGACGGCTGGTTGCATACTGGTGACCTTGCAAGAGTTGACGAAAACGGCTATTACAAAATCACAGGCCGCATCAAAGATATGATCATCCGTGGTGGTGAAAACATCTATCCAAAAGAAATCGAAGAGTTTTTGTATACTCACCCAAAAATTCAGGACGTGCAGGTTGTTGGTGCACCTAGTGAAGTATACGGCGAAGAAATCGCTGCATTCATTATTCTCAAAAAGGGCGAAACAATGACTGTATGCGACGTAAAAGACTACGTACGCACAAACATGGCAAGACACAAAGTGCCAAGTTACGTTCAGTTTGTAGATGCTTTCCCAATGACGGGCAGTGGCAAAATTCAAAAATTCAAATTGAGAGAAATTGCCGCAGACATCGTTGCCAAGACAGAAAGAAAATGCTAAAACAAAACAAGCCTTGCAAAAGGCTTGTTTTTTTATTGCTCAAAAATATGCTAAAAATGCAAAAGTGTTGCGTGCAAGTTTGTTTTGGTTTATAATTTTGTTATGGTTTTGTTAAAAGAAAGCGAAAAGTTAGAGGATTTGCAGGTTGGCAACCTTTGGATAATACAGGACAGTGAGGAATATCGCTTTACGTCAGATGCAATTTTGCTTGCAAACACAGTTGTTGCAAAAAAAAGTGACGTAGTGGTTGACTTTGGCACAGGCAGTGGCATTATACCAATTCTTGTCAGCTACAAACGTGGTGTCAGCAAGGTGGTTGGGGTAGAAATTCAACCGCAGTTGGCAGATATGGCAAGACGAAGTGTAGAGTACAACGGCATGCAGGACAAAATACAAATTGTCAACGCATCTTTGCAGGACTATGCTTTGGCAAACTGTGACAAAAAGGTGGACGTGATCACTTGCAATCCACCCTATATAAAACAAAACTGCGGTGACGTGCAAATCAAACAAAGTTTAAAAATATGCCGTCACGAAGTTGCCGTTACTCTTGACGAAATTTGTCAGGCAGCTGGACGATTGCTTAAAAACAACGGCAGATTTTATATGGTGCACAAGGCAGAAAGATGCAGTGAAATTTTTGAGCTTATGCTTAAATACAAAATACAACCAAAAGAAATCACAACCGTGTGCGCAAGAGAAGGCGATGCACCTTATCTTGTGATTGTGTGCGGGGCAAAGGCAGGCAAAGTCGGTTTAAAATGGAACAAACCGATTGTTATATACGACAAAGATGGCGATTATACACAGACAATCGAGCGTCTGTATGGAGAGGCAAATGGCTAAAGTATTTTTTGTGGCAACACCAATAGGCAATCTCAATGACATTAGTTTTCGTGCAATCGAGACACTCAAAAGTGTGGACGTGATTTTGTGTGAAGACACCCGTCACAGCAAAATTCTGCTTGACAGATACGAAATTGCAAAACCACTCAAATCTTTTCACAAATTCAACGAGGTAAAAACCCTTGACTACGTATGTGGTCTTGTGCGTGACGGCAAAGACGTTGCCGTTATTTCAGATGCAGGCATGCCTTGCATTTCTGACCCGGGATATCTGCTTGTGCAAAGATTGCTGGACGAGGGGCTTGAGTATACCGTCATACCTGGTGCATGTGCTTTTGTCACTGCATTCGTTTTGTCTGGGTTTGAAGCACCTTTTGCATTTGCCGGCTTTTTGAAAGAAAAAGCATCAGACCGCAAAAAGCAACTTGAGGGTCTGAGTGGCAATATGGTCAACGTTTTTTATTCTGCCGTTCACAATATCAACGACGATCTCAAAACGCTTTATGAGTTTTTTGGCGACCGAAAAGTTGCCGTGGTAAAAGAAATTTCTAAAATGTATGAGTCGGTAGAAATTTTTGACCTCAAGGATGCCTGTCTTGAAAACCCAAAAGGCGAGTTTGTAATTGTGCTTGACAAGGTTGCACAGACAAATGCTCTCAACGACCTCCATCCAAAAGCACACGTAGAGTTTTATATCAACGGTGGCATGAAAAAAATGGATGCCATCAAACAGACTGCAAAAGACAGAGGAGTTAACAAAAACGAGATTTACAAACTTTTTGTAGACTAGACAGAAGTTGTGTTTTTGCATACTTTTTGTGTGTTAAAAAAGTGGCACAAAAGTGTTGCAAAACAAAAATTGTATACTAAAATGAGTGCGTGGCAAACAAGCCACGCATTTTTTTGTGCCAAAGGTTTTGGGTTGTCAACCGCACGGCAAAGTGAGGTTTTATGGATTTTAACGCAATGGTAGAAAGCCTTATGGCATTGGTCAGACACAGCAGTATTGCCGTGGTGGTATATGCATGTGTCGTATGCCTTTTGACAGAGTTTGTCAAAAGGACGTTTATCCCAAAACTCAAAATAGATCTGCAAAACAAATTTGACCCGACAATACTTTTTCCTTTTGTGTTTGGTTGTTGCATGTCTGTGTTTGATGCAATGGTTGTGCGACAAACCGGTCTGCAGGGTGCGCTCAACACTCTTGTTGTAGACGGACTCACAATTGGTGCAACTGCAACCGTGCTTTATCGCATGTTTGCAGGCACGTTTGGCAACGGACTCAAAAAACTCAAAAAAGATCAGGTATTTGCAATGTTTTACAACGAGTTGTTTGTATACAGCGATGCAAAGCAAAAACTGCTTGACGGTCAGATGGACTTTAAGTCTTTTGTTGCAGAGATAAAACTCATTTCACAACGTGCTGTGGAAATTTATTCGACAGATTTGTCTGCCGAACAAAAAAAGCAAAAACTCGTTGTGCTCATGAGTGGCATTATTGACGACGGCATCATTATGCAGGTGATACAACCAATTCACAACGTAATGCTCAAATCTTTTGAAAAAACCGAGGGATAAAACAAAACTGGGTTGTCTTGCAAAAGGCAACCTTTTTTTGTTGCAAAAAACAATTGACACAAAGTTGCCACAACTTCATAATGAATGTATGAACAAATGCAATCTTCACACACAAAAAGATGCAAAAAGGGTGTGCATAAAATGTGGCAAAACTTTTTGTGACGAGTGTGCAAAACAAACGGGTTACACGGGCTTTTGCGTTGAGTGCGAAAAAACAAGGCAAAACACTGTTGCAAAATATTCACTCAAAAAGCAGGTGGGGTATCTTTCAAACACTGTTGCGTGTTTTGTTGGTGCAATAATATTTTTGATATTTCATTTTGTGTTTAACGACTTTAAAACGATTGGTATAATTGGTTTGTGCGTGATGGGTGCAGTTGCTTTTTTGTTTTTGGTGCTTACTGTCGAAAACGGCATAAAAATAAAAAAGGCTAAAAAAGCATATAAAAAGTTGTGCGAGTTTGAGGTTTAAATCAACAGCGAACAAGGGTAAATATATCCTTAAAAATAAAAATCAAAAAGCAACTTTCGCTTTTGTTGTTTAATAGCGTCAAAGACATATTAAAAAATGTTAAAAACTTAAAAAATATTTAACCATTACAACAAAACGTTTGACATAAAACTTGCAAAATAATAAAATAACAGTGTATTTGTTGGAGATTTTTTGTGACGATTTACGTCAGTTTTCAACAATGATTGCGGGGTAATTATGTATAAAGTTGCAGTAGTTATGGGTAGCAAATCAGATTTTGAGGCAGTCAAACCAGCGCTCAAGGCGTTGAAGAAGTTTGGCGTGCCTTTTTTTGTTCGCGTGCTTTCAGCGCACAGAACTCCTGATGAAGTTCACGAACTTGTTAATAATGCCGAAAAAGACAACGTAGGCGTATTCATTGCGGCAGCCGGCAAAGCGGCTCACCTTGCAGGTGTAATTGCAGGTCTTTCAACTTTGCCTGTGATTGGCATTCCAATGAAATCATCTACTATGGACGGCCTTGACAGTTTGTTGTCTGTTGTGCAAATGCCATCTGGTGTGCCGGTTGCAACAGTTGCCATTGGTGGCAGCGAAAACGCAGGCATTTTGGCGGCGCAAATTTTGGCACTTGGTGACAAAGAGCTTGCCCAAAAACTTAAAGATTATAAAAAAGAAATGCAGGCAAAAGTCCTTAAAGATGATGCAAGCATTCAAGACGAAATTGACAATATCTAATTTCTGTTAGCTATTGGATAAAAAGCAGGAGAAAAACTATGGATTATCAAAGAGGGGTTAAACTCTTGGGCGACTCTATGAGTGAAGAGTGCGGTATCATCGGTGTTTATTCGTCAGAAAAAAGAGAGCTTGCACGAAGCATCTATTATGGTCTTTATGCCCTTCAGCACAGAGGTCAGGAGGCTTGTGGCATTGCGCTCAGCAGTGACAACAAGATTTTGTATCACAAAAATCTCGGCCTTGTGTCAGAGGTTTTCGGCGAAGCTGTTTTGGAATCTCTTCCAGAGGCAGATATTGCAATCGGCCACGTAAGATATTCTACTGCAGCGCAGGACAAATCATTGGCAAATGCCCAACCGTTGGTGTTCAACGGCAAACGTGGCAAATTTGCAGTTGTAAGCAACAGCAGTATAACAAACGCAAAACAACTCAAGGCAGATTTGCTGGAAGAAAATATTTTGTTCCAGACTTCTCTTGACAGCGAGGTGTTTGGCGTTCTTATAAACAAACTTTCACAAAACGGTTATCTGGACGGTGTTCGTCAGGCTGTAGAAATGCTCGAAGGCAGTTTTTCTACAATCGTAATGACACGCTCAAAACTTATTGCCATTCGTGACAGATTTGGTATGCGTCCGCTTGTTCTTGGCAAAATTGGCCTTGACGACGACTACGTTGTTGCAAGCGAAACAACGGCACTCGATGCAGTTGGCGCAACTTACGTTCGTGACCTTGAACCAGGCGAAATCCTCGTTATCAGTTCAAAAGGTTTGCAGTCTATCAAATGGGCAGACGAAACAAAACATGCATTCTGCATTTTTGAACACGTATATTTTGCAAGACCAGACAGCATTCTCGAGGGTCAAAGCGTATATAAAGCACGTCGTGACAGTGGCAAACTTTTGGCAAAACACTTCCCGGTAGAGGCAGACATTGTGTCTGGTGTTCCAGAGTCAGCAAACGTTGCGGCACGTGGTTATTCAGAAGAAAGCGGAATTCCTTTTATCGAAGCATTGGCTAAAAACGGCTACGTTGGTCGCACGTTTATCAAGCCAAAACAAGGTATGAGAGAATCTGCCGTTAAAATAAAACTCAACGCTATCAAAGCCAACGTGCAGGGCAAACGCGTTGTTCTTGTAGACGACTCTATCGTGCGTGGCACAACAAGCAAAAAAATCGTACAGATGCTCAGAGATGCAGGTGCAAAAGAAGTTCACTTGCGCATAGCATCTCCAATAGTAAAACACCCATGTTTTTTGGGCGTTGATATGCAGACTTACAATCAGCTCATTGGTGCATACCGTGATGCAGACGAAATCTGCAAACTCATCGGTGCAGACAGCCTTGCATTCCTTGATATCGATATGCTGGACGAAGCATGCAGCAACGGCAACTATCCACACGGATTCTGCACAGGTTGCTTTACTGGTGAATATCCTGTTTCGATTGATAAAAAAGAGCTTGACAAACAATTTGACGACTGATTGTTATACAATGTTTTTGGGCGCTTTTTAACGCCCAAAAGTCATTTTTAAAGGGGTTTTGGATATGAAAAATATTGCTGTTCTCGTGTCTGGTGGTGGCACAAACCTTCAGGCAGTTATCGACAAGACAGAAAGTGGATATATCAACGGCAAAGTATGTGTCGTAATTTCTAACAAACCGGGTGTCTATTCGCTCGAAAGGGCAAAAAAACACAACATACCAGCCGTTGTTGTGGAGCGCAAGGATTTTGAAAGCGAAGAGGCTTTTAACGACAAAATTTTAGAGGTTTTGTCACAATACAATGCAGACGTTATTGCGTTGTGCGGTTATCTCAAAATTCTGTCAGAAAAAATCGTTAAAAAATACGAAAAGAAAATCGTCAACGTGCATCCGTCACTCATCCCAAAATTTTGCGGTATGGGTATGTATGGTCTCAAAGTGCATCAGGCAGTGCTTGACGCAGGCGAAAGCGAAACTGGTGCAACAGTGCACTTTGTTGACGAAAATGCCGATACAGGCGAAATCATCTTTCAGGACAAATGCTCTGTAGACAAGGGTATGACTGCAGAAGAACTGCAACTGAAAGTTATGAAGATAGAGCACGTGCTTATGCCAAAGGCAATAAAAATGCTGTGCGAACAGGATTAGTTTTTTGATTGGCAAAAGGGGCTTGGGTCTTGAAAAAAGTGCCTTTTGCTGATATTATATAAACGTAAAATATAAACCTTTTAGGAGAACTTATGGAAGTTTTGGTTATTGGCGGCGGTGGTCGCGAGCATGCAATTTGTTATTCACTCAAGAAAAACAAAGATATTTCTAAAATTTATTGCATACCTGGCAACGGTGGCATCAGCGATATTGCAGAGTGCTATCCGGAAATAAAGGCTACCGACCTTGAACAGATTTTGCAGTTTGTAAAAGATCACAAAGACATTGCAATGACGGTGGTTGCACCTGACGATCCTCTGGCACTTGGTCTTGTCGATTTGCTTACAGAAAACGGCTTTAGAGCGTTTGGCCCTACAAAAGCGGCAGCACAGATAGAGGCAAGCAAGGTTTTCTCTAAACAACTGATGAAAAAATACAATATTCCAACTGCGGAGTACGAAGTTTTTGACGATGCAAAATCTGCAAAAGAATATCTCAAAAACGCAAGTTATCCTATCGTTATCAAGGCAGATGGTCTTGCGCTTGGCAAAGGCGTATATATCTGCCCTGACAAAAAATCTGCCATCGCTGCAGTAAACGACATTATGCTCGACCAAAAATTTGGCAAATCAGGCAATCAGATTGTAGTGGAAGAGTTTTTGGTTGGCTACGAAGTTTCTGTTTTGGCATTTTGTGATGGCAAAACAATCATCCCTATGGAAACAAGTCAGGACCACAAACGTGCGCTTGACAACGATCAGGGTCTCAACACAGGTGGTATGGGTGCCTTTTCTCCTTCTCAACGCTTTACCGAGGCAGAAATGAAAAAGGCATACGACGACATCTTTTTGCCTACAATGAATGCGCTCAACAGCGAAGGAATCACTTTCAAGGGCATCATCTATTTTGGTCTTATGGTGTCAGACAAGGGTGTAAAAGTTTTGGAATACAATGCCCGTTTTGGCGATCCGGAGACACAGCCAATCCTTATGCGTCTTGAAAACGACCTGTATGAGATTTTCAACCTTATCATTGACCAAAAACTTTCTCAGGTAAAACTCAAATGGAAAGATCAGCAAAGCCTTTGCGTTGTCATTGCAAGCGGTGGCTATCCTGAGTCTTACGAAAAGGGATACGAAATTTGTTTTGGCGACATAGACGAAGATTGCGTGGTTTTCCATGCCGGTACAAAAAAGGTTGACGGCAAATATTATACAAACGGTGGCAGAGTGCTTGGCGTAACCTGCATGGGCAACACTCTTGCCGAAGCCCGCGAAAAGGCTTACAACAACGTACAAAAAATCAGCTTTACAAATATGCATTATCGCAAAGATATTGGCGTTAAATAATTGTTTGGGAGATGTAAAATGATATATCGCATTTACGTAGAAAAAAAGCCGGGTTTTGACGTTGCTCGCAAAAAAGTGCTTGCAGACGTAAAAAACGTGCTTGGCATAAAACTTGACAACCTGAGATATTTTTTGAGATATGACGTAGAAGGTCTTTCTGCCGAAGATTTCGAAAAAGCAAAATCAGTTGTGTTTTCAGAGCCACCTGTAGACAGTGTTTCTGACAGCATCGACGTGCAGGGCAAAATCGTTTTTGCAACAGAATATCTGCCAGGTCAGTTTGACCAGAGGGCAGACAGTGCCGCACAATGTGTGCAACTGCTTACACTCAAAGACAAACCTTTGGTAAAAACTGCAAACGTATACGTCTTTGATGACGTTGACGAAAAATCTCTTGCAAAAATCAAAAACTTTTTGATCAACCCTGTAGAAATGAGAGAGGCAGACCTTGCAATGCCTGTTACTCTCAAAGACTACGTTGGCGAAGTTAAAAAAGAAGTGCAGGTTGACGGTTTTGCAAACTTTACAAACCAACAGATTGCAGACTATCACAAAGCAAACGGCTTTGCAATGACAGTTGCAGATTTGTTGTTTGTTCGTGACTATTTTAAAGGTTGTGGCAGAGATCCATACTTTACCGAACTTAAAGTTATCGACACTTACTGGTCAGATCACTGCCGTCACACTACTTTTGCGACACAACTCACAAACGTAAAAATCATTTCTGACAATCCACATATTCAGCAGGCTTTTGATCACTATACAAAAGTGTTTGAAGAGGTTTCTGCCCCACGTGGAAAATATATGTGCATGATGGATATCGCAACGTGTATTGTAAAATATATGAAAAAATATGATATCCTCAAAAACCTTGACGAATCTGACGAAATCAATGCCTGCTCTGTAAAAGTGAAGGTTACCGAAAACGGCAAAGAAGAAACTTATTTGTTGATGTTTAAAAACGAAACGCACAACCATCCAACCGAAATCGAACCGTTTGGTGGTGCGGCAACTTGTCTTGGCGGTGCTATCCGTGACCCACTCAGTGGACGCACTTACGTATATCATGCAATGCGTATCACAGGTGCCGCAGACATTACTCAACCTGTTGACAAAACTCTCAAAGGCAAATTGCCACAAAGGGTTATTTCAAAAACGGCAACAAGCGGTTTTTCTTCTTATGGCAACCAGATTGGTCTTGCAACTGGTTTTGTGCAGGAAGTTTATCATCCAAACTACGTTGCAAAACGTCTTGAAACAGGCTTTGTAGTTGCTCAAAACAAGGCAGAAAACGTGGTGAGAAGCAAACCACAACCAGGCGACGTTGTTATTTTGCTTGGTGGTGCAACAGGCCGTGACGGTTGCGGTGGTGCAACTGGCTCATCAAAATCTCACAACGTAAAATCAGTAGAAAACTGTGGTGCAGAAGTTCAAAAGGGCAATGCTACTACAGAACGCAAAATTCAGCGTTTGTTCAAAAATCCACAGGTATCAAAACTCATCAAAAAGTGCAACGACTTTGGTGCGGGCGGTGTGTCTGTTGCCATTGGCGAACTTGCAGACAGCATAGACATCTTCCTTGACAGAGTGCCTAAAAAATACGAGGGCCTCAGTGGAACAGAACTTGCCATCAGCGAAAGTCAGGAGCGTATGGCAGTTGTCATCAATGCCTGTGACGAACAAAAATTTGTCGATTTGTGTTTTGAAGAAAACCTTTCTGCAACAAACGTTGCGTCAATCACAGATACTGGCAGATTGCGTATGTTTTTTAAAGATGACGCAATCGTTGACATCGAAAGAGCCTTTCTTGATACAAACGGCGTAAAACAATCAAACGACGTCACTATTGAGGAAGACAAATGCACTTTCTTTGACACTCTTGACGAAAAGACAAACGAATATATCAAAAAAGACGACTACGTATCTGCACTCAAAAACGAACTTGGCAGACTTAACGTATGTTCTCAAAAAGGTATGGTCGAAACTTTCGACTCTACAATAGGCGCACGCAGTGTGTTGCTCCCTTACGGTGGCAAAACGCAGGAGACCCCTGCAATCGTTATGGCGGCAAAACTTGGCACAGACCAGAGCGACACAGCAAGTGTGGCATCATTTGGATTTAATCCTCATCTCACACAAAACAGTCCGTTTGTGGGCAGTGTATACGCAGTGCTTACAAGCGTGTCAAAACTTGTTGCAGCAGGTGTAAACAGAAAAACAGTTTATCTCAGTCTGCAGGAGTTTTTCAAACGTCTCAACGGCGATGCAAAACGTTTTGGACAACCTGTTTCTGCATTGCTTGGTGCATTTGAGGCGCAAATGGGTCTTGATATTGCCGCAATCGGTGGCAAAGACTCAATGAGTGGCAGTTTTGAAGATATCGACGTGCCTGCAACTCTCATTTCTTTTGCAATAGGCACTGCAAAATGCAAAGACGTTATTGACAACGTTTTGAGAGAGGGTGGCAAAAAACTTTATCTTTTGCCAATCAAACGTGACGGCTATTATATGCCAGACTGGAACTATACAAAACTTTTGTATGACGAAATCAACAAAAACGTTTTGTCAGGCAAAATCAAATATGCAACCGTTGTAGAAGACGGTGGTGTATACAGTGCGGTTGTAAAAAGCATTTTTGGCAATGGCATTGGCGTAGACTTCCAGCAAAATGCAGACTTTTTCCGTCCTGACTATGCAAACATTGTGGTTGCAGTTGACGACGACAGTTTGTTTGACGGTTTTGACAAAGTGTTTGTAGGCACAACAAACGACAATGGCAAAGTTACAATCGGTGGACATGAGTGCGACCTTGCAGATTTGCTTGGCAGTTTTAAAAACAAGCTCGAAAGCATTTATCCAACGACTGCACCTGCGGTTGGCACTGCTCAAAACGTGTCTTTCGTGGCTCCTGCAACAAAAGCAAAAATCAGCATTGCAAAACCAAAAGTATTTATACCTGTGTTCCCTGGCAACAACTGCGAATATGACACAGCTCGTCAGTTTGAACTTGCCGGTGCAGAAACTCACAGTTTTGTTCTCAAAAATCTGTCTGGCAAAGACATTATGGACAGCGTAAAAATCATGGCAAAAGCCATTGACGAATGCAACATTCTTGCAATTCCTGGTGGCTTTAGCGGTGCGGACGAACCAGACGGATCAGGCAAATTTATCGCTACGGTATTTTCAAATCCATACATTAAAGAAAGCATACAAAAATTGCTTGAGCAACGTGACGGTCTTGCAATAGGCATTTGCAATGGCTTCCAGGCACTCATCAAACTTGGTCTTGTGCCAAACGGAAAAATTGCACCAATGACTGCAAATTCACCAACGCTCACCTTCAACAACATTGGCAGACACATTTCGCAAATCACACGCACTCGTGTGGCAAGCAATTTGTCACCATGGATGCAAAACGTAAAGGTTGGCGACGTATATGACGTTGCAATCTCTCACGGCGAAGGTCGCTTTGTGTGTGATGACGAAAATCTTGCAAAACTCATTGCAAATGGTCAGATTGCTACACAATACGTAGACTTTGATGGCAATGCAACAATGACAAGTCCTTTCAATCCAAACGGCTCTGTATATGCAATCGAGGGCATCACTTCGGCAGACGGCAGAGTTTTGGGCAAAATGGGTCACAGTGAACGTATTGGCGAAAATCTTTATAAAAACGTTGACGGCAACTATGATATGAAGATTTTCAAAAGTGGTGTAGAATATTTTAAATAAAGCACCAAAAGGGGTTTAGATATATGAAGTGTATTTACTGTGGTTGTGCAGACCTTAAAGTTATCGATTCACGCCCGGTGGACGATCTCAATGCAATCAGACGCAGACGCGAATGCAACTCTTGCAACAAAAGATTTACTACCTATGAGACTATCGAAACAACTCCTGTGCTTGTTGTAAAGGCAGATGGCAGCAGACAGCAACTTGATATGAACAAAATTAAAAACGGCATCATCAAATCTTGCGAAAAACGTCCTGTTTCTTTGCACGAAATCGACCAGCTTGTTGCCGATATCGAAAAACAAATTTACAACTCTATGGATCGAGAGGTTTCGTCTAAAAAAATTGGCGAAATGGTTATGAATGGTCTCAAAGCGCTTGACGACGTTGCATACATCCGCTTTGCATCTGTATATCGTCAGTTTAAAGACAGCAACACTTTTTTAGAAGAACTCAAAAAAATGCTGGAAAAGAAATAAATTATACAAAAACAAATAACCGTGCAGAAATGCACGGTTTTGTTTTTTGCAAAAAAATGAAAGGGGACGTAAAAAAGCCCGACCATACAGTCGGGCTTTATATACAAATCAAAGAATTTTAAAGCGTCTTATTTAGATTTTTTAGCTGCTTTTTTAGCTGCTTTTGGATCTTTAGCTGCTGCTTTAGCTGCTTCTTTAGCTGCTTTTTCTTCTTTCCAAGCTGCGATAGCTGCTGCTTTTTCTTCTGCTTTTCTTGCAGCTGCTGCTTTTTGTTCAGCTTGTTTCAAGCTCTTAGCGTCAGCTTTTACAACGATGATACCAGATTTAAGTTGGAACAAAGCTTTGCCGATTTGAGCTTTTTTGTGGTTTGCACTGTTTTTGTGAATAACTTTTTTGCTTGCAGCGTTGTCAATTTTGCTAGCTGCTTCTGCCAAGAGTTTTTCAGCAAGTTCTGCATCGTTAGCTGCGATAGCTGCGTTGAACTTTTTGATTGCAGTGTTCATTTGTGATTTAACCATTTGGTTTTGCAATTTTTTAGCTGAAGAAACGCTTACTCTTTTTTCTGCTGATTTAATATTAGGCATTTTAAAAACTCCCCTGATAGTGATAGTATTTCATTTAACTGTGATATTTTAGCACGATTTTTTAAAATTGGCAACGATTTAACGCTCTTTTTTGTCCAATATCTTTTTGTTTTGGTCAAAAAGGGCATTTATTTTGCATAACCTTTATCAATATATATCAGGGGTGGGGTTATGGATCAAAAAATTGCAGTGTTTGACAGTGGTGT
>JAFTHO010000068.1 GCA_017457385.1 Clostridia bacterium | reverse complement strand
TGTTAAACAAATTATTAATTATAATTATGTTTTAGGTGGCGGATATAAAATGATAATTGTGCTTTATTAAACGGAGGCAAAAATGGAAAAAAGAGTTTTTAATAAGATTACAAAAGAAATATTTTTGGAGTATGGATTTATAAAGGATAAGAATAATTATATTTTAAAACTTGAAGATGTATCAATAGTTGTAAAGTTTTGTTCATGGAGGGGTGTAAAATCGTTTAATTATTATTTTTACATTAATGATTTGTATGACGACTCAATTCCATTTCAATTTAATCGAGGTATGTTCACAGAAATAAAAATGGAGCATACGCCAAAACTTCCTGGATATCATGCTCATGAGATTATATTTGAAAAGTATAACGAAATAGAATACGAACAAATGTTGAAAAACATGCTTCGTACATATTTTGATCCATATAAACACGATGCAATAAAAACTATAAAAGATAATGAAGCTATTTTATTATTGACTAAAGAAGCAAAAGAAAAATTAAATATAATTTAATTATCTTATTGAATTATGACAATCACGGGACGGTTCTCTGATTGACAACTAAATCACAAACATTAAAGGCTACTCGCAAGGGTAGCCTTTTTTGTTTGCATGTTGACATTGCCTGTGCAGTAAAGTAAAATAACAAAAAGGGGCAAGGCTGTAATGATTGACAAAAACTATCAATCACAGAACCGTCCCCCTGATTGGAAATTAATTACTACATATTACACAAAAACGTTAACTAAAGCTGCTATGGCTTTGTTAGGTTTAATTTGAGGAGAGGTTTGATGAAGATAAGCAAAATAAATGAATATTCTTATTCATATGCAGAATATCTCGTTTCCGATGGAACTTATGAAATAAGATGTGTATGTAATTCAGTTCCTCTTGCTGGTGGTGCAGAACCACAAATAGGAATGCCTATAAAAATGTTATACGCATTTTGCCTTGAAGATATTTTAATTAAAGAAGAAAAATCAGCAAATTGCCATAAGATAACTAAAATAGAAAAATATGGTTTTCAATATGAAATAGTTGGAACTATTTTGAATAAAAAGAATTCTTTGATTAAAGTGTTCGATTTCATTATATCTTTAGAATATTTCTATCCAGATGGTATAAGTGATTTTGAAGAAGGAGATATTGTGTCAATTATTATTGATAGGATTGAATGTGAATTAGATATTTAATTATTAAATTTATTGTTTTTAGTAAGAGCATCATCAATCAGGGGACGGTTCTCTGATTGATTAAAGTTTGGGACTCTTGACATTGATATAGGAGAAAATATGAAGGATTATTTAAGTGATGATGTTGCTTTTTTGCATGACTGCGAAGTATCAGAGATAATTTATGAAGGAAAGAATATTTGTTTTGTTACTTCAATAAAAGAACAAGAAGGTTTGTCTTCTGTAAAAAACAAAAAAGTAAAGATACAGTTTGTTTTATCATCAGATTTTATTGATGAAAGTTTTATTCCTGCTGTTCAAATAATTAGCTGGTATAGGTGGAAGAATAAAGGCATTGCAAGATTAACAACATTAAAAAATTTTGTGGATTTCATACACAGAAAAAGGTATAAGTTTATTTTTTACGAGTGCTATTTTAACCACAATAAATGCTTGATAATCGGAGAGTTGGAAAAAGGAAGAAAAAGTTGGGAGGCTCATATTGAACTCTTAATAGAGGATATAATCTGTCACAAGCAAGAGAAAATGCTTTGATTGACAACTAAATCACAAACATTAAAGGCTACTCGCAAGAGTGGCCTTTTTGTTTGCATGTTGACATTGGTTGTGCAGTAAAGTAAAATAACAAAAAGGGCAATATCTTGTCAAAAACAGTTGATGGAGTTGCAACAAACTACCAATATGATGTTACAGCAAAAGACGGACTTGTTGCAGGAACCATTTTAATTGCAGTTGTATCAGACGCACTAGATAATTGGTGGGAAAAGAAAAAAGAGGAGTGGTTTAATTAGATGAGAAAAATATTCTTATTTGGAAGATTTGTTAGAATTTGCTTTATCATTTCATTTGCATTTATTATCTATGCAATGTTTGATATGTGCTTTCAAAGTTCGTTTGATATCAAGAACATATTATTAACTATATTAGTAATTATCTTTGTAGTCTTTGGTTTAACATGGCTATATTCGTTAGGATTAAGCATTAATTATAAAAAAGATAGATTAATATTGATTCTAGGTTTAACCAAAGTTAATCAATATGAAAGAGCTTTATTGAATGTTGAATCAATAGATGTTGAAAAAGAATTAAATCTTGGATTTGATTTTGTTATTAAATATAAAGATGGTTATGTTGAAAGAATCAAATATAAATTTTATAGAATTTCGATTGTTGAAGAAGGACAATTTAAGAGGTTGAAAAAGCAAATAAACAAGTTAAAATTTAATTAAATTGTAAACAGGATAAGACGTGCTTCACTCTGCATCACATAGTTTTGCACGTCACCTGTTTTAACTGGGATACCCAGCTTAAAATTGTAATGGTAAGTCACCAATCAGGGGACGGTTCTCTGATTGACATTTTAAGAGGTAATTTGTGTGAAAGAAAAACATATTAAAGATTGTTATAAATATACTCTAGAACGTTTAGAAGAATTAAGTGCAGAATATGATGAACAAGTAAATAAAACGGAAGATTTTGCATTATGGAATTTGCCTACTGAATTATGCGATGATTGGTGTAATATGGAATATTTTATTAATGTTTTATATGATAACAAAAAGATTGATGATGATATCAAAAGTATATTAGTTCAAATTAACGATAATTTTAAAAAATGCATCAATGAAGATGAATTTACACATAACAGCATGAAATACAGCGAATTTTGGGCGAAACAAAGAAAACTTGCAAAACAAGCTTTAGACTTAATGAACAAATAATTACCAATCAGGGGATATATTATGGATAAGAAAGAATTAAAACAAATTACAACAAAAGTATATGAAGAATACGGATTTGTAAAAAAAGGTAAATATTATTATTTAGATTTAAAAGATGTTATTATTTGCTCTGGATTTTCGTCTAGGTATGGGGGAATATATTTAATGTATAATATTAGCATTAAAGCGCTTCATTCTATAAGTGAAATAAAATTAGATAATATTTTTGATGGCTATGATTCAGGTGGGAATGCAATTTGTTTTGAAGAAAAGAAATATATAATTAATTATTTGGATTATAATTGTTGTCAATATGAGGATGAATTAAAAAAAGTCTTATATAAACATTTCGAACCATATAAACTTGATGCATTGAATTATTTAAGAAGGATGGAATTTTCACAAGAAGGTATTCCATTGAAAATATCAGCAAAAGAATTTTTGAAAAATTTTAATAATAAATAGTTAGTACCAATCAGGGGACAGTTCTCTGATTGACAACTAAAACAAAACTTCAAGGCTACCCAAAAGGGTGGCCTTTTTGTTTGCATAAAGTATTGATTTTTTATCGACAATAGCGTATACTTATTTTGTCAATAAGACAGACGTGCAGTCCATGGAGCACGTCACCCCCACGGGTGAGCCCGTGGGTTTTTTATTTTAAATATTGTCAAAAATTTGTCGATGTTTGTTAATTTTGAGCACAAACTTGCATTTTGTTTAACTATGGGTATTGACTATGGTTTTTAAAAGGGGTATAATACTTGGGTAGAGGTGTATTTTTGTGGAGACGTTGCAAAAAGCAAAGCAATTTTTCAACGAAGACAAGTTTCAAAAACTTGTTGGTGTAGAAATTGAAGAAGTACAAAACGGTCACAGTGTTTGCGTGCTCAATCTCAACCAAAACCATTTCAATGCAGATGGTCTCGTTCAGGGTGGGGTTTTGTTCACGCTGGCAGACTCTGCGTTTGCAATTGCTGCAAACAGCACGGATTGTTTTGTGGTCACTTTGTCAACGTCTATGCAATATATGACCAAAGCTACAGGTAGTTTTATAAAGGCAGAGGCCACCCTTGTCAACACGTCAAAACGCGTGTGCTTTTATCGCGTGGAGATAAAGGACGAGATTGGTGCGCTTGTTGCTGTGGCAAACATGACAGGCTATATCAAAAGCAGATAGGGCCTGTTTTTTTCCTTTTTAGGTATTGAATTTCGTTTTTAGTTATTGTAAAATTTACGTAACAGAGGTTAAAAATTATGCAGGAAAACGTAATGCAAAACAAAGAAAATGTTGCAAAAAAACCTAAAAAAGTCAAAAAACCTTGGCAAAGGGGACGAAAAATTGCATTCTGGGGTATGATTGTGTGCAGTATTTTGTCTGTTGCTGTGTTTTTGATTGACAAATTTGTGCTTGGCACAACAAAACCACCAATGGGTGACGTTGTTGCCGACGAGGTTTTTCCGCACACAGTATTTACACTTTTTGGTTATGACATATCTATGGCGGTGCTCAGCGTGTGGATAACAACTTTTGTCCTCATTGTGTTTGCAATTGTCTTCAGATTTGTTATCTTTCCTAGGTTTAAAACCGTGCCAACAGGCTTTCAGGCGTTTGTAGAGTGGATCGTTGGTGCTTTTGCAGGCATGGCAAAAGACAACGTACACGGCTATTCAAAGGCTTTGGGTCCATACGTCTTTACGGCGGCGGCATTTATCTGTGTTGGCACTTTGACAGAAATGCTGGGTATACGTCCACCAAACTCTGACGTAAACGTTTGTATAGCGCTTGCTATATGCACCTTTATACTCATCCATTTTTATGGCTTTAAACACAAAGGTCCAAAATATCTTGGCAAATACAAAATGGTCATTCCTATCCTTACAGACATTGCAGTGCCTGTATCAATGACGTTTCGTATGTTCGGCAGCATTTTGAGTGGCTTTTTGATGATGGCGCTCGTCAACAACGTATTGCAACCACTCACACCGGTGTTGCCAGCGTTTTGCAGTATTTTGTTCACTTGCTTCCACGCACTCATTCAATCATACGTATTTGCGGTTTTGAGTTTGTCTTTCGTGGCAGAAGCAATAGAATAACAATTTTGACTAAAACTGCTTTGTTGCAGTGAAATAAAATATTAAACATTATAGTTTAACTTTCGGAGGGAATTAAATGGAAACTATTATGATGGCTATGACTCAACTTATGTTGTTGGCTGAGACAGTTGCAGAAGGTATCAATCCGTTGGTTGCAATTGCAGCAGCTATCCCAATGCTTGCAGGTATCGGTGCCGGTGTTGGTATGGGTATCGCAGTTGGCAAAAGCGTAGAAGGCATTGCACGTCAGCCAGAAGCTCAAGGCAAAATCAGCTCTACACTCATGATCGGTCTTGCCTTTATCGAAACAACATGTATCTATGCGTTGTTTATCAGTATTCTTCTTTTGTTCGTTGTATAACAAAGGGCATACAAACTAATTAAAACGAGGTTTAAAAGATGACTACTATGACTAATATGCTCGCTGAGGGCGGTCTTCAGATTTTGCCGCTTGACATAGTTCAGCACGTATTGTGTTTGCTTATTTTGATATTCTTTATGACAACGCTGGTATACAACCCTGTGCTCAAGTTTATCAACAATCGCAAAGCGTCTGTAGAGGCAACTGTAAAAGAAAACGAAAGACTCAGCGCAGAAGTTAAAGAAATTAAAGAAAACTCTGACAAGATCATCGAAGATGCTCGCAAAAAAGCAGAGTTTATCAGTTTTGAAGCAACTAAAGAAGCTGAAATAAAAAGTAAAGAAATTTTGGCAGAAGCAAAGAAAAAGTCTAACGATATTATCGAACAGGGCAAAAAAGAAATCGAAAACCAAAAAGCCAAACTCGAGGCAGAGGTCAAAGCTCAGGTTGGCAGTCTTGCAATTGACATTGCATCTAAAGTTTTGGAAAGAGAGGTTTCTGCCGAAGACAACCAAAAAGTTATTGACGAATGTTTGAAAGGGTGGGAAAACAACTGATGAAAACTCTTCGTGTTTTATCAAGCAAACCACTTTCGCAAGAAAGCAAGGAAAAAATCGAAATTTTGTTTAGAAAAAAGGTTGAAGGTCAGGCAGATTTTGTCTATGAAATTGACGAAAGCCTCATTGGTGGCATCAAGGTTTTTGATGGCAGCATCGTTTATGACGGCACAATTTCTGGCAAACTCGAACAAATCAAACAATCTTTGAGATAAAGGTTTTTTATGGCAATTGATATCAAAAACATAGCCGACCTGTTAAAAAAGCAAGTCGCAGACGCTCAGCTTTCAAATCAGATCGTTGACGTTGGCGAAGTTGTCTTTTCAGGTGACGGTATAATCAAAGTCAAAGGACTCACAAACGTAAAATATTATGAGGTTCTTTCAATACAAAACGGTGCATCTGCAATCGCACTCAACCTTGAAGAAAACGAGGTTGGTGCCGTTGTGCTTGACGACGATGGCAGCATCTGTCAGGGCATGACGGTAAAAACAACCGGCAGACTCATGAGTGTGCCTGTTGGTGATGCTCTGCTTGGCCGTATTGTAGACCCGCTTGGCAATCCTTTGGACGGAAAAGGTAACATAAACACAAACAAATACAGAGAAATCGAGGTGCCATCTGCATCTATCATGGACAGATCGCCAGTTTCTCAACCTTTGCAGACTGGTCTTATTTCTATCGACAGCATGATTCCAATCGGTCGTGGTCAAAGGGAACTTATCATTGGTGACAGACAGACAGGCAAAACAGCCATTGCAATTGACACTATCATCAACCAAAAGGACAAAAACGTTATTTGCGTATACGTCGCTATCGGTCAAAAATCAAGCACGGTAAACGATGTTGCGCACAAACTTGAGGCGTATGGCGCGTTGGATTATTCTATCATCGTCAGCGCTACTGCAAAAGATTCCGCTCCGTTGCAATATATTGCTCCTTATTCTGGTTGCTCTATGGCAGAAGAGTTTATGTACAATGGCAAAGACGTTTTGATTGTATACGACGACTTGTCAAAACACGCCGTTGCATATCGTACTTTGTCACTTTTGCTCAAACGTCCTGCAGGTCGTGAGGCTTATCCTGGTGATATATTCTATCTGCACTCAAGACTTTTGGAACGCTCTGTAAAACTCTGCGATGCTTTGGGTGGTGGCTCTATCACTGCATTGCCTATCGTTGAGACACAGGCGGGGGACATTTCTGCATATATCCCAACAAACGTAATTTCTATCACAGACGGACAGATTTATCTCGAAACAGAGTTGTTCAATGCCGGCACTCGTCCTGCCGTAAACGTTGGTCTTTCTGTATCCCGTGTTGGTGGCTCTGCTCAGATCAAAGCAATGCGCTCTGTTGCCGGCACACTCCGTCTTGATCTTGCACAATATCGCGAACTGGCAGTATTTACTCAGTTTGGCTCTGACCTTGACAACGTGACAAAAGCAGTTTTGACTCACGGCGAAAAGTTGACAGAACTTCTCAAACAACCACAATACAGACCAATTCCGGTGGCAAAACAAGTTGTTATGCTTTACGTTATTTCTTTGCCGGCACTTGTGGCAATCAGCAAAAAGCATATCACAAAATATTTTGAAGAGTTTTTAAAATACGTCGAAGAAACCAATCCTGCCGTATATGCAGATATCGACAACACAAAACTCCTGTCAGAAGAAAACAAAAAATGGCTTGGCGAAGCAGCCGAATCATTTACAAAATCTTTTTTGGAAAAAATTTGATTAAATCATGGCAAATATAACTGATATTAAAGCAAGGATAAAAAGTATAAATGACACGCGTCAGATTACAAAGGCGATGGAACTCATTTCTGTCTCCAAAGTAAAACGCGCTCAGGAAAACTACGACAAAAACCTGCTTTATTTCAAAAGTTTAATAAAAGCTATCAGCGACCTGCTTGAACACGGCGATTGCGTTGACTGTGGCGACAGATATTTCAAACTGGACAAAAGTGAAAAAACCTGTTATATCGTCATTTCGAGTGACAAGGGGCTTGCAGGTGGTTATAACCACAACGTGCTCAACCTTGCACACGAAATCATTTCAAAAGACGACAACAGACAAATCATCACTTTTGGTCGCACTGCGTCAGAGTTTTTTAAACGCAACGATATTGCTGTCGACAAAGAATATAATTCTATCGGCAACCCAACCCTCAAGCATGCACGAAGTATAGCATACGATATATGCGACGAGTTCGAAAAAGGCAACATTGGCTCTGCATACGTCATCTTTACCGACATGGACGAAGGTGGTGGGCAAAAACCCGTGTGCTTCCAGATTGTGCCTCTGGACAGAAGTCAGTTCAATCAGTCAAGTGCTTTTTCTGCCACAATGATATACGACCCAAGTCCGGACGAGGTTTTGCAACAACTCATTCCGCAATATATCACAGGTCTTATCTTTTCTGTGTTGTTGCACGCAACTGTCAGCGAACACAAAGCGCGTATGGTGGCTATGGAAAGTGCAACACGCAATGCAGACGAAATGCTTGACAAACTCCGTCTTGAATACAACAGGGCAAGACAGGAAAGCATTACAAACGAGCTGTTGGAAATTGTTTCCGGTTCATCAGTCGGGAACTAAACGAGGATAAATATGAACAAAAAACTTATCGGCAAAATCAGTCAGATTATCGGACCGGTTGTAGACGTGCGATTTGACGGTCAAATACCAAAAATTCACGAAAAACTCGTCGTTATGGGCGCAAACAACGTCGTGCTCGAAGTTTTGTCACACGCTGGCAACAACTCAGTAAGATGCATTGCTTTGCAGGCTACCGAAGGTTTGGCACGTGGTCTCGAAGTTGAGGCAACGGGTCAAAGCATTATGGTGCCTGTTGGCGACGGCACTCTTGGCAGAGTTATGAACGTGCTTGGCGAACCTATCGACAAAAAAGGTGACATCATCACAGATACAAAATGGTCAATCTATCGCGAACCACCAAAATATTACGAACAAAGCAACAGCACAGAGCAGTTCGAAACTGGTATTAAAGTTATCGACTTGCTTGCACCTTACGTAAAGGGTGGCAAAATTGGTTTGTTTGGTGGTGCGGGTGTTGGCAAAACCGTTTTGATCATGGAACTCATTCGCAACATAGCAAGCGAACATGGTGGCTATTCTATCTTTACAGGCGTTGGCGAACGCAGTCGTGAAGGCTACGATATGATTCAGGAAATGACAGAATCAGGCGTTATCGACAAAACGTCACTCGTGTTTGGTCAAATGAACGAACCACCAGGAAGCCGTATGCGTGTAGCGTTTACCGGTCTTACTCTGGCAGAATATTTCCGTGACCAACGCAACCAGGACGTATTGTTGTTTGTTGACAACATCTTCCGTTATATTCAGGCCGGTTCAGAAGTTTCTGCTTTGCTTGGCCGTATGCCTTCTGCCGTTGGTTATCAGCCAACACTTGCGCAGGAACTCGGCTCTTTGCAAGAACGTATTTCAAGCACAAACAGTGGTTCTATCACGTCTATCCAGGCTGTATACGTGCCTGCCGACGACCTTACTGACCCTGCACCTGCAACCTTGTTTTCTCACTTGGATGCAACTACGGTTTTGTCAAGAAAGGTTGTAGAACAAGGTATTTATCCTGCCGTTGACCCACTTGCATCAAACTCTCGCATCCTTGAGCCACACATTGTTGGCGAAAATCACTACAAGGTTGCACGTGGCGTTCAGGAAACTTTGCAACGTTATAAAGAATTGCAGGATATCATTGCAATTTTGGGTATGGACGAGCTTTCTCAGGAAGACAAACTCACAGTAAACCGTGCAAGAAAAATTCAAAAATTCCTGTCACAACCATTCTTCGTTGGTACAACATTTACTGGTCTTGAGGGCAGATACGTTCCACTCAAAACAACTATCGAGTCTTTCAAAATGATTTTGGATGGCAGAGTGGACGACCTTCCTGAACAGGCATTCTTTATGGTTGGCGACCTTGACGAAGCAAAGGCAAAAGCAAAAAAACTTTAATTTTGTGATATAAAAATATGGCAAGTCAATTTTATTTACAAATCATCACCCCAGAGCGTACTTTTTATCAGGGTGAGGTGGAATCCGTTATAATACCAACCGTCGGTGGACAAATGGGCATACTCAAAGGCAATGCACCATTGATAACTGTGTTGCAGTCCGGCGAAGTAAAAATCAAAAAAGACGGAAAGTGGCATTATGCGGCAAACAGTGACGGTTTTGCAGAGGTTGCTCCGGACAAAGTAGTTTTGTTTTGTCAGACGATTTTTTGGCCTGACGAAATGGAGATGGAACAACTAAAAGAAAAAGAGCGTCATCAGCGTGAAGAAATGGAATATGCACGTGATCAAAAGGCATATACTCTGGCAAAAGTTTCGCTCATGCGCACACTTGCAAAACTCAGCGTTAAAAAAGAGCATCCTCACGATGCAATGCTTGACGACTAAAAACAAACAAAGGCAGACAAAAGGTCTGCCTTTTTATTTTGCAAAAAAACAGTATGCTTGCAAAAAAATATACAAAATTTTTGACAAAAATTGATTGACAACTGCATAGAGTGGTGTATAATATTATCAAAGGTCAAAGAAAGTCAAACTTTTAAAGGAGGTAGAAAAATGGCAAACATCAGCGATTTGATAGAGAGCTTTTTGATTGATTTGTTTGGTGACGAAAGTTCTATATATATTTCGCGCACCGAGCTTGCGCAATATTTCAACTGTGCGCCAAGCCAGATAAACTACGTTTTGTCAACAAGGTTCACTCTGGACAAGGGTTTTGCGGTAGAAAGCCGTCGTGGTGGCGGTGGATACGTCACGCTTGTCAGGCTCAACGACGAAGACAGTTATATAAACGAACTGGTGTGTCACAGCATTGGTGACAAAATTTCTTTTCAGCGTGTTTGTCAGATACTCGACAGACTGCAAAGCGACGGCATCATCAGCCAGCGCGAAAAAGAAATTGCAAAAAGCATGACGAGTGACAAAGCAATTTTGTCATATGACAAACTCAGCAAAGAGGTTGTCCGTGCAGGAATTTTTAAAAGTTTTTTGACCTTGCTTATGAAATCTGATTTTGGAGGTGACGATTGATGAAGTGTATGAAATGTGGCATGCCGGCAACAACTTTTGTTACGACAACAATAAACGGCAATACAACACAGCAATATTTGTGCGACGAGTGTTATCGCGAGCAACAGCACAGTTTTTATTTTAAAACACGTCAGTCACAGCCTGCACAAAAAGATATCGTTTGTCCAAAGTGCAACACAAAACAAAGTCAGTTTTTAAAAACGGGCTTTTTGGGTTGCCCGCATTGTTACAAGGCTTTTCAAGGCACAATTGACAAACTGTTACCAAAAATTCAGGGCAAAACCACTCACGTTGCAAGACAACATATGGGTGCAGAGCCACAGGAAAGCAGGGCAGAAACACTCAAAAAACTCAATGCTCAGCTTTACAAAGCCAAAATGGCAATGAATTATGAAGAAGCAAGCAAAATTTTTGAAAAGATAAAGGAGCTCGATCCAAAATGAAAGATATGATGAACAAAATTGTCGTATCTTCAAGGATACGACTTGCCCGAAATATTGCCGATTTGCCATTTCCTCACAAACTTGAGGGTGAGCAGGCCTTTGGTTTTATGAAAAAAATCAGCGATCTGTTGCAGGAAAGTGGCAACTTTAAGGCATATCTTATGTCGCAGATGAGCGACGTGCAAAAGCGTGCTTTTGTAGAAAAACATCTCATCAGCCTTGATCTCACCAAAAAGAACAAGCACGGTGCAGTTATCGTCAGCGATGACGAAAGCATATCCGTTATGCTCAACGAAGAAGATCACATCCGTGAGCAAAGTATAGTAAAGGGTTTTGACCTTGCGCTTGCCTTTGAAAAGATAAAAAAGGTGGATCAAAAAATAATTGCAAACGTACCGCTTGCTTATGACGACACACTTGGATTTTTGACAAGTTGTCCTACAAACGTGGGCACAGGCATGAGAGCATCGGTAATGATGTTTTTGCCGTCACTCACAAAAACGGGCAAAATAAACTCTCTCATAAAAGCACTTGACCAAAAACGTATGACGGTGCGTGGCATTTATGGCGAGGGTAGCGAAAGCGAAGGATATCTCTATCAGGTGTCAAACAAAATTTCACTTGGTTTTAGCGAAGAAGATATCATAGCAAACGTTTCAAGGGCGGTAGAACAAATCTGCAACCTCGAAATGGCAGAGAGCAAGGCAATTTTCGAGTCTAACAAAATTGCAATTACAGACAAAATAATGCGCTCAAAAGGCATACTCACAAATGCATACGTTTTGTCAACAAAAGAGTTTTTCGAAAGGTTTGCAGACGTAAAACTTGGCGTGACTCTGGGTATACTAAATTGCAAAGACGTATCAAAACTTGACGATTTTCTTGTGGGTGTGTTGCCGGCAAACCTCATGCTCAACCGTGGCTCTGCCATGAACGAGACAGAACGTGATTTGTTTCGTGCATCATACACGAGAGAAAATCTCAACAAAATTTTAAATTGACTATAATCATCAGGAGGTGCTTATATGTTTGACAGATTTACACAAAACGCAAAACAAGCAATAGATATAGCAGTAGAATTCAGCAGACAAACACGAAACAGTGTCATTGGCAGTGAGCACGTTTTGCTTGGTCTCACTTATGCCGACGGCAAAGCCAAAGAACTTTTGCAACAGGCAGGCGTCAACAAAGACAACTTTCGCATAGGCTCTGACAAACAAGGTGGTTTTCAGGTGCAGTTTTCTACACGTGTGCGCCGTATAGAAGAAATTGCAAACGCACTTGCACAGCAAACAAACAATTATTATGCAGATACACAACACGTTTTGCTTGCCATTTTGATGGACGGCGACAGTTTTGCAGTAAGATTGCTTTTGCAAATGGGTGTTGACGTGCCACAGCTTGTCAAAAAAGTTGCAGAGGTTGTTGGCGTGCAGACAAATGCAGGTCAACCACAAGCCAAAGCACAAAAACAAGATCAAAACACAGACAAACGCCTTGGCGAACTTGCAAAATTTGGCACAGACCTCACTCAAAAAGCACGTGAGGGCAAACTTGACCCGGTTATTGGCCGTGCAGACGAGATAGAAAGAGTCATCCAGATACTCAGCAGACGCACAAAAAACAACCCTATCCTCATTGGTGAGCCTGGTGTTGGCAAATCTGCTGTGGTA
The DNA here is from genome assembly GCA_017457385.1 of Clostridia bacterium. Classification (GTDB taxonomy): domain Bacteria; phylum Bacillota; class Clostridia; order Christensenellales; family CAG-314; genus Heteroclostridium. Next base: position 1,990 of record JAFTHO010000068.1, on the reverse strand, counting down.
GAAGGTCTTGCTCAAAAGATAGTCAACGGCGACGTACCTGATTTGCTCAAAGACAAAATCGTGTTTTCACTTGACCTTGCAGGTTTGCTTGCAGGCACAAAATATCGTGGCGATTTTGAAGAAAGACTAAAAGACGCTATCGAAGTTGTTACAAAAAACGGCAACATCATCATCTTTATTGACGAAATCCACAACCTTGTCGGTGCAGGCAGTACGGGCGAGGGCAATATGGATGCGGCAGACATCCTCAAACCACTTTTGGCAAGGGGCGAGTTGCAGACAGTTGGTGCAACTACTATCGAAGAATATCGCAAATATATCGAAAAAGACAGTGCGCTCGAACGCAGATTTCAACCAATTACAGTAGATCAGCCAAGCGTAAATGATGCAATACTCATCCTCAAAGGCTTGCGTGAAAAATACGAAGATCACCACAAGGTAGAAATCACAGACGAAGCAATAGAGGCTGCCGTTAAACTTTCTGACAGATACATCAGCGACAGATTTTTGCCTGACAAAGCAATTGACCTCATTGACGAGGCATCCAGCAGAGCAAAACTCGATTGCTACGTTTTGCCTGAGGGTGTAAAACAAAAAGAAGCCGACCTTGACCGTATGGTTGTTGAGATGAAGCAGTTTGCAGACAGACAAATGTTTGACAAAGCGCAGGAAATCAAGGTAAAGGTAGAATCACTCGAGGCAGAAATAGAAAAAGAAAAGCAGGCTCATGCACAAAAAATGAAAGAGTGCAAACCAAAAATCGGCGAAAGCGAAATTGCAAAAATCGTTTCTAAATGGACTTCTATCCCTGTTGACAGAATAAGTGAGACAGAAAGCGAAAAACTCATCCATCTGGAAGATCTTTTGCACAAACGTGTGGTTGGTCAGGATGATGCGGTAAAGGCAGTTGCAAAAGCAATACGCCGTGCAAGAGCAGGCCTCAAAGATCCAAAACGACCAATTGGCTCATTCATTTTTCTCGGTCCTACAGGCGTGGGCAAAACAGAACTTTCAAAGGCACTTGCAGAGGGTGTGTTTGGTGACGAAAAACTGCTCATCCGTCTTGATATGAGTGAATATATGGACAAACACTCAACTGCAAAAATCATTGGTGCGCCTCCGGGATACGTTGGTTTTGACGACAACGGTGGACAACTCACCGAAAAAGTTCGTCGCAAACCATACAGCGTCATTTTGTTTGACGAGATAGAAAAAGCTCACCCGGACGTATTCAATATTTTGTTGCAGATTCTTGACGACGGCAGACTTACAGACAGCCGTGGCAGAGTGGTTGACTTTAAAAACACAATCATCATCATGACAAGCAACAACGGTGTGTCTCAACTCAAAAAGACAAATCGTCTTGGCTTTAACAGCAACAACGACGAGCAGGAATATGAGGATATGAAAGAAAAACTTATGGAAAGCCTTAAAGACACTTTCAAACCAGAGTTTTTAAACCGTGTGGACGACACAATCATCTTCCATCAGCTCACAAAGGACGACACTCGTCAGATTGCAAAAATACTCATCCGCAGTCTTGCAAAACGCATTGCCGAAAACGGCATTCAAATGCAAATCAGCGAAAGCGCTCTTGACTTTCTGGCAGAAAAGGGATATGACAAAGAATATGGCGCAAGACCACTCAAACGCACAATTCAACGTTGTCTCGAAGACAAACTCAGCGAAGAAATTTTAAAGGGCAGTGTTCAAAAAGGTCAAAAGGTATACGTAGACAGTGACGGCACTCAACTGACTTTTGCAAACAAACAATAAAAACAAAAACGGTTGCATTTGCAACCGTTTTTTTGTTTGACTAATGCAAAAAAACAAGATAACAGGTATTGAATAAATTTTTTTTTGTGATACAATAAAAAAAATGTATATTGTATTTTTGCAATAAAAGGAGAAGATGGCTATGACAAAAAAACGTGGATTTGTTATAACTATTTGTGTTTCTTTTGCGTTTTTGGCGTCGGCAGTTTTTGGC
>JAFTHO010000067.1 GCA_017457385.1 Clostridia bacterium | reverse complement strand
GTATGGAATGACGAAAATGCCAAGTGTGTTAAAGCAAAACCTGATGACAAGTCGTGACAACACCTCGGTAATGACAAGCGTGATAACGGCATACAGGACGTATCCCGCAAAGGTGCCCGACGTTTTGACACCCATCATCGCCAAAAGACCAAAAAAGGTGCTGACAGAAAACAAGTCACAAAACAAAATGGAAAGCGCAAGAACAAGTCTTGTGAGCCACAACGTTTTGCCATAATTGTGTCTTAGTGCGTTTATCATTTTTCACCAGAAATCAAAGAGAAATTAAACTTAAAATAAGATAGTTTATCACGGCGTTTCCGTTTATGCTGTGACGCAGATTTTCGTCTGCCTGTGCACATATTTCCACCGCTTTTTTGAGTTTTACAGGAGAAAACTTTTGTGCAACCTCACGTGCTTTTGTGATTGCAAAAGGCTTTACGCCAAGTGCGTTTGCCATTTCCTGCTGGCTGACACCACGTGACACGAGAGTATAAAACATACGCTGAAAAGTTTTGTATACAGAAGACACAAGCACGTGCACTTTTGTGCCCTTGTCAATAAGGTTGCGTGCTATTTTAAACGCCATATCTGCATTTTTGTTTGCAATTTCGTTGGCAAGCTCATACAGTTTTACTTCGCTGTCTTTTTCTATCATCAGGTCGATATCTTCTTTGGTGATTTCGTCCCCGCTGTAAAAACAAACTTTTTGCACTTCTGTATTTATTCTTGACATATCATACAGGCAATAGTCTGCAATGAGCCTTGCGTTGTATGGCGTGATTGTTTTGCCCTGTTTTTTGCAAAAGACCAAAATCCACTTTTCCAGAGCATTTTGATCGAGTTTTTTGCAATTGACGTAATCTGCAAACTCAAGGTCGTCCACCACGGCAGAAATGTTTTTGACAGAAAAAACAAGCGTTGTTGTATACACAGGGTTTTTCATGTATGCAACGAGTTTTTCTCTTTCACTTTTTTCGTGCCCGTTTGGTGAAGCATAGTCTTTGACCACAACAAAACGAGTGCCCGTCATAAATGGCAAAATGACGGCTGAAGCAATCACCTCGTCCATCGTCACGCCACGCATTACGTCACAGTTGAGCTGGTCGAACTCTACGTTGAGAGAAGCCTTGATGGTGTCAATTGCCCTTTCACGAAGATAGTCGTCCTCTCCATAAACTACAATTATGTTGGTCAGTTTGTTTACCTGACCTTTTAAATTTAAAAAATCTATCTGCATATTAATTAATATTACTACAAAACTATACTATTTTGCAAATACCATTTTACCACCACGTGGCGAGATTGTAAAGTTGCCACAGCGATAGGTTGTATAAATATCCTCTCTGTCTACAAAATTTTTTGTGACCACAATGCTGTCTGCATATTTGTCTTTTATGTTTTCAAAGGCATTTGTTGAATAATATGCATGGCATTTTTGCATGTTGTCCAAAAGATATTGTGTCTGAAACTGCGTCAGTTCGTCTACGTATGCAAAACTGAAGCCGTCAAACTCCACCACAACGCCAAGCGTTTTGCCAAGATAGT
>JAFTHO010000066.1 GCA_017457385.1 Clostridia bacterium | reverse complement strand
TGTTGCAGACAACATCCGCAAAGGTGCAGCAACAAACGCAGTGCAAATTGCGCAATATCTCATTGCAAACTGGAACAAATAACAAACAAAAAATTAAAGACTCGCAAACGCGAGTCTTTTTTTATTTTGTGATTTAGTTGTTAAACATAGAACTGTCCCATTGATTGCTGATTGATTAAAGTTTAAGCCTATTGACAGCTATATCTACCGATTTGTTATAAACAGTAATAAACGGATAAGAATAATCTCCACACTTGAAAAACACCCATTGCTCATGTTCATCATCAAAATGATTGTAACCATTTTTTACAAACAATTGGATAGTTGTTCCATTGTCCAACACGATTTCAACGTCATTCAACGAAGAAACATTTACGGATATTACAGTCCCACCTTCTATTTTTGATCTGTATTTTTCAACAAAATACCACTCATCGTTATTTTCTTCCACTTTTTGATCCCAACTCTGATAATCCAGGGTTGACACAAGAATATCATTATCACTGATGATGCGAGTAAAACATAGCGTATGAAGTGCATAGTCTTCAAAATCAAACATCATCATTTCGCACGCCAATCTAACAGAATCAATCTTTTTTCCAACTATCACCTGCAAATGTTCTGTTAACACAGCCTGATAATCCATCCTGCCCTCCAATTAAATATAACAATCTTTTTCAATCAGGGACGGTTCTGTGATTGATAGTCATTTGTCAATCTTTGCAACCTTTCCCCTTTTTGTTATTTTACTTTACAGCACAAACAATGTCAATATGCAAAAAAGACAGTCGAAATTGACTGTCTTTTTATATCGTTATTTTTTGTAAATAAATCTGTGGCAGTTCTCACAAACGGCATAGCCTTGTGACTCGATTTTGCCAACTGCACCAATAGAAAGGTCCATACGGCAACCACCGCAGTTGTTGCCAACAAGTGGAACAACAACGGGATAAATGTTTTGTCCCCTGACCTTTTGATATGCCTCCATCATTTTTGAGTCGATATCTTTTTCCAGCTCGGCAAGTTGTTGTTTGAGGGCAGAAATTTGTGGCTCCTGCTCTTTTTTGCGTTGGTCAAATTTTGCACGGCACTCTTTGTATTGTGCTTTTGCACTTGGCACTTTTGCCCTGAGGTCGTCATAGCGTTTTGCAATGTCGCCCATCTCTTTGATTGCGTTTGCAAGATCTTTTTCGATAGAGGCGATTGTTTTTGTGAGCTCTGCAAGTTTTTTTGCAACGTAGTTGAGTTCGTCTTTGTCAATTGCCTGCTCTACGCCTTCTTCAAGCTCGGCAAACTTTTGAGTGCTTTGCTGATAGTTTTCTTTGAGTTTTTGTATAAGAGCATTAAGTTCGTCTGCACGTTTGTCCATCTTTTTGATCTTTTCTTCTGACTCTTTAAGAAAAGCACCAAGTTTTTTGCCTTTTACAGACTCTTCTGACTGGTTGATTTCGGACACGAGTTTTTTGAGTTGTCCGTCAACTTCCTGATACTTAAGCAAATTTTCTATTTTCATTTTTCAAGCTCCTTTTCAACAGAGGTGAGCAAGGCAAGTTTGTCCACCATCTTTTGATTGTCGGGTTTTTTATTAAGCAGTTTTTTTGTCTTTGCAATTTCGCAACGCACAAAACTGACAAAATCGTCGTGCTTTTGCTCGAGGTTTGTTTTGCCAAAATGTTTTTGCATTTCTGTCAAAGTGTCTTGTCCTTTGCCAAGCACAAGCAGGTTGTAAAACTTTTTGTCAAAAGTGATTTTGTCATAAATGATATGATAGTGTTGCGCAACGTATTCTCTCACCTCATAGAGGTTTTTCATAGGTTGCAACACAAAATAGTCGGGTGCAAATTTGCAGTTTTTTAGTATGTCGATAGTTTCTCTGCCACCCATGCCTGCAATGACAACACAATCGGCATAATCTATTTTTTGAGTGCCGTCACCCACAAAAAACTCTGCTCTGTCGTCAAGCCCAAGTTTTTGGCACAACAGTTTTGCCTTGTTTAGGCTTGGCGCACTGATATCGCTGAACAGGCATTTTTTTGCAATGCCTTGCCTCAGGGCAGACACACCGATATATCCGTGGTCACACCCGATATCTGCAAGCAGGTTGCATTGTGGAATTTTTGACACAATTTTGTCTATACGTTTTGAGTACATAAATCAATACAAAAAGTCTTTGAGTTTTTTGCTCTTTGATGGGTGTCTCAATTTTTTGAGTGCTTTTGCCTCGATCTGACGGATACGTTCACGAGTAACGTTAAACTCGTGACCAACTTCTTCCAGCGTACGTGGGCGACCGTCGTCAATGCCATAGCGCAAACGCAAAACTTTTTCTTCACGAGGAGTGAGTTTGTGCAAAATTGCAATGAGTTGTTCGCGGAGCATTGTTGCAGCGGCAACGTCGTCTGGTGTTGCGGCATTGTCGTCTTTGATAAAGTCGCCGAGATGGCTGTCTTCTTCTTCGCCGATTGGAGTTTCGAGGCTCACTGGATCTTCAGAAATTTTTTCGATTTCTCTCAGTTTTTCTTCTGTGATGCCCATTTCTTTGGCAACTTCTGCCGCAGTTGGCTCACGACCAAGTTGTTGCAACAAAACACGTTGCACACGGCGCATTTTGTTGATAGTTTCGTACATATGCACAGGTATGCGGATTGTGCGTGCCTGATCTGCAATTGCACGAGTGATGGCTTGTCTTATCCACCACGTTGCATAAGTAGAAAATTTAAAGCCTTTTGTATAGTCAAATTTTTCTACTGCTTTCATAAGGCCAAGGTTGCCCTCCTGAATGAGGTCAAGAAACAACATACCTCTGCCCACGTGTCTTTTTGCGATAGAAACAACAAGACGAAGGTTTGCCTGACTGAGTTGTTGTTTTGCATCTTCGTCACCTTCGAGCATACGTTTTGCAAGTTCTGTCTCTTGTTCTGCCGTCAAAAGTGGCACTTTGCCGATGTCTTTAAGGTACATTTTAACCGGGTCGTCGATGCTTGCTTCTGCAATGTCTGCAGTCAAAAGATCGTCGTTTTCTGCACCTGTTGGCATATCTGCAATGCTTATGCCGTTTTGTTCGAGCAATGACAAAATTTCTACGTGCTGATCAGGTGTGATTTCGCCAAAGAGTTTGTCTATTTTGTTGTCTGCCTCGTCAGAAGAAACAAAACCTTTGTCGTCTGCAAGTGGTTTGATTTCGTTAATCAATTGCTGAATTGATTGTTCGTTGATAGTCATATATTCCCCCTGTTATCTCTTGTTTATCTCTATAAGTTGTTTGTTGAGTGTTGCAATCTGCGACCACAACTGTTTTCGTTTTTCCTGCTCAGGCTCGTCCTGTGATTGTTTTGTGAGTTTTTCTATCTGGTTTTGAACCTGATTTTTTTGCACCAGTTTGGCACAATCGGCAAAAAACTGTTTGTTTTCTATCGTAGTGGTAAAGACAGTTTCCTGCAGATAATCTATGTTTTCTTTATATTTGCCTTCAAAAATGTCCACAAGCATTGACGGCACAGGTTTTTTGTCTTCGCTTTTGCATTTGTTGACGTATGCAAAAGATTTTGTCAAAAACTCGTCGTCATCAAGGTCAAGTTCAAAATTCAGCGTTGCATAGTCTTCACCTGCAAGCATGCATTTGAGTATATAATACAATGCTTTTTTGTGCTGATCCAAAACAAACTTCTGGTTGCCGTTTTGTTTTGCCGGTTGTTGTTTTGCAGCTTGTTTTTCGCCCGCAAGCGACCTTTTGAGCCAGTCTAGGCTAAAGCCCGTTTCTTTGGACAGTTTGATAAGATAACTTTCCATCTCAACCGGATGACCAAGCTGTGCAATGATTTCAAGTGCCTTTATAGTATACTTGCGTTTTGCATCCTGCCTGTCCGCCTCGTTTTTGGAGTTAAAGTTGAAATGCGTTTTTTCTATCTTTAGTTTATAGTCGGTAAGTGGCAAAGCGTCGTCCATCGCCTGTTGAAAAGCGCCCGCACCATACTGGAGTATCAGTTCGTCAGGGTCGACGCCATCCGGCATAGACATAACGCGCACGTCAAGCCCCTCTGCCTTTAAAATTTCCAACCCACGCAAAGTGCCTTTTGTGCCGGCACCGTCGCCGTCATAACATATGTATACGCGCTCTACGTAACGCTTCATCAGTTTTGCTTGTTCTTTGGTGAGAGAGGTGCCCATGCTTGCAACTGCACTGTCAAAACCTGCCTGATGCAATGCAATGGCATCCATATATCCCTCTACCACGATGATATAGTCAAGCGTGCCCTGTTTTTTCTTTTTGGATACAAGGTTGATGCCAAACAGATTTTTGCTTTTGTCAAACAAGTCTGTCTGTTGCGTGTTTTTGTATTTTGCAAAGTCTACATCCTTTTTCATAGACCTGCCACCAAACGCAATGACCTCGCCAAGTGAGTTGATGATTGGCACAATCAGTCTTTCGCCAAGTGAGTCATAATATCTGTCGCCCTTTTTGCCAAGCACGCCACACTCATAGGCAAGCTCAAGGCTGAGTTTTTTGCTGTAAAGATGTCTTTTTAGACCATCCCAGTCTGGCGACAAACCAAGACCAAACCTTTTTATCGTGCTCACAGAAAGACCACGTTTTTTGAGATAGTCGATTGCAAACTGACCTTGTGGCGAAAACAAATGTGCGTTGTAAAACCTTGCAGACTCAAGGCAGATTTGTGCCATTGCCTGCTTGCGCTTTTTTTTGTCCTGCACACCCTTGTCCACCGTTGTCTGCGGTATCTGCAAGCCTGCACGGTTTGCCAAAATTTCTACCGCACCCATAAAGTCGGTGCTTTCTATCTTTTGAACAAAGGTTATCACGTCGCCACTGTCGCCACAGCCAAAACACTTGTACATCTGCATCTCTGGCGAAATGCTGAAAGAAGGTGTCTTTTCGTGATGAAAAGGACAACATGCCCAATGTCTGTTTCCTTTGCGGTTGAGGTTTGTGTATGACGCAACAACGTCAACAATGTCGTTGCGTGTTTTTAACTCTTCTATAAAGTTGAGCCAAATTTCGTTTTTATCCATACATCTAATAAATACAACAAAAAAACAAATATTCCTTGAATAATATTGAAAAATTTTAAAAAAAGAAAAAAGCCACAAAATGTGACTTTTTTGTTTTAAAAAATGAAATAATCCAAATCGTCTTTTGCACCAATTTTGTACAAAAACTCAATAATATCATCGTCTAACGAAAGTTTTGGCATTGGCTCTTGCGAACGGGTATTTATGGTTGGCACACGTTCGAGGGTGTATTGCAGGTTGTATTTTTGTTTAAGCTCAAGCAGGATTTTTTCTTTTCCTGACAAATCTTTGAGCGTTTGTCTCACCATTTGATTAACGTCCTGCTGATAAAAATGGTTTGAGCCAATTTCCATATATTCGTCTGTACCATATCTTTTTTGATGCTCATAGTCAAGGTCAAGTTTTTGACAAAAATCTTTCATATCAAAATTTTCGTCATAACTCACCCTAAAATAAGTCCAGCACTCGTGAAATTTTTTTGTAACGTCTGTCATTTTTTACTAACCATTTTTTCTAAAAACTTTCTTTCTTTTGTTTTAGCTTGTTCTTCTGCTTCTTTGCCTGTAACAATTTTTTTGATAACATTGCCAACTGTTACAACTGGTTGAACAAAATTATCCCTGTCTGCTTTTAGAGCTTCCATAATCAAGGCAAATCTTTTTTCAACATAAAATGCTGCAACTTCAATTATCACTTGCAACAACCATACAATAATTACTATAGTAATTGAAATAATTGATATTGGAGTAAAATGCGTTGTCATTGTATAAACACCATACAAGATTAAACACAATGTGACAGCTTTTGTTAAAAGATTTACTCTTCTAAACAGTTTTTTAAAAGACTTTCTGCGTTGTTTTATCTGTTTTGCAACTTTCTTGTCATGTCTTTTTTCTCTTATATCAATTATCTTTTTGAATACAGGCAATTTATAAAAGAACCCTTTTTTTACATCATCTGTAGAATAAACCACAGCAATTTTATATCTCGCAAACAAATCGAAAGAAAAATATACTAATGCAAAAGACAATAAAATAATATTTGCAATAAAAAAGCCCGCATCAACTACTATTGCATAAATTAAATATGCAAGATAAAGCACTTGAAATGCTATATTAAACAAAAAATCAAATAATTTTAAATCATTTTCAATGGTTTTAAAAGCAGCTTTTGTATAATCAATCATAAAATCCTTTTACAACACTACCCAGCGTTGTGGCACGAACATATCGTTGAACAGGTTGATTGCATAGGTGTCTGACATGCTTGCAAGATAGTCGCACACCACCGTTGTTTTGTCATATTTGTCCAAAAGTGACACAAAAAACTGTGGCATAAGTTCTGGCTGAGCAAAAAACTTGTTAAACAAAGTTTCCAGCAGTCTGTCTGCACGCTCGTTTTCGGTATTGCCACCCTTTTCGTGATATACGTTGTCAAACATAAACTTGCGCAGTTTGCCCATTGCCACCTGCATTTTTTCTTCCATCTCTACAAACGGTTTGTCTTTTGACTGTCTGTAGATAGAAAGTATTGCATTGTTTATCCTTGTGGTTGGTCTGTCGCCAACGATATCTATATATTCTTTTGGCAAAGTTTTTGGGTCAAGCACCTTTGCCCTGATTGCATCGTCTATATCGTGGTTTACGTATGCAATTTTGTCTGCAAACATAACCACCTTGCCCTCGAGTGTGGCAGGTTTGCCACTGCTCCTGTGGTTGAGTATGCCGTCACGCACTTCAAACGTGAGGTTAAGTCCACGGCCGTTTTTTTCGATAACGTCACACACACGCACAGATTGTTCGTTGTGATGAAAGTTGCCACCAGACAGTCTGTTTAACGTGCGTTCGCCCGTGTGACCAAATGGCGTATGCCCCAGATCGTGACCAAGTGCTATTGCCTCGGTCAAATCTTCGTTGAGGCGAAGCACCCTTGCAATACTGCGTGCAATCTGCATAACGTCAAGAGTGTGCGTCATGCGTGTGCGATAATGATCCCCCTCTGGTGCCAAAAAAACCTGTGTTTTGTTTTTAAGGCGACGAAAGGCTTTTGAGTGCATTATTCTGTCAAGGTCACGCTGAAACTCCGTGCGCATAGGACAAATTTCTTCATCACGAAGTCTGCCCTGCGTTTCGTCTGACCTGCAGGCATATTTTGACAAAAGTTCTTCTTTGCGATAAGTTATCCTTTTGAGTTCTTCAAACATAAGCATATCTCCCATCAAAATTGTATCACACTTTTTGCACCAATACAATATGCAGTTTTGAGCAAAAACAAAACAAAAAAGCCTCTCGAAAAGAGAGGCTTTTGTTATTGCTCAATTGCTATCCTGCAAGGGAAAACCTTTGCAATTATTTGCGTGGGTTTTTGATGTTTGCTTGTGCAGCAGCAAGTCTTGCAAGTGGTACGCGGTATGGTGAGCAAGATACGTAGCTCAAACCAACGTTGTGGAAGAATTCTACTGAGCTTGGGTCACCACCGTGTTCGCCACATACACCAAGTTTGATGTCAGGACGAACTTCTTTGCCGGCTGCAGCAGCCATTTTGATAAGTTTGCCAACACCGATTTGGTCAACGCTTGCAAATGGATCTTTTTCGAATACTTTTTTGCTGTAGTAGTCGCCCAAGAATTTGCCCGCGTCGTCACGTGAGAACGCAAATGTTGTTTGTGTAAGGTCGTTTGTACCAAAGCTGAAGAATTGTGCTTTTGTTGCAATTTCATCAGCAGTGAGAGCAGCACGTGGAACTTCGATCATAGTACCAACCATGTATTCAATTTCTACGCCTTTTTCTGCCATAACTGCTTTTGCAGTTGCATCTACAACGTCTTTAACGTAAGAAAGTTCTTTAACGTCGCCAACGAGTGGGATCATGATTTCTGGAACGATGCTCCAGCCCATTTCTTTGTTAACGTTGATAGCAGCTTCGATAACGGCTCTTGTTTGCATTTCTGCAATTTCTGGATATGTAATTGACAAACGGCAACCACGGTGACCGAGCATTGGGTTGAATTCGTGGAGTGAATCAACAGCTTCTTTTACTTCTGCCAATGTCAAGCCCATATCTTCTGCCAAAACTTTCATTTCGTCTTCTGTGTGAGGTACGAATTCGTGGAGAGGTGGATCCAAGAAACGGATAGTTGCTGGACGTCCTTCCAAAGCTTTATAGATACCTTCGAAGTCGCCACGTTGCATTGGAAGGATTTTTGCCAAAGCAGCTTTGCGACCTTCTACTGTTTTAGAAAGAATCATTTCGCGAACAGCCATGATACGGTCAGCTTCAAAGAACATATGTTCTGTACGGCAGAGACCGATACCTTCTGCACCAAATCTAACTGCAACTGCAGCATCGTTTGGAGTATCAGCATTTGTACGAACTTTGAGTGCTCTGCATTCGTCTGCCCAAGCCATGATAACGCCAAAGTCACCACCTGTAGAAGCTTCTACAGTTTTGATAGCACCGTCGTATACGTTACCAGTGCTGCCGTCGAGTGACAATACGTCGCCTTCGTGGAATACTTTGCCTTTGATTGTAAAGCAGTTGTTTTCTTCGTCAACAACAAGATCACCACAACCTGCTACACAGCAAGTACCCATACCACGAGCAACTACTGCCGCGTGAGACGTCATACCGCCACGAGCTGTCAAGCAACCTTCTGCAACTGCCATACCTTCGATATCTTCTGGAGAAGTTTCGAGACGTACGATAAGAACTTTTTCGCCTTTTTGTGATGCAGCAATTGCTTTTTCTGCAGTCATATATGCTTTACCACATGCAGCACCTGGGCTTGCTGGCAAACCAGTTGTGATAGGTGTAGCAGCTTTAAGTTCTTTTGCATCAAATTGTGGGTGAAGCAATGTGTCGAGTTGTTTTGGTTCGATCTTCATCAAAGCTTCTTCTTTAGTGAGTTTGCCTTCGTTTACAAGGTCGATGGCAATTTTGAGTGCAGCAACGGCTGTACGTTTGCCGTTACGAGTTTGCAACATATAAAGTTTGCCTTTTTCGATAGTAAACTCCATATCCTGCATATCTTTATAGTGATCTTCAAGGATTTTGCAAATTTCGTTGAATTGTTTGAAAACTTCTGGGTTTTGTTTTTCCAATTCCTGAATAGAAAGTGGAGTACGGATACCGGCAACAACGTCTTCACCTTGTGCATTCATCAAATATTCGCCATAAAGTTTCTTTTCGCCTGTAGATGGGTTGCGAGTAAATGCAACGCCTGTGCCACAGTCATAGCCCATGTTACCAAATACCATTGACTGAACGTTAACTGCTGTACCCCAGCTTGATGGGATATCGTTCATTCTTCTGTAGTAGATAGCACGTGGGTTGTCCCAAGAACGGAATACTGCGAGTATTGCAGCCATGAGTTGTTCTTTAGGGTCTTGTGGGAAGTCAACGCCTTTTACGCTCTTGTAATATGCCTTAAATTGTTTTGTAAGTTCTTTAAGGTCATCTGCATCAAGTTCTGTATCGAGTTTTACACCCTTTTGTTCTTTCATTTCGTCAATGAGTTTTTCGTAGTTTGATTTTGGAACTTCCATAACTACGTCTGAGAACATCTGGATGAAACGACGGTATGAGTCGTAAGCAAATCTTGGGTTGTTTGTAAGGCTTGCAACAACTTCTACTACTTCGTCATTGAGACCAAGGTTGAGGATTGTGTCCATCATACCAGGCATTGATGCTCTTGCACCTGAACGAACAGATACCAACAATGGGTTTTCTGTACCGCCGAGTTTTTTGCCTGACATTGCTTCGATTTTTGCCAAAGCTTCAAAGATTTGTTCTTTAACGTCATCAGAAAGAACCTGACCTTCGTTGTAATACTTTGTGCAAACTTCTGTTGTGATAGTAAAACCTTGTGGAACAGGCAAACCGAGGTTGCTCATTTCTGCAAGGTTGGCACCTTTACCGCCCAACAATTCTCTCATTGAGCCATTGCCTTCGCTAAACATATAAACGTATTTGCTCATAGTTTTCTCCTTGTATTTTTACACAAAATTGATTATGTGTTCTAATCTAATCTATTTTAAAGTATATTCATAAAAAAATCAACCCCTAAATAGTTTTTTGCTATAAAATAATATTTAAACAAGCATCGTTAAAATATTAACAGTACTATTCCAGGGGTTTTGTATAATCTTTTTTTAAAGTTGCAACAATTGCGTCATACTGTTGATTTTTTTAAAGTTTTTTGCAAGCAGATCGTTTAAAAAATATATCGTTTTGTCTGCAAGAACCTCACCGATTTTGTACGTTGCAAGTTTGTCGTGAGAAAGAACAGACAGGTTGACAAGCACCTTTCGCACACCTTCGTCAAGTGGCACGGCATAGTCACTGTTGCAGTTTTTGCACACAACGCCACCCTGATCGAAACAAAATTTTGCATCAGTCACCTTTTGCCCACACTCGACACACCTTTCAAAACAAGGTTTTTGACCAAAGTTGTCAAGCACGCAAAGCACAAAATGAGCAAGCACTTTTTTTGGAGACACACCCTGAACAAGCAGTTCGAGAGTTTTTATCAGCGACACGAACAAAGACGGGTTTGCAAACCCTTCTGCACCAAAGGCAGACACAATTTCAAGAGCAGACGCACCGCAATAAAAAGTTGTGATATCCTGCCTGATTTCAAAAAAACTTTCTTTTTGATATGCGTTTGTTATCGTATACATATCCCCTCTTTTTACACAGCAAAACTCGGCAAAACAAAAAGGCTCTCCTGCAAATTTGAGTTTTGCGGATGCCTTTTTTACACCTTTCAGCACGGCAGAAAGTTTGCCCTCTGCCGGTGAAAACAAATATACGATTTTGTCGTTGTCTTTAAAGTCCTGTGATTTGAGGACGATTGCGTCAATTATCTTTTCCGTCATGATTTTTCAGCCGGCTGTAAAGTGAAAAATACGCCGGATTGCCCGTTTGTTTAAACAACTGCCAGACAATATCTTTATCAAAATCCTGCATATATCCCTCCATAAACAAAGTATGTGCATATATGCAGGTTTTATTTGTCTGTTTTTTTACAATTCTTTTTTGTCGTAGCCAATTTCTTTGAGCATATAGTCGCTGTTTCGCCAGTCTTCTTTTACCTTTATCCACAAAGAAAGATAAATTTTGCTTTCAAGCATTTTTTCGATGCTGTCGCGTGAATAAGTGCCGATTTGTTTGATCATACGACCCTGTTTGCCAAGAATGATTGGTTTGTGACTTGCTTTTTCTACAATAATGTTGGCATCGATATCCCACATTTTTTTGAGTTTGTTATACTCCATTTTGTTGAGTGTAACGCCAATTCCGTGCGGAATTTCGTTGTCGCACAAAAGCAATATTTTTTCACGGATGATTTCGGTAACCAAAAATCTTTGCGATTTGTCTGTGACGTCGTCGTCTGCAAAATATTTGATTGTGTCTGTGAGATATTTTTTGAGACCTTGTTTGAGATCGTTTACGTTGCGGTTGCGTTTTGCACTGATGCAATAAATCTCTTTGATAAAATCAAGGTCGTTTAGTTTTGCAAGCTCAAGCATGAGTTTTTCTGGCTGGCAGATGTCTGTTTTTGAAACAACCACAACCATAGGCACACCTTTTGCGCCATATTTTTGCATAAGGTCGATATCTTCGTCGCTGATGCCCTTGTGACCGTCTGTAACGTAAACGATTGCGTCAACGTCACGCACACCGCTGTCGATGGATTTTTCCATATACTGACCGAGTGTGTTTTTTGGTTTGATGATACCCGGCATATCCACAAAAACCATCTGGCAGTCTTCTTCTGTCCAGATGCCAAGCACCTTATTGCGTGTTGTTTGTGGTTTTGGGCTGACGATAGAAACTTTTTGCTGAATGAGTGAATTGAGCAAAGTTGATTTGCCTGCATTTGGTTTGCCCACCAATGCCAAAAAGCCTGATTTAAAGTTTTCCACTTTTACCTCTCTATTTTGCATGCTGACAAAATTTTGTCCGCAGCCTGTTTCATTTGTATTTCGTCCTGCTGTTCGATATGGTCATATCCAAGCAAATGCAAAAGTCCGTGCAAAAACAAAAATGCACTTTCACGTTTTAAACTGTGGCCATATTCCTGTGCCTGTTTTTCTGCAACGTCCATGCAGATGAATATGTCGCCAAGGTTGAGATATCCCGTGCGACAATCTGTCTCGAATGGATAGAGCGACACGTCGATAACACCGTGGCCAACGTTGTCAATGGTTGGAAAGCTGAGCACGTCTGTCACTTTGTCTATACCACGATATTCGCTGTTGAGTTGTCTTATTTCTTCTCCGTCAACAAAAGTGGCAACGACGGACAGTTCTTTTGGTTGCCCGAGTATTTCCATCGCCACGTCTGCCACCTTGCGAAAAGTTGGCTTGAATTTTTGCGGAGCGTTGTTAAGCAATACTTTCATCTTCTTTCTTTTGGTCAGGATATGCAATCCTCTTGTGGCTGATGCCAATGTATACTGATACGATAGTTTCTTTGATAATGTTGAGTTCCTGCATAGTGATATCGCAGTTGTCAAACTGTTTGTATTTTAGTCTGTCGTTGATGATGTTGCCAACGATTTGTTCTGCCTTCATGCGGTTGTCGACAGACAATGCCCTGAGTGCAGCCTCGCTTGAGTCGCAAATCATAAGGATAGCGGCAATTTTGCTTGTTGGCGTTGGACCGTCATATCGAAAGCCCGTATCGTCAAGTCTGCCATCCGTATATTTTTGCGCCTTGCTGTAGAAAAACTGAATTGGCATTGTGCCGTGGTGCTCTGTGATAAACACGGCAACCTTTTCCGGCAAATGATATTCCTTAGCGATGAGCATACCGTTTGAAACGTGCTTTTTGATGAGCGCAGTTGAAAGTTCTGGCGTGATCTCGTCGTGTGGGTTGTGACCATCCATTTGATTTTCTTTAAAATACAATGGATTTTTGAGTTTGCCGATATCGTGATAATATGCAGCAGCACGTGCAAGGTGTGTGTTTGCACCGATTGCAGATGCACACGCCTCCGTATAGTTTGCAACAGTAAGGCAATGGTTGAAAGTGCCAGGTGCCTCTTCAAACATTTTTTTCATAAGAGGTGCGTCTGTTGCCGTGAGTTCGTCAAGACGGAAGTCTGTGATAAAGTTGAAAATGCTGTCAAGTACAGGCACTGTAAACAAAAACAACATTACAGAAATCACACCGCTCACCAAACTGTAAATAATGAGTGTAAGGATGTTTACCTGTTCGCTCACTGCCATTGTGAGGATAAGGTTGCTGGCACAAGTGAGCACTGCAAGCAAACCTGCAACGGCAATGTAATTGATGCGTTTGTTTTGTGAGCTGAGTGTATATGATGACAAAATAGAACTTGTCACACCAACAAACAAAGGTATGTAAGAAGTGACTGTCATCTCTGAAAACGCCTGTGCAAAAAACATCATGAGCACAACTATCAATGATGAGATAAAGCCGGATTTTCTGCTGATAATGAGACCACAAGTCAACGCAATAAAGGCATATGGCACAACAAACGGAGACAACCATTTGTCAAGGCAAAGATATACCGCAAGACCAAACACCATGAGAGCACACAATGCTATGAGTTGTTTGATATCTTTGAGCACCTCTATATCTGCACAATAAAGATAAATTGCAAAAACTGCAACGAGCAAAAGATTAACACCCAAAAATCTAACGATTTCCCACGGCATCATCATAAAGCCCGACATATAAAAGAAATAAGTCAGCACACTCATCACTGCATACAACACAAACATTGCTGCAACTGTGAGTATCAGCTGTTTTCTGTCAAGTTTAAACTTTTTCATTTTCCCTCTCTTGTTTTTTCTGCCCTTTCGTAGGCTTCTACTATCATTTGCACCAGTGGGTGTCTCACGACGTCTTTTTGTGTCATCTTTTTGATGGCAATGCCCTCTACGTCTTTGAGCACCTGCATTGCATGGCGCAAACCACTTTTTTTGTCAGGTGGCAAATCCACCTGAGACAAATCGCCTGTGATAACCATTTTGCTTCCTTCTCCAAGACGGGTCAAAAACATTTTCATTTGTTCTTTGGTTGTGTTTTGAGCCTCATCCAGGATAACGAAAGCATTGTTGAGAGTGCGACCTCTCATATATGCCAAAGGTGCAATTTCAATCGCTCCCTTTTCCATCAGTTTGAGATAGTTTTCATACCCGAACATCTCCTGCAACGCATCATAAAGCGGTCTGAGATATGGGTTGACTTTTTCCTGCAGGTCACCTGGCAAAAAGCCGAGTTTTTCGCCTGCCTCTACCGCAGGACGAGTGAGAATAATGCGGTCCACCTGCTTGTTTTTATATGCAGATGCAGCCATTGCCACCGCAAGATAAGTTTTGCCTGTGCCGGCCGGGCCTTCACCAAAAGAAATCGTGTTCTTTTTGATTGCATCTACGTATTTTTTTTGACCCACGGTTTTGCTTTTGATGATTTTGCCACGCGTAGTGACCGCAACCACGTCTGTAAGCAGACTGTCAAGCTCGCCTAGTTTGCCTTTTGACGCAAGATCGCACACGTGATTTACTTTGAGCACGTCAATCACGTCGCCTGCAATTGCAAGGTCCATTAGTTTTTTTATCGCCTGTTCTGCAAGCAACACGTCGCCTTCGTTTCCGCAAATGCTGATGCTTCCGTTTCTGTTGGCAACT
>JAFTHO010000008.1 GCA_017457385.1 Clostridia bacterium | reverse complement strand
GAACCCAATTTTATTTGAGTTCGTTTTATTTCCTCTTGGCGGAGCGTGTGAAACGTAAAACTATATGCCTTATATTACAAATTGTTAAAGCAAACAGTTATTGTTGTGCCAACGTCAACCTGGCTTGATATTGAAAGGTTTGCTTTATACAAAGCGCAAATATGTTTTACTATTGCAAGACCAAGACCTGTGCCACCTGTCTTTTTTGAACGTGATTTGTCAACACGATAAAATCTTTCACACAGATGAGGTATATGTTCCTGCTCGATACCTATACCTGTATCTTTTACTGTCAAAACAACTTTATCTTTGTTGTTATCAATTGACACGTCAATCTGCCCACCCTGTTTGTTGTAGTGCAACGCATTTGAAACAAGGTTTTGCACCAACTCAAAAATCTTTTTTGGGTGCGCTTTTATAACAGCGTCACCACAAACGGCAGCATTGACTTCTTTTTGTTTTATTTGATCTGACAACTCTGCAAACACTTCGTCAACAACTGCACGAAGGTCAACGTCAACGCAAACCTCGTTGTTTTGACCATCCTCAAGCTTGCTGAGTTTTAACATATCTGCAATAAGTGACGCAAGACGTATGCTCTCTTTATGTATACGTTCAACTTGTTTTTTTGACGAGTCATCAAGTTGCTTTGACAACAAAATTTCGCTCAATCCCTGCATAACTGTGACAGGTGTTTTGAGCTCGTGAGATGCATTTACAAAAAATTCGCTCTTTTGTTTTGCTACTGCTTTTTCTGCCGTGATATCTGTGATGATTATTATACAATCAACTGTCTGCCTTAAAGAGCCATCTGCTTTTTTGCAAAAAACTGACAATTGTTTTTCTTTATAATCAACCTCAAAACGTTCTGTTCCACTTGTTATTTGTTGATACATAACAGAGTTGTCAACAAGATAAACAAGCTCTTTTCCAACCATATCATCTTTTGCACCAAACAAATTGATTGCACTGTTGTTTATAAACACAATTTTGTTTTTTCCATCATGCGCAATTATGCCTTGTGAAATATTAGACAGCACAGTACTGAGTTTTTGTCGTTCCTGCTCTTTTTTTGCAATTTGAACAAGCATATTTGCATTAAGATCGTTAATCTCGTTCAATACCGCATACAACTCGGGTTCGTCACTGTTTGTGTCTATGGCAACGTATTGTCCCTTGTTTAAACTTTTGAGGCTGTCGCCAACTTCTACAAATTTTTTAGATATGCTTTTTGCAAAAGTATTTGCAAGCACAAGACAAACAACTATTGCCACAGCAACAAGCACGATTAACAATGGCAATGCAACGTTGAGATATGATGCCACCTGGCTGTTTTTGATTGCAAGACGCAATACTATATCAGTGCCGTCAGCCAACGTTGTTTTGACTGCATAATAAGTCATTGTCTGCCCAAAAGTGTCAGAATATCTTTCTACTGCTTTTGGAGTGCCAGCCAAAGCAGACAGCACTTCTTGCCTGTCAGCATGATTTGCCAAAGTTTCGTTTGTATCACTTTCATAAAGCACGTTGCCGTCAAGGCTCATGACAGTCACACGAAAATCATCACTGTTTGAATATCTGTCAAATTGCTCAAACTCGTCAGAAGTTGTCAAAAGAGCAGATGCAAGTTCTGTTTCGGCAACAAGACGTTCACGCACAACGTTTTTTCCGTTTAGATTTACTGCAACCATGCCAACGGCAAACATAAGCAAAACCGACACCATGGCAACTGCAAAAAAACGATAAAATATTTTCTTTTTCATTTATTTTGATAACGGTATCCTACACCACGAACAGTGACAATACAATCATTGCCGCCTGCATCTTTTATTTTTTCTCTCAATGAGGCAATATGCATATCCAGCGTACGGGTCTCGCCAAAATAATCTTCACCCCAAACCTCACGAAACAACTCATCTCTTTCAATAGTCACGCCTGCCTTTGAAATAAGCAGTTTTAACAAATTGAATTCTTTTAACGTAAGTGACAAATCTTTGTCGTTATAAAAAATTTTGTACAAGTTGTTGTCAACGACAAAACCATCTGACTTTGTGACAAAATAACTTGCTCTGCGCAAATTTGTTTTTATCCTTGCCAAAAGTTCAAGCACAGAAAAAGGCTTTGACATATAATCGTCTGCACCCTTGTTGAGCCCTTTTACAAAACTGATTTCGTCACTTTTTGCACTGACAATAATGACAGGCAATCTTTCGTCAACCTCTCTGATTTTTGAAAGAATTGTATATCCATCCATATCTGGCAACATAATATCCAAAATAACAAGAGATGGTCTGTGCACGACAAAATCGGCAAGAAAATCCTTGCCGTTTTCATACATTTTCAACTGATATTCGTCTTCAAGTGCACCTTCGTACACCTCGCGAATACCCTCGTCATCTTCTACTACGTATATAAG
>JAFTHO010000065.1 GCA_017457385.1 Clostridia bacterium | reverse complement strand
GACAACATTTTTACTTTTTTCAATATGCTCGGTTTGTCAATCATGGTGCTCATGTTTATACTCGGCTCATTTGGCAACCTGTTTTTCAGCGTGGTTATCCTTGCAAATACCTTTATCGGTATCATTCAGGAAATCAAGGCTAAAAAGAGTATCGAAAAACTTTCTATCATGTCTGCACCAACAGCAAAAGTCATCCGTGACGGTCAGGAATGCGAGGTGTCTGTAGGTGACGTTGTGCTTGACGATATCATCAGGTTCGAGGCAGGCAAACAAATCATTGCAGACTGCATTGTCGTTGACGGCGAGATAGAAGTCAACGAGGCTTTGCTCACAGGCGAGTCTGTTGCAATCAAAAAACGCAAGGGCGACTCTTTGTTGTCAGGCAGTTTTGTTGTCAGTGGCACTTGCCTTGCTCAGGCAGAACACGTTGGTCACGAAAACTACGTAGAAAAACTTTCTGCAAAAGCAAAAAAATATCAAAAACCAAAAAGCGAACTTATGGGTTCTATCAAACTTATCATAAGGGTGCTTGCATATATCATTTTTCCACTTGGCATTGGCACTTTCTGTGTGGCGCACTTTGTGCAGGGAGACAGCGTAGTTGATGCATTGCTTTCTATGGCGGGCTCTATGATTGGCATGATTCCAAGCGGTATGGTGCTTCTCACAAGCGTTGCGCTTGCGGTATCAGTCATCAAACTTGCACGCAACAATGCACTTGTGCAGGACTTGTATTGCATCGAAATGCTCGCAAGGGTAAACGTGCTTTGCCTTGACAAAACAGGCACAATCACAGACGGCACAATGAGTGTCGAAAGGGTGGATATGCTTGGCAAATGCGACAACCTTGGCGAACTCATGGCAAACTATCTTGGTGCAACTGCAGACAGCAACCAGTCTGCCGTGGCAATGGCAAATCAGTTTGGTCGCAAAACAGACCTTGTTGCAAACGGCATCATTCCGTTTTCTTCTGCACGCAAATATTCTGCCGCAAGTTTTGAGGGCAAGGGTACGGTTGCGGTTGGCGCACCTGGTTTTGTTATGCAACCTTCACAACAAACAGCACAACTTGTCGAACAATATGCAAAACAGGGCAAACGCGTTTTGCTTGTTGGCACTTCTGACGAGTGCATAAAAGATGACGTTTTGCCGGTTCTCACAGAGGTTGCACTTATCGTTATCGAAGACACAGTGAGAGAAGACGCAATTGAAATTATCGACTGGTTCAAGAAAAACGACGTTGCAGTAAAGGTTATTTCTGGTGACAACCCACTTACCGTATCTGTAATTGCAGGCAAAGTGGGCATCGAAAACGCACACAAATATATCAGTCTCGAAGGTCTTTCTGATGCAGAGGTTATCGAGGCGGCAGGTGAGTATACCGTGTTTGGCAGGGTTAATCCGGATCAAAAGGCGTTGCTCATCAAAACGATAAAAACAAACGGCAACACTGTTGCAATGACAGGCGACGGTGTAAACGATATTTTGGCTATGAAAGAAGCCGACTGTGCAGTTGCAATCGCAGCGGGCAGTGAGGCGGCAAGATCAGTTGCCCACCTTGTGCTTATGGACAGCAAATTTTCTTCTATGCCAAAGGTGGTTAGAGAGGGACGTCAGGTTGTAAACAACATACAAAACTCTTCTTCGCTCTTTTTGATGAAGACAACAATGACGATATTTACAACAATATTGATGATTATCCTTGGTCAGTCTTATCCGTTCCAGCCAAAAAATCTTTATATCATCGAGTTTTTGGTTATCGGCATACCGTCCTTTGTGCTTGCACTTCGCACAAATCACGACCTCATCAGGGGCAGATTTATATCAAACACACTTGTCAAAACAATACCTAGCGGACTTTCGTTGTCACTTGCAGTTTTGATCGTATACATCTATTGCTCATCAAACGGCATGGCAATCAGTGGCAACCCTGTGTTTGTAACAATGGCGGCAATGGCAATGACACTTGCAGGCGTTGTGGCACTTGCAGTTATGTGTTTTCCTTTTACAAAGGTTACCGGCCCGGTTGCATTGTTGTCTGGCTTTGCAAGCGTGTTGTGTTTTGTAGTGCCTTTCGTTGCAGGCTTTATGGATTACGTCGACGTATCTGCATATTATGGCATCATTGGCGTGTGTCTTGCGGTTGCACTTGTGGTTATCGTCACAGGCAGAGTCATCTACGACAAAAAAACTAAAAAAAGTTAAAATCCACTATTTACATAGTATAAAACTTGTTGTATAATTGACTTGTCAAAGAGATATTTCGTATATATACATATACAGATATAAATTGGCATATGCTAAACTTTATGGAGGTAATTTATGGCTAAAAATGGTTTCGTTGCAGCAATGGACGGTCTTTCTTGGATTGTAAAACTTATTCTTTGCATTCCAATGCTCAACTTCATCTGGGGTATCTATCGTATCGTTAAAGGTGCTACAGAAAACAAAGGTCTCATCCTTATCGCTGGCATCCTCTGGATCATTCCAGGTGGTGTTATCTGCTGGTTGGTAGACCTTATCACTACAATCGTTAGTGGCAGACCTACAATTTTTGCATAAAACGTAATTTAAATAAAAAAGCGACTGTCTTGTGACAGTCGTTTTTTTTGTTTTGTAAAAATTTAAAAAAGGGGGGGGATCAAAAGATGCTTTCGACAATATATCTTATGCAAAAAACAAAACAATCGTGCATTTTTTGTCATTTTGTCAAATTTTGACACCCTTAAAGTTGATAAATAATATATTTTATGCTATAATTTCTTAGTATTTTTAAATTTTTTTGGAGAAAGTATCATTTATGACAGGTATACTTATTATATTTATTCTTTATCTTGCACTCATGCTTGGTATTGGTTTTTGGTTCAATCGCAAAAAACTCAACCTTAACGAATATCTTTTGGGTGACAGACAACTCAACCCATGGGTAACTGCAATGTCTGCACAGGCATCAGATATGAGTGGCTGGTTACTCACAGGCTTGCCTGGTCTTGCTTATGCAGGTTCTTTGTTTTATCTTGGCATCAGTGGTGCAGACTATGGCATTCAGGAGGCTTTCTGGACTGCAGTAGGTCTTGGCATCGGCACAGTGCTCAACTGGTTGCTGGTAGCACGTCGTCTTCGTGTATATACAGAAGTTTCTAACAATTCACTTACAATCCCAAGTTATCTTCAAAACAGGTTTAAAGATAAAAAGGGTATCATCTGTGTAGTTACAGGTATAGTTATCGTATTTTTCTTTACGGTATACACTTCATCAATGTTTTCTGCGGGTGCAAAACTTTTTTCAAACATTTTTGAACTTGACTATACTCTTGCATTGATAATTGGTGCAGTGGTTATCGTTGGATACACTTTCCTCGGTGGCTTTTTGGCGGTTTCATGGACAGACCTTATTCAGGGCTTGCTCATGTTTTTCTGTCTTGTGTTTGTGCCTGTGTTTATGTTTTTTGGCTTTGACGGCATGCAAAGCGAATTGCTCGAAAGAGTAATGTCAGCATTTGGCGAACTTTTGCCACAGGCAGATGGAACAGGCTATTCTTGGTCAGGCATCATCGGTGCAATTGCATGGGGTCTTGGCTATTGTGGTATGCCACACATCCTTGTTCGTTTTATGGCGTGCAAAGACAAACGCACAATCAAACCTGCCGCAACAATCGCAATCGTATGGGTTGCAATCACAATGGCAGCTGCAATTTTGATTGGTGTGCTTGGTGGCGTATATCTCAGCTCACAACTCACAATTCTTGGTGACAGCGAACAAGTGTTTATGCAGGTAGTAAAAAATCTTTTCCCACCTGTTGTTGCCGGCGTTATGCTGTCTGCAATCCTTGCTGCAATCATGTCAACTGCAGACTCACAGCTTTTGGTTGCGTCATCATCTTTTGCAACGGATATTTTCAAACGTCTCATCAAAAAAGATGCAACAGAAAAACAAGTTTTGCTCGTTTCAAAAATTTCAATGGTGGTTATTGCTGCAATTGCATTGGTAATTGCTCTTGACCCTGACAGTTCTGTTTTTGACGTAGTTTCATACGCATGGGCAGGTCTTGGTGCATCATTTGGTCCAATAATTTTTATTTCGCTTTACAGCAAAAAAGTTACTTGCCCTGCTGCAATCGCAGGTATCTGCACAGGCGCAGGCACAACTTTGCTCTTTAAATACGTGCTTGCACAATTTGGTGGCATCTGGGCAATTTACGAAATTTTGCCAGGCTTTATCTTGTCAACAATCGTTATCCTGGTGGTTTCAAAATTCACAAAAACAACTCCGGAAATGGAGGCAGAGTTTGACGAAATGAAACGTCTCATCAACGAAGACGACAAAAAAGAAGAAATTGTTGCT
The DNA here is from genome assembly GCA_017457385.1 of Clostridia bacterium. GTDB lineage: Bacteria > Bacillota > Clostridia > Christensenellales > CAG-314 > Heteroclostridium. The sequence continues at coordinate 2,050 of JAFTHO010000065.1, read as the reverse complement.
TAACAACAAAAAAATCAAAGCCTCACCGGTTGGTGAGGCTTTTTTGTTTGTCAGCAGGCTCTGTTGTCTACGCCAATTGCACCACAGCACCACAAAAGTGCAGCAATGAGCAAAAGACAGCAAGGGTTTATACGCAGGCTGAAAGATTTGTTTCCGTGTCCGTTGCAGCAGCAACATACAAACAAAACGATGAGTATCAACCACGTGCAGTCGCCACAACCACCGTTTGAGTTGTTGTTGAACAAGTTGTTGAACATATAAGTACTACCTCCCGATACAAATGAGATTTTTTTGCAAAAATCTTTTCGTTTGTACTGTATGGCAAAAAACAAAAAAGTGTTACAAAAGGGTGCAATACTAGTGTAAATTTCAAAAACTATTCACATTTGATTGCACGTGTGGTATAATTAAAAAAGCTTGTATGACGTTGTCAACAAGACTATACGCACGAACGACACCATTTTGGGTCGTATTGGAGAAAATTATGAAACAGATATCTGCACGCAAAATTGCAATTACTGCAATGTTTATTGCTTTGCTTGCCGTATTTGCATTTACGCCGATTGGTCTTATGCCAATTATCCCAGGCGTTATTGATACGGCATTTGTGCTCATTTTGCTTGTCACCGTTGCAATTCAGGTAGAGGGGCTTTGGGTTGGTCTCATTTGCTCAACGGCATTTGGTATTTTCAGCTTTATCAACTCGTTCATCAGACCAAGCCTTATGGCGTTTGCCTTTCAAAACCCGCTCATCTCAATTTTGCCAAGGGTAGTCATTGCTTTTACTACTTACTTTGCAATGGTGGGCATCAAAAAACTTACAAAAAACAACAAATCAAAATATATGCGCAAGCATTTGCCATCACTCATCAGCGCAATCGTTGCCGTTGTCACAAACACGGCTCTGGTGCTTGGCTTTATCATTTTGGGTTATGGCAACACACTTGTGGGCGACGGTTCGCAAACAATCACGCAACTCATCACGGGTACAATTTTGGTCATCAACTTTCCTGTAGAAATCGTTGCAAACGTTATTTTTGCACCAATGTTGTACAGCGTGCTTATCAAATATGCAAAAAGGGGATAACAAACTATGGTTCTGGCTTTTGACATAGGCAATACCAACATTAAAATAGGTCTTTTTGACGGCGATCATCTCGTGTTTAGCTGGCGTGTTGCAACCGATCTTGTGCGCACTGCAGACGAATATGGCATTGCTCTCATGCAACTTTTGCAAAGTGGTGGCATCTCTCCGTCACAGATAGAAGGCACAATCGTATCATCAGTTATACCACAACTCAACTATACGATTGACCATATGATAGATTATTATCTCCATCAAAAACCAATGTTTGTTGGTCCTGGCATCAAAACAGGCCTCAATATTCAATACGAAAACCCACGTGAAGTTGGTGCCGACCGCATTGTAAACTCTGTTTGTGCTTTCAACAAATATGGCGGTCCTGTCATTACGGTTGACTTTGGCACGGCAACAACCTTCAATGCAATCAGCCACGACGGCAGATTTTTGGGTGGTTGCATCTGCCCTGGTGTAAAAACTGCGGTAGAGGCTTTGGTCAGATCAACTGCAAAACTGCCAACTATCGAACTGGTAAAACCTAAAAAGATCATAGGCAAAAGCACCGTTACAAATATGCAGGCGGGCGTTACTTATGGCGTTGTTGGTCAGGTGAGATATATCATCGAAACCATGAAAAAAGAAATGGGCGAAAAAGACATCAAAGTCGTTGCAACAGGCGGTTTGTCAGAGCTTGTAAAAGACGAAGTTGGTCTTATCGACGTGGTAGACCGCAGATTGTCACTCGTCGGCATCAAAATGATATACGACCTCAATACAGAAAAATAAAAATAGTGCTTTTGTGTTTAGTCATCTTTGTTAGTGGCAAAAATACAAAAGCATTTTTTATTATTTGTCGAACATTTGTTCAAATAATTGTCAAAAATCTATTATTGGTATAAAATTGTTGTGATGGAACAAAAAGATTTTAAATTAGCGTCAAAATACAAACCTTGTGGCGATCAGCCACAG
>JAFTHO010000064.1 GCA_017457385.1 Clostridia bacterium | reverse complement strand
CTTTTGCAATGAGCACAATTGCCAAAATCAAAACAAGAGCAATTGCAATGATAATAAATATGGCGGTCTGTGCAATCAGGGCAAAAATTTTTGCTATTGCTTCGCCAAAGCTACCACCGTCCTGAAAGGCTAAAAAATCAAACAACATAACACACCTCCTTGTTTAAAAGATACACACATGCATTTTTATGGTTAATTAAAGTTTAGTGTAAACGAGGGCTGTTGTCAATATGCAATTTAATCTGCGTATTATTTTTTTGTCTTTTCACAAACTAGACGTATGTTAAAATATCAGTTTTTTAAAGAGTTTTGCGGTTTTGCCGACCTCAAAACAAGGCAACTGCGTGTGCAGGGTCAGGTTGTGGATATGTGCTTTCTCGACGGCATGGTCAACAGTGACAAGGTGGCAGAGTACGTTGCAAAACCAATTTTGTCACTTGACAAAAAACCCACCTTTGACAACTGCATGCAGGCAATTTTGTTTGGTGCAGAGTGCATTGAGATAGACGACGTGCAGTCTGCCAAAAAAGAGTTTTTGGATGGCAAAACAATTTTGTTTTTTTGTTGTGACGAAAGGGCAATTGCAGTTGACACAAAGGGGATAGAATATCGTGCAGTAATCGAGCCACCAACAAACATGGTCACAAAAGGGCCGAGAGAGGGCTTTAACGAAAACGTAAAAACAAACGTTATGCTTTTGCGCAAAAGGTTAAAGACAAGTGACTTCAGGATAAAATATCTGTCTGTTGGCGACAAGACAAACACTATGGTTGCCGTGTGCTGGCTAAAGGGTGTTGCAAACAAAAAAATCACAAAACAAATTATATCCAAAATAGAAAATATAAGCATAGACGGCGTGATAGACAGCAGTTATATTGCATGCTATCTCGACCCTGACAAGACAAATCTCTTCCGTATGGTGGGCAGTATCGAAAAGCCGGATATCGTATGTTCAAAACTGCTTGAGGGCAGGGTTGCAATTGTGGTGGACGGCAGTCCTATCGTGCTCACTCTGCCATATATGTTTATCGAGGATATGCAAAGCCCGGACGACTATTATTACTATATGCCACAGATGGCAACTGCGGCAAGGGTGCTAAGACTTATTGCCATGACGATTGCCGTTTTGTTGCCCGGTGTATACGTTGCAATGCAGGTGTTTCATTATCAGATGTTGCCAAGCAAATTTCTCATCACGATAGTTTCGGCAACGCAGGGCATACCCTTCACTCCGCTTATCGAAATGATAGTGGTCATTTTGCTGTTTGACATTTTGCGTGAGGCAAACTCTCGCATGCCACAGATTGCGGGTTTGTCGCTAAGCATAGTTGGTGCAATAATTTTGGGTGACGCCGCAGTAAAGGCAGGTTTGCTTGGTGCGCCCGCAGTTATGATAGGGGCAATGTCTGGCATTGGTCTTTATACCATGCCTGACAACACAATGCTGTTTATGCTCATGCGCATTGCCTTTACTTTGCTGGGCGGATACGTTGGCATACTTGGCATTTTGCTTGGTGTTATGCTTGTGGTCAGTTACGTTGTGTCTCTCGATCAGTTTGGCACGCCTTATCTTGCGCCGATTGCACCCTCAATTGCAAACGACAAAATGGACGCACTTTTTAAAAAACCATTGCAGGATTTGCAAAAACGTGACGTTTCTGCCATGAGCATAAGGGGAAAAGATTGATATGAACAACAGTATAAAACAAACGCAAATTATTTTGCTTGTCATCATTGTGGTGGCAGGTGGCAAGTTTTTGTCTTTGCCGGGGCTTGTGGCAAAACTTGCAGGGCGTGACAGTTGGGTGAGCATGGCAATCATGTTTGCGGTGGATTTTGTGTGCCTTGCCTTTATTTTGTGGTCGGTATATCTCAACAAGGGCAAAAGTTTTGACGAAATTTTGTCTGACGTGCTCACACCTGTGGGTGCAAAAATCGTCTTTTTGATATACGCTTTCTTTTTTATACTGCGCATAATGGGTGGCTTGCTTGACACGCAGGAACTCATTTCGTCAACTTTGAGTGTGGTTACAAACTGGATAGCCTTTATTTTGCCAGTGTTGTTTGTGGCAGGATTCAACGTGGTGCGTGGTGTGCGCAACATAGGGCGTGTCACACAGATATTTTTCGGTTTTATTTTTGCATCGGTGGTGGGCATATTGTTGTTGTCGCTAAAAAACACCGATTTTTCAAACCTGCAACCGCATTTTGCAAACGGTTTTGACCTTGTTGCAAAAACTGCCCTTGACGTGAGCTTTTGGTTTAGCGATTATATATTCATTTTGTTTTTGCTTGGCAAAATCACAAAAACTGGCTGGTTTTCTGTCAAGGTGTCGCTGGCATATCTGGTGGGTGTCACAATCACTCTGTCACTTGACGTCATTTTTTTGTGCCTGTTTGGCAATCTGGCAGAGTTCAGTTCAAGTGCTCTTGCAAAAGTGTCGGGGTTTAATCTCACGGGGTCGGTATACGGCAGGATAGACTGGCTGTTCGTTATGATATGGGCAAGTTCTGTCATCATCAAATGCACCTTGTTTTTGTGGTCGGCAACAATGGCGCTGTCATACGTTTTTGGCATAAAAAACAAAAAAGGATATATCATCTTGTTTGCTCTTGTTGGCGTTTTGTTTGTCCTTTTGCCACTCGTCCTGCCAATAAAAAACATTATCGTAAACGTTTTTTGTTTAGGTGTTGGCAAATACGTGACAATATTCGTGCAATACGTCATCCCTTTGTCAATGCCGTTGTTCACTTTTTTGTCAAACAAAAAAACAAATGGAGGAAAAAACTATGCAAAACAAAAGACAGGCTGAGCCGTGTGCAAAAAAATATGCAAAAATTTTTTTGCTTGTGTTGGTTGCTTTTGTTGTGGCCTGGGTGGCGTCAAGTTATACCAAAAGCGAACTGGCAGACAGGGCAATCGTGCTTGGTATAGGTATAGATATGGTGGATGACAATTTTGTCGTCACGGCAGAAGTTATATCTCCAAACGAAGGCGACGAGGGTGGCTCGTCCAGTGCAACAAGCAAACTGCTCACAGGGGTGGGGCAAACTTTGCCACTTGCCATACAGGACGTTTTTCAGACAAGTGGCAAAAACCCATCCCTTGGACAGACGGGCATTGTGTTGCTTGGCGAAAGTATGAACAATCAGGAGCTGAAGCATATTTTGAGTTATTTTATCATGTCCGATGCCTTTAAAGACGGCGTCACTCTTGCAACGTGTGAGGGGAGTGCAAAAAAGATTTTTGAGTCAACCTCGCCGGTGGACAGCATGGTGTCTTTTGCCTTGCAGACGATAATTCAAAAATCAGGCAAAAAAACAAACAGCACAAGCAACGTGTTGCACAATTTTGTAGAAAGACAAACAAGGCACAGCAAAACGTCATATCTCAGCAAGGTTGCTTTTGTAAACGATGGCAACGACAAAGTCAACAAAAACAAAGACAGTCAAAAAAAGACGGGTGTATACGATTGCTCAAAACTGAGTGTGTTTAAAGACGGATATTTTGTGGACGTTTTGGACAATGACGAAACACGTGGTTTTGTCATGCTGACGGCAAGCAAAACGTACGACAATTTTGTGGTGGATGAAGCACAGTCTGTGCTTGGCACAAAAGACAAAGTGTCCGTTGGCATTGTGTCAAAAAAAGTGAGTCCCGACGTGTCTTTTGATGGGGACAAAATACTTGCAAAATACAATCTGGACATGAGGGTGCGTCGCATGAGAACGGACGTGACGGGCAACGTGATGGACTTTTTGCCACAACTGCCATCACTTATCGACGAGCATATAAAACAGAGTGTAAAAACACAGACGGAGCAACTTGTTGCAAAAGCCTTTAAAAAAAGCAAAAACATCAACTGCGATTTTTTTGGCGTGGCAGACGCAATGTATAAAAAATATGGCAAAAAATGGGATGACTATCAAAAGCAAAATCCCGACTATACACGGCAGATAGAGTTTGAAATTGTGGTTAACGTAGACGATTGATTTTACTTTGTTGCACAACTTGCCATAAAGTGATATAATCACTATATATGGAAGTAGCAAAAAAATCTAAAAAACGCAGACCATTTACCCCAACGGTAAAAATTGCGGTCGGCTATCTTATACTCATTGCACTTGGCGCGGCAATTTTGCTGTTGCCTTTTGCCACGTGGGAAAACAAGTCTATCGGCATCACCACGGCATTGTTTACTTCTACCAGTGCAGTTTGCGTAACGGGTCTTACTGTAGTAGACACCTTTACTACCTTCAGCTGGTTTGGCCAGGCAATTATTTTTTTGCTTATACAAATGGGTGGTCTTGGTTTTATGACAATGGCGGCACTCATCTTGTTGTTGCTTGGCAAAAAACTTTCGCTAAAAGACAAGTTTTCTATTGCAGAAAGTTTAAACACAAACGATCTTTCGCAAATAGCAAGGTTTGTAAAAACAGTTGGCATTACTGCACTTGTTATAGAGTTGCTTGGTGCAATTGCAGTTTTTCCTGTGTTCAACACGATGGAAGGCGGAACGGGTCTTGCAATCTGGCGCAGTATTTTTCATAGTGTTGCGGCATTTTGCAACGCAGGGTTTGACCTTATGGGTGGCACGGGTATGACTCCGTTTTTAACAAACCCATTGTTTAATATTGTTACGATAACACTCATTTTTTGTGGTGGCATGGGCTGTGCCACTATAATGAACGTGCGTAGCAGAGTGCTTAAAAAGAAAGAATAACGTTCAACACAAAAGTTATTGTTGGTTCAAGCATTATTGCTCTGGTTGTTGGTGCAGGGTATATTTTTGTTGCAGAGTTTAACAATCCTGCTACAATGGCAGACCTTACTGTTGGTCAAAAAATAATGGCGTCTTTCTTTCAGTCAATGACGTCAAGGTCGGCAGGTTTCAACACGATTGACCAAGGCGCTTTGTCAACCGGCACCTATTTAATGACAACATTGCTCATGGTGGTGGGTGTTGCTCCGGCGTCAACTGGTGGTGGCATAAAACTTGCAACGCTGGTCGTGTTGCTTGCATCAATGAAAGCATCTGTAAGTGGTGGTGGCGATTATTCTCTTGGAAAGCGAAGCATTTCGGTGCGTACTTTTAACAAAGCAATTTGCATTCTTGTTTTTTACATTATTGCTTTATGCGCAAGCCTTTTGCTTTTGAGCATAAGCGATGGCGAATTTGGTTTGCATGCCCTTACTTTTGAGTGCGTTTCAGCCTTGTCAAACGTTGGCGTAACAACGGGCATAACTTCAAGTGTGTCTGTTTTTGGCAGATTTGTTCTTATTTGTTTAATGTATCTTGGCAGGGCGGGCTTTATTTGCGTTGTATACAGCCTTGCAAACACAAACAAACCACATATAAAATATCCTGATAGCAAACTTGTTATCGGTTAAGGAGAAAAATTATGAAATCAATCCCTAATGCAAAACAATTTGCCGTTTTGGGCCTTGGTCGTTTTGGCACAACAGTTGCAAAAAGACTTTATTCTTTGGGTAAAGAGGTTTTGGCAGTAGACGTTGACGAACAACGTGTTGCAGACATTGCAGACCACGTCACACACTCTATGGTGGGCGACTGCCTTGACGAACCAACGTTAAAACAAATTGACATATCTTCTTTCGAGGTGGTTGTCGTTGCCATTGCACACGACATGGAGGCAAGCATACTTGCAACTTTGTTGTGCAAAGAAATGGGTGTAAAATATATCATTGCAAAGGCACAAAGCATGCAACACAGCAAAGTGCTGGAAAAAATCGGTGCGGATATGGTTGTCTTTCCTGAGTTGGAAACAGGCCACAAACTTGGCACTCTTTTGGCATCACCTGCTATGGTCGAGATTGCAGAGCTGGCACCAAACTTTAAAATCATCGAGATAGAGGCGCCAGAAGACTGGACGAACAAATCTCTCATCGAACTCAAAATCCGCAACAAATACAGCCTCACTGTTTTGCTTGTAAACCGTGACCAAAAAGTCACTTCTTCTCCATCAGGCGAATTTGTGTTGCAGGCAGGCGACAAAATCGTTTTGTGCGGTGAAGACAAAGACCTTCGCAAATTTTCTAAAATTATTTAATTTACATAACAAAAAACAGTTGCCAAAATTGCCATGGTTTGCTAAAATACTATGGCAATTTTTATTGCTGAAAATATCCCTTGCTCATCT
>JAFTHO010000063.1 GCA_017457385.1 Clostridia bacterium | reverse complement strand
GTGTTACCTCCATAAATTTATACCATAACTATAAAATATTATAACACGACCAAAAGGATAAATAAAGACCTTTTCTAAAAAACAACAATATTTATTGTGCAAAATTTTGTTAATTTGCCTTGTCAAAACAGATATACGTTTGCCAAAGTAAAAAATTTGCTTTATAATTTTTTTATGAAAGATTTTTTGCCAAAATGCGACCTGCATTTACACAGCAACATAAGTGACGGAGACTTTAGCGTAGAATATGTGCTCGACCGACAAAAAAGGTTGGGACTGGACGTTGTTGCCCTCACGGATCACGACACTGTCGATGGCGTTGCGTTTGCAAAAGAATATGGCAAAAAAATCGGGTTGCAGGTGCTTGCTGGTGTAGAACTGTCTACCATGGGTGACAGAGAAGTTCACGTGCTTGGCTACAACGTAGACTACCGCAACAAGGGTTTTATAAAAGAACTCAAACGTCTGAGAGAGCTGAGAGAAGTGCGCAACAACAAAATGATTGCAAAACTCAACAAACTTGGGCTTAAAATCACTATGGACGAGGTAAAGGTGTTTGCAACTGGCACGACAACGGGGCGCAGTCACATTGCAAAGGTGCTTGTTCAAAAGGGATATTGCCTTTCTGTCAATCACGCTTTTGACGAATATCTTGGTTTTGGCAAAAAAGCCTACGTAAAAGAAGAACGAATTTCGCCACAGGAAGGGGTAAAACTCATCAAAAGGTTTGGTGGCAAAGCGGTGCTTGCCCATCCTTACAGCCTTGACCTTGACTATGAGCAGGCAGATTTGTTTGTGTCTCAGCTTGCGCAGGCAGGGCTTGACGGTATCGAATCGGAGTATTTTTCTCATACTAACGAAGACAAGGAAAAATACGGCAGGCTGGCAGACAAATACGGTTTGTTCAAAACTGGTGGAAGCGACTTTCATCGTGAACCGATAGAAGACAACAGACCAAAATACATGACTCTTGCGCCTGCGTGCTATCAGGAGTTGAAAATTGAAGTCTAAAATTTTTTATATTGCAATTTTGACGGTGTTCCTTGTGAGCACCGTTTGTTTTTTGCCAAAAAATGCAAGTGCAAATCAAAAGGGCGTGCACATCACCTTTGTGTGCAACGACAAAACTTTTGTATACGACCAAAGCAAGGTTGTGTATGACAAACGTGACCACGATACTCTGTCTGCGCTTGAAAGACGTGGTTTTTGGCTTGACGGCAAACAAAAGGCAGAGTTGGCAAAAATGGTGCAGGCGCATGGTTTTGGGGCAGACGTTGCCGTGAAATACTTGCTTGTTGGTATAGACAAAGTGTTTGACGATATATGCAGTTTTGCAAACGTGGCAAAAATTGACAGCAATATTGTTTTTGATACCTCGTGGCAAAACCCGTTTGACTACACACCAGGCCGTGACGGTGTGCGTGTGGATATGGCAAAACTGTGCAGTGACATTGTCAAAAAACTTGCCACACAAAACAAATTTGTTTTGCAGGTGCCAACTGCGGTTGAAAGGGCAACAAGTGTTGCAGACAACAAAAACAAAACTGCACTCAGGTCGTTTTTTGAAACAAACTGTGCAAACAGCACCCAAAACAGAAAAGACAACATTGCCCTTGCATTGTCAAAGTTTGACGGCATGGTTGTGGGTGTGGGTGAGAGTGTGTCTTTCAACAAGGTTGTTGGCAAACGTACCATGCAAAATGGATACAAACAGGCAAAAGTTATACTCAACGGCAAATATGTGGATGGTGTTGGCGGAGGGGTGTGTCAGGCATCCACGACGCTTTACAACGCCCTGTTGCTTGCGGGGCTTGACGTGACCGAGTGGCACAGACACACGCTAAAAAGCAACTATATAAAGCCAAGTTTTGACGCCATGGTCAACGACAACGGTGCAGACCTTGTGTTTGCAAACAACACGGACGAAAAGATATATATAAAAGCAAAGTGTGACGGACAAAGTGCAAAGGTGTGGGTGTATGGCGTGCAAAGTGAGGTGGAGTACAAAACCTTGTCTGTGGTGGAAAAGAAAACCAAAGCGCAAGAGGTGGTTTTTGTCGACCGCAATGGCGACTATGCCGACAAAGTGACTTTTGAAGAAGACAGTTTTTGTCTGCAAAACCCTGTGGATGGCGTTGAGAGCAAAGGTTATCTTGTGGCGACAAAACACGGACGCACCCTGCATACAAAACTTTTGCGCACCGACAATTATGCCAAAGTGGACAAAATTGTGGTCAAAGGTGCAAAAAAACGAGAACAAAAACCTGATGGATTTTTGCCCCAAGCACAAACGTATACAATTTGTCAAGCATAAAATGCCAGATTTAAAAAATGGATAAAATTACACACAAATCCACAAAAGTGTGGATAACATTGTGGATAAGTGGATAACTCGTGTGGACAAACCTGTTTTTCAACAGTCAAAAGGGCAAAAATGAGTCAAAATTTAGCCTTTTCGACAAAAAAATCGGTTTTGTATTTTTATACAAAAAATTTGTATATATAAAAACCGCTTATTTTTGGGGTATTTTTGTGTATGCAATAGCAAAATTAACTTGAAAAAACATATGTATTTTGTTATAATCATATATAAACTTTTTTATAGTGGTGAATTATGGCAGAAAATACCAAAAACAAAGGGAATAAAACTGCTGCAAACGCAAGAATTTTGCCTTACAGCAGAGAGGCCGAACAAAGTTTGTTGGGTTGTATTTTGCTTGACGACGAAGCGGCTATGGAGATTTTGTCAAATCTTTCTGAAGACGACTTTTATATCGAGCAACACAAAAAAATACTCGAGGCAATGAAAAATCTTGTCCTCGCTCACAGCCCTGTCGATTTTGTTACTGTGGCAGACGAACTCACTCGTCTTGGCACTATGGCAGAAATCGGCAATATCGGCTATCTTTCAGAAATCAACAGTACGGTACCATCTGCCGCTAACTGGAAATATTATTTTGAGATTGTAAAAAGACATGCTACAAACCGCAGTCTCATCAAGGCATCAAGCGAAATTATCGAGCAGGCTTTTTCTGCCGAAGATGCCGAAAAAATGCTTGCCTATGCAGAGGGTAAAATTTACAAACTCAGCGCACAAAGTGCACCTGGCGAGTTGCAACCTTTGTTCAACAGCATTTCAGAGGTTTGGGGCAAGTTTGAGCAAATCCAAAAAAATCCCGATTCGCTCAAAGGCATACCAACTGGTTTTCGCACTCTTGACAAAGAGACAAACGGTTTTCACGCAGGCGAGCTAATCATCATAGCGGGTCGTCCTGGTATGGGTAAAACGTCTTTGGCAATGAATATGATCGAGCATGCCGCACTCAACGAAAAATACAGTTGTGCAGTATTTTCGCTTGAAATGTCTGCAGCATCACTTGCTCAAAGGTCTATCTGCTCTGTTGCAGGCGTGCCAATGGGCGATGCTCTCAAAGGCAAACTCACACAACAACAATGGCAAAGTTTGTGGAAGGCAAGTCAGGGCTTTTCACAAGCCAAAATAT
>JAFTHO010000062.1 GCA_017457385.1 Clostridia bacterium | reverse complement strand
TCCTGAGCCAGGATCAAACTCTTGAGTTTAATCTGACTTAAAACTTCGGTTATTTCTAACCGCTGGTTTATCCTAAATTTATTGACTGTGTTTCTTTTCGTTTGCTTATTCTCTTGTCAATCTCCATTTCCGCTATCACTTGCGCGACAGCCTAATCATATTACCACCAATTTTTGGCGGTGTCAACAATTTTTTACACTTTTTTAAAAATTTTTTTTCAAAATTTTTTGAGAACTTTTTGTGATCTAAAGTTGACTTTTAAACCACTCAAGTCACACTCACAGGCGCACAAACAAGCGTCCTTATTTTGCGCTTGCAATTATCTGCTAAAAAGTGTATTGTTGCCACTTGCTTTTGACCTTGTTTGCACAAGCTCGTTTGGCGAGTGGACCTATATATTAACACAAAATTTTGATTTGTACAAACGTTTTTTGACAAAATTTTTAAAATTTTTAAATTAAAAAAAAGAGGCGAAAAAACCTCTTTTTTTGTCTTTTTAAATATAAAAAACCACTCTTTAATATATACGCGTACACGCATACGCACGCACGCGCGCAAGGATACAAACAATATTTCACTCCCCATCTGCCTAACGACAAAACACAAACTGATACTTTTATATTTTTATTATACAACCAAAGCACCAAAAAATAAAGAGCAAAAAAAGTGGTGGGCAGATTGTTACCCACCTTTTTGTTTTTTGCGCAAAACAAATTTATACACTTCGCCAACGGGGATGATTGCAAGCGAAGTTGCAAACACAACCATCCATTGACCAAAAGACAAACCCGTTATACCAAGTGCCATTTGCAACACAGGGCTGAGGGTGACTGCAACGTTGACAGCCACACCGCAGACTATTGTTGCAACAAGCGGTTTGTTGGAAAGCAACCCCACCTTTGCCAGCGAAAATTTGTCGCTCCTGACGTTGAGTGCATGAAACAGCTCTGCAAAAGAAATGACGAAAAAGGTCATTGTGCTTGCAACAAGATTGCCATATTGTTTAAGTGACACAAAAAAAGTAACCAGTGACAAAACTGTGATTGCAACACCAAACAGACAAACGGACAAAACCGATTGTTTGTCAAAAACGTTTTGAGTTGATTTTTGCGGTTTGCGTGACATAACGTCTTTTTCTTCCCTTTCGGTGCCAAGTGCCAGCACCGGAAAACTGTCCGTCACGAGATTTATCCACAACAATTGCGATGACAGCAAAAACGTATACTGAGGAAAAAACACCGAAGTAAAAAACACAGCAAGCACTTCTGCCAGATTTGTTGCAAGAAAAAAATGTATGGTCTTTTTTATGTTTGCAAAAATGCGACGACCCTCTTTTACTGCAAGCACTATGGTTGCAAAGTTGTCGTCCGCAACAATCATATCCGATGCGTTTTTTGTGACGTCTGTGCCACTAACACCCATAGCAATGCCGATATCTGCACTTTTTATCCCAGGTGCATCGTTTATGCCGTCGCCAGTCATTGCAACCACGTTGCCTTGTGACTGCAATTCTTTAACTATCAGATTTTTGTGCCTTGGCGTGACCCTTGCATATACACGACAGGTTTTTGCAGTTTTTGAAAATTGCTTTGGTGTCATTTCGTCAAGTTGTTCGCCCGTGACAACCTGATTTGTGTCATCTGCAATGCCAAGGTTTTTTGCAATGGCAAATGCAGTCTGTTTGTGATCACCCGTTATCATAACGGTGGTGACGCCTGCTTTTTTGCATTGCTTTACTGCGTCATACACCTGCGGACGAGGCGGGTCTGCCATGCCACACAACCCCACAAACACCATATCTTTTTCGTCCATAACATTGCCTTGTTTGTATGCAAAACCAATTACCCTGAGTGCCTGCGATGCCATTTTTGAGTTTTGTGTGAGAATTTGCTTTTTAAAATTTCGGTCCAAAGGCAAAACTTTGCCGTCAATCTGCACGTATGCACATTTGCTCACAAGCAGGTCGGGTGCACCTTTTGTATAGCAGATTTTGTCATCTGCACACACCGTCATAAGTTTGCGCACAGAGTCAAACTCTTTTTGTGCCGAAACAACGCCATCGTCAACGGCAACGTTGTTTTGATATATATAGTTTTTGATAGCAACTTCGGTAGGGTCGCCAACAAAACTGCCAAAGTCCCCTTTTACCGAAGAGCAAAAGTGCATGCAGTTTGCAAAATGGCGTGTGCCACAATGTGACCACACCTCGACCACCTGCATTTTGTTTTGAGTGAGAGTGCCCGTTTTGTCCGTGCAGATATAGTTGCAACTGCCAAGAGTTTCTACTGCGTGCAGTTTGCGCACTATTGCCTTGCTTTTGCTCATTTTTTGCATACCCATTGCCATAATTATTGTGACAACGGCAGGCAACCCCTCTGGTATGGCGGCAACGGCAATGGCAACGGACGACATAAAGTTTTGCACGAGTGGCGTACCCTTTAAAAATGCACCTATTGCAAAAATGACCACGGCAATGGCAATGACGACAAAAGAAAGCACCTTGCCAAGTTTGTCAAGATTTTTTTGCAAAGGAGTATCCACCGTCTGCTGATCGTCAAGCATGGTTGCAATTTTGCCAATTTGCGTGTCCATACCCGTTGACACAACCACAGCCTCGCAAGAGCCTGCCGTGACAAAACATGACGAAAACACCATATTTTTTACGTCTGCAACAGGGGTGTTTTTTTGCAGTATAACCTCTGCATTTTTGACAACCGCAGTTGACTCGCCCGTGAGAGAAGACTCGTCGCACGCAAGGTTTGAACATGATATTATACGGCAATCGGCAGGTATCATATCCCCTTGTTCCAAAAGCACCACGTCACCAGGCACAAGCAGGGTGCTGTCCACAAGTTTTACAACTCCGTCTCGCTTTGCCTTTGTTTTGCCAACAGACATTTTTTTGAGTTGCTCGATAGCCTTGTCCGCACGATATTGCTGAACAAACCCCACCACTGCATTGATAAAAATGATAAAAACGATAATTATGGTATCAAAAAGTTCGTGGGTGTCTTTTGACAGATATGCAAGCACGCCAGAAACAACTGCGGCGGCAACAAGCATAATCACCATGACGTCTGCAAACTGCGACAAAAAAAGCCTGATCAGTCCGTTTGATTTTTTTTGCACAAGCTGGTTTTTTCCACACTCGTCAAGCCTTTTTTGAACTGTAATTTCATCCAGACCTTTTGCACTTGTGCCAAGTTCGCCAAGCACCTGCGAAACACTTTTTGAAAAACAATTTTGCATAAAAAAACCTCTCACGAAATTGTATTCGCGAGAGGATATTTTATTTCACAAATTTGTCAAGAAAGTCGTCGACGTCAACGTCGTCAACAAAAACTTTTTTCTTGGTGATTTTGTAGTCTTTTTTTGGCAAACCAAAATTTTGGTTGAGGCCATCGATAAATCTGTCCGGACGCAGGTTTTCGTTGCCAAATTTGAGGGTGACGCAAATGCTGTCGTCACCAACAATTTTTACGTCAATGACAAAACTTTTGTAGTCTTTTGTTTTTTCGCCGTTTTTGTCTTTAAAACTGACGTTAAACTCCTCCATCTGCAAAATGCGGTCAACACCTGCTTTGCCAATGCCAAAACCTGTTATCTCATATTGCGCACGTGTGATTTCTTTGGCAAGGTTTGGGTTTTTGTCTGCCACCCACATTTTTTGGGCAACAAAACCCTGTGGTGCATTTTTGTTGAATCTGCCAACAAAATCGTTGTCGTCTTTTGTTGAAACTGCAAAATATTCGCACTCACTTTCGACACCAACTGCATTTGGCGGAGAAAAGAAAACAAGCATATGCGGATTGAAACCCTCAGAATAATCCACCTCTACGTCTGCACGGCTGAAAGTGCGGTTTATCGTGCGCAAAGTATCCACGTGAGAAACGTAGCACGCACTGTCTGTTTTTGTATATTTAACGATTAACATTGCACAACCCCTCTTTTTGCAAGCCACAGGCATTGCATTGTTTGTTGCAACTCAGCGTGCATTTTGCCTGATAAGCCTTGTGTTTTTCTCTCAGCAAAAATGCTTTGTCAACACCCATATCAAGATAGTCCCATGGCAAAATCTCATCTTCGTCACGTTGGCGGAGATATTGTTTATAGTCAAGACCAAACTGTTCAAATGCCTGCATATATGCATCAAATCTGAAATGTTCTGTCCAGCCGTCAAATTTTGCACCGTTTTTGTATGCCTGCTCGATAACGTCAGCCAACCTGCGGTCACCACGGGCAAAAACAGCCTCCAGAGTAGAAGACTCGTAGTCGTGCCATGACAACGAAATGTTTTTGTTGCGGAGCTTTTGTCTCATATACGCCTGCTTTTGAGAGATGTTTTCCTGAGTGTCAAAAGCCTCCCACTGAAACGGCGTGTG